>NZ_JBEXVE010000068.1:0-1003 GCF_040629205.1 Streptomyces sp. NPDC005962 | reverse complement strand
GTCCATGAGACCGCAATATGTTCGTGTTCGTGCAGCTCCGCTACAACTACCGGGTCTACCCGGACGCCCCGCAGCGCCGCGCGCTGGCGCGTGCGTTCGGGTGTGCGCGGGTGGTGTGGAACGACTGCCTGCGCGACCGGAGGGAAGCACATGCGGCAGGGCGGCCGTATGTGGCGTCGGCCGAGCTGTCCCGGCGTCGCATCACCCAGGCCAAGCGCACCACCGAACGCGCCTGGCTGGCCGAGGTGTCGGCGGTCGTGCTCCAGCAGTCGCTGCGCGACCTGGATACCGCCTACAAGAACTACTTCGACTCCCTCAAGGGTCAGCGCAAAGGCCGGGAGGTTGCGCCGCCCCGGTACAAGTCGAAGAAGGACACCCGGCAGTCCATCCGCCTGAACACCAACGCCTTCTCCCTTCAGGACAACGGCACGGTGTACGTGGCCAAGGTCGGCACCATCAGGGTGAAGTGGTCCAGGCCGCTTCCGGCCGCGCCGACTTCCCTGACCGTCATCAAGGACAGTGCGGGCCGGTACTGCATGAGCTTCGTGGTGGACACCGAACCGCACCTGCTCCCCGAGCTGGATACCGAAGTCGGCATCGACCTGGGCCTGTCCACCTTCGCCGTCCTCTCCGACGGCACCCGCATCCACTCCCCGAAGTTCCTGCGCCGCGCCGAGAAGAAACTGAAGCGGTTGCAGAAGGATCTCAGCCGGAAGGCCAAGGGGTCGAAGAACCGGGCCAGGGCCCGTATCCGGGTCGCGCGACAACACGCCCGGGTGGCTGACCGCCGCCGGGACTGGCACCACAAGGCCTCCACACAGATCATCCGCGACAACCAAGCGGTGTATGTGGAAGACCTCGCGGTATCCGGCCTCGCCCGCACCCGGCTGGCCAAATCCGTGCACGACGCCGGATGGTCGGCATTCGTGAACATGCTGGAGTACAAGGCGGTCAAGCACGGCCGGTACTTCGGGAAGATCGGACGCTTCGAGCCGACCTCGCA
>NZ_JBEXVE010000067.1:0-1297 GCF_040629205.1 Streptomyces sp. NPDC005962 | reverse complement strand
GGGCCTTGACCCGGAATCTTGGACACGGGCTATGCGGCTTGGGCCAGGTTAGTTGATGTTGTGTCAAGTGCTGTCTCGTAGGCGATGGGACTGCGTTGTCCGAGGCGGGAGTGACGGCGTCGGGTGTTGTAGCGGTTGAGCCAGCGGAACGCGTCGAGGCGGGCCTCGCGTTCGCTGGACCAGGTCTTGCGGCCCTGGAGCGTCTCGCGTTTGAACGTCGCGTTGAAGGACTCGGCAAGCGCGTTGTCCGCGCTGGAGCCGATCGCGCTCATGGACTGGCCAACGCCTGCCTGGCGGCAGGCGTTGGCGAAGGCCCGGCTGGTGTACTGGGCGCCGTGGTCGGTGTGCAGGACCGCCCCGGCGAGGCTGCCGCGGGTTCGTTCGGCGGCGGCCAGGGCGTCGGTGACGAGGTCGGTACGCATGTGGTCCGCGATCGCCCAGCCGGCCAGGCGGCGTGAGGCAAGGTCGATCACGGTGGCCAAATACAGGAACTTCCCGCCGTCCAGCGGGAGATAGGTGATGTCACCGACATACTTCGTGTTCGGCTCGCTTGCCGTGAAGTCGCGGCCGACGAGGTCCGGGGCCTTCGCCGCGGCCGGGTCCGCAGCAGTGGTGCGGTGTCTGCGGCGCAAGCGCACGCCCGCCAGACCGGCACCCCGCATCACACGCGCGATCCGCTTGTGGTTGACGCACTCGCCCGCCTCGCGAAGCTCGGCGGTGATCCTGGGGACGCCGTAAGTGCCGTCCGACTCGCGGTGCACGGCCCGTATCCGGGCGGCGAGGCGGGCGTCGGCCGCCTGCCGGGCAACCCGGTCCGCGGCCGTCCGACGCCAGTAGTAGAAGCTGGAGCGGGCGATGCCAAGGATGGTGCACAGCCGCTTCACGCCGTGGCGGCGGTGGTGGTCGGCGACGAACTGGAAGCGGTTCACCAGCGCGTCTCCCCGGCGAAATACTTCGCCGCCTTGCGCAGGATCTCGCGTTCCTCCTCCAGCTCGCGGACCTTCTTGCGCAGAGCGGCATTCTCCGCCTCCAACGGCGTCGGCGGGTCGGTCGGCACCTCCGCCCGGCGCCCCCGCGGCCGGCTCGCGCCGGCTGCCCGCACCCAGTTCCGCAAGGTCTCGGAATTGATTCCCAGATCGGCAGCGACCTGCCTGATCGTCGCCTCGGGCCGCGACTGGTACAGCGCGACCGCGTCCACCTTGAACTGCGGCGGATAGTTCTTCATGACCACGAGATGTCCGTTCTCAGATCCTCAGGATCCAGTGTCTCGTGTGTCCAGGATCAAGGGTCAAGGCCC
>NZ_JBEXVE010000066.1:0-1412 GCF_040629205.1 Streptomyces sp. NPDC005962 | reverse complement strand
ACACAGTGGACGCGAGCAACTGAGGACAAGCCCTCGGCCTATTAGTACCAGTCAACTCCACCGGTCACCCGGCTTCCATATCTGGCCTATCAACCCAGTCGTCTACTGGGAGCCTTAACCCATCAAGTGGGTGGGAGCCCTCATCTCGAAGCAGGCTTCCCGCTTAGATGCTTTCAGCGGTTATCCCTCCCGAACGTAGCCAACCAGCCATGCCCTTGGCAGGACAACTGGCACACCAGAGGTTCGTCCGTCCCGGTCCTCTCGTACTAGGGACAGCCCTTCTCAAGACTCCTACGCGCACAGCGGATAGGGACCGAACTGTCTCACGACGTTCTAAACCCAGCTCGCGTACCGCTTTAATGGGCGAACAGCCCAACCCTTGGGACCGACTCCAGCCCCAGGATGCGACGAGCCGACATCGAGGTGCCAAACCATCCCGTCGATATGGACTCTTGGGGAAGATCAGCCTGTTATCCCCGGGGTACCTTTTATCCGTTGAGCGACGGCGCTTCCACAAGCCACCGCCGGATCACTAGTCCCGACTTTCGTCCCTGCTCGACCCGTCGGTCTCACAGTCAAGCTCCCTTGTGCACTTACACTCAACACCTGATTGCCAACCAGGCTGAGGGAACCTTTGGGCGCCTCCGTTACTCTTTAGGAGGCAACCGCCCCAGTTAAACTACCCACCAGACACTGTCCCTGATCCGGATCACGGACCCAGGTTAGACATCCAGCACGACCAGAGTGGTATTTCAACAATGACTCCCCCTGAACTGGCGTCCAGAGTTCACAGTCTCCCACCTATCCTACACAAGCCGAACCGAACACCAATATCAAGCTATAGTAAAGGTCCCGGGGTCTTTCCGTCCTGCTGCGCGAAACGAGCATCTTTACTCGTAATGCAATTTCACCGGGCCTATGGTTGAGACAGTCGAGAAGTCGTTACGCCATTCGTGCAGGTCGGAACTTACCCGACAAGGAATTTCGCTACCTTAGGATGGTTATAGTTACCACCGCCGTTTACTGGCGCTTAAGTTCTCAGCTTCGCCAACCCGAAGGTCGACTAACCGGTCCCCTTAACGTTCCAGCACCGGGCAGGCGTCAGTCCGTATACATCGCCTTACGGCTTCGCACGGACCTGTGTTTTTAGTAAACAGTCGCTTCTCGCTGGTCTCTGCGGCCACCACCAGCTCACACTGCAAGAGTGATCACCAGCAATGGCCCCCCTTCTCCCGAAGTTACGGGGGCATTTTGCCGAGTTCCTTAACCATAGTTCACCCGAACGCCTCGGTATTCTCTACCTGACCACCTGAGTCGGTTTAGGGTACGGGCCGCCATGAAACTCGCTAGAGGCTTTTCTCGACAGCATAGGATCATCCACTTCACCACAATCGGCTCGGCATCAGGTCTCA
>NZ_JBEXVE010000064.1:0-1801 GCF_040629205.1 Streptomyces sp. NPDC005962 | reverse complement strand
GGGATGCTGTTGGCTAATTCGGGGGCTCGCGTGACGTCGGCCGGCAAGACCCGGTTGTGGTCTTGAAGGCCGACGTTGTCGTTTGGGGTGGGTGTCGATGTCGATGCAGCCGAGGGGGCCGGGGGCGATCCCGGCGGAGACAATGCGGGTGGCGCGGGCCGCGTTCCCGAAGGGGAGCCTGGCGATCCGGGTCCGGGACCAGTTGGGGTCGTTGTTCACCGATGAGGAGTTCGCGGACCTGTTCCCCGCACGGGGCAAGCCCGCCTGGTCACCGGGGCGGTTGGCGCTGGTACTGGTGTTGCAGTTCGTGGAGGGGCTCACCGACCGGCAGGCTGCGGAGGCGGTCCGGGCAAGGATCGACTTCAAGTACGCGCTCGGATTGGAACTGGAGGATCCGGGGTTCGACTTCTCGGTGCTGTCGGAGTTCAGGGACCGCTTGACCAGGGCGGACGCCGGACGGCGGGTGCTGGACGGCATCCTGGCTGCAGCCCGGGAGAAGGGGCTGCTCAAGAGCGCAGGCCGGGCCCGCACCGATTCCACGCATGTGTCCTCGGCGGCACGTGAGCTGAACTGGCTTGAGCTGGTGGCGGAGACCCTGCGTTCAGCGTTGAACGCGCTGGCCCAGGCCGCCCCTGACTGGCTGGTGGAAGTGACGGAGCCGGACTGGTTCAGGCACTACGCGACCAGGGCCGAGGACTCGCGGTTCCCCAAGGCCCGCGCCAAGCGGGACGAGGTGGGCTTGCGGATCGGCGCGGACGGGATGTGGCTGCTTGAGGCGGTCTTCGGGCCCCGGCGCACCGCACGGGCTTGGTGCGCTGGACGAGGTGGAGATTCTGCGGCAGGTGTGGGTCCAGCACTTCCGCCTGGTTGAGGGCGAGGTGGCACGGCGGGACCCAAAAGACCGGCCGCCGGGCGCGATGCGCCTGGTCACGCCCTATGACGCTGAGGCACGCGGCAGCGTCAAGCGCGGCACCATGTGGGACGGCTACAAAGTCCACCTCACCGAGACCTGCGAGCCCGACGCCCCGAACCTGATCACGAACGTGGCCACCACCGTCGCAACCATCCCGGACAAGGCGATGGCCGACACGATCCACAACCAGCTGGTGGCACGCGACTGCCTGCCCGGTGAGCACTGGGTCGATGCCGGATATCCCACCGCCGCGCAGATCGTGACCGCACGGAGGGAGCATGGCGTTGCCCTGCACGGGCCGCTGCAAGAGGTCACCGTCGCCCAGGCGAAAAGCGGCGGCGGCTATGGACAGGACGCCTTCGCCATCGACTGGGAGCGACAGCAGGTCACCTGCCCGATGGGCCGCACCAGCACTCGGTGGGCCATGGGCACATCCCAGCAGCAGCTTCCCGTGGTCAAGGTCAGATTCTCCCCGGCCGGCTGTCGCCCATGTCCCGCACTGCGCGACTGCGTCAGTTCGCCGAAGGTCGAAGGAAGGACGTTGACCCTGCGGCAACACCACGAACACCAGGCCCTCCAACAGGCCCGCGCCCTTCAGCAGACCGACCGCTGGAAAGAGCAGTACAAGATCCGCGCTGGGGCCGAAGGCACCATCTCCCAAGGCGTCCAACGCTGTGGTCTGCGCAGATCCCGCTACCGTGGCCTTGCGAAGACGAGCCTCCAGCACCAGCTCACCGGCGCCGCACTCAACCTCGCCCGCATCGAGGCCCACCTCACCGCGACACCTCGGGCTCACACCCGCCCAGCCACTTCGCACGACTTCGCCCCGCCGAGAAACAACTCGATGGGACCAAGTGATCAGGACCACGAATTAGCCAACAGCGTCCC
>NZ_JBEXVE010000063.1:0-5066 GCF_040629205.1 Streptomyces sp. NPDC005962 | reverse complement strand
GCTTCGCCACCAACACCGCCAGCACGCCGATAGCGCACCTGGAGCTGCGGCACCGCCAGCAGGCCCGGGCCGAGGACCGCATCCGCGCCGCCCGCGACACCGGCCTGCGCAACCTGCCCCTCCACCACACCGCCCAGAACCAGGTCTGGCTGGAGATCGTCCAGATCGCGCTCGACCTGCTGGCCTGGATGCCCATGCTCGCCCTGACCGGCCCCGCCCGGCGATGGGAGCCCAAGCGCCTACGGCTGCGGCTGTTCTCCGCCGCCGCCCAGCTCGTCACCACCGGCCGCCGCCGCATCCTCCGCCTCGCCCGCCACTGGCCCTGGACCAACGTGGTCACCAGCGCATTCGAGCGACTCCAAGCCCTGCCGAACCCGGGCTGACCAGCGACAACCACCTGTCCCGACGAGCACCCACCGCCCCCGGAGCCGTGGAACCCGGCGCCCACCCGGCACGACAGCCGGGCCGCCAGCCTGCCCACCCGCACAAATCTCCGCCCCGAACAAGCGGAAAGGGTCCGCCAGCAAGCTGACGGACCCTCATGCAAGATCGAGGCTAAATAACAATGTCACTGAGTGACATGTAGCGCAAGCCCGGGCGCGCACGGTCAGCCAGCGGCACGCGACACGGCGTTGGGACGCGCCGCTTGACTGTGCCGTAGCGGCATGGTGTCCAGTGCTGACGGCGTCAGTACCGCTCAGCGGCTTGCATCTGATGTCGAGCCCGAACCACCACCAAAAGGAAGTCGTCATGAACGTCACCCCCCTCCGCCGCACTCGCGGCGTCCGTATCGCCGCTGTCTCGACGCTGGCCGTCGCCGCCCTGTCGCTCACCGCGTGCAGCGGGGACGGGGGCAGCGGCTCGCGGAGCAGCGGCAAGGCCGATTCCACGGCCCCCGCCGCGAACGGCAGCGAGATCAAGGGACAGGCCGGCAAGTCGGACAAGGACCCGAACTCGACGGGCACAGGCTCGAACAAGGCGCTCGGCGACTGCGACATCAACAAGACGGACTTCGACGTCCAGAAGGTCAAGCAGCCCGTCAACCACATGCTGCTCAAGGCAACCAACAAGTCCGGAGCGGAATGCAAGCTCGTGGGCTTCCCGACGCTGAAACTGGGCAAGAACGCACAGGCCGCCACCGAGGTGATCGAGGAGAGCCAGCCGCAGTCCGTCAAGCTCCTCTCGCCAGGGGAGAGCGCGTACGCCGGGATCACCACCTCCACGACCGATGGCTCGGGCGAAGGGGGCGGGAAGGTCGACTACCTCGAGGTGTCCATCGACGGCAACGAGGCCGGCAAGAGCGTCGATCTGCCCGGCGGCTCCGTCTACACCGACAGCGGCGCCAAGGTGACCTACTGGCTGGACACCCCGTCCCTCGCCCTCCGCTGGTAACCCTCCCCTCCCCCGACCACTCGGGCGGCGTTGAACCGTTCGCCCCGATGCCCCGTTGTGCCTGTGAAGCTCAGGCAGTGTCGTCCCCGCACCCGCGGGGGGGAGCTCCGTATGGCAGCGACTCTCCCTCTTCTCTCCCCGGGTCGTCCCCGCATCCGCGGGGGATCGCCCCGCCCGTCCGTGCCCCGGGGAGGCACCGGGCACGCAGAGGAGAAGGCCCACGATGGAGGCGACGACGGGTGATCTTGTCGAGGAAGGCTGGCTGTCGGCTGTCGGCTGCCGGCTGTCGGCTGTCGGAGTGGACGGTGCCGTAACTCGGCCAGGCCCACTGAGGGCGCTGACGGACGCGCACACAGTGCGACGTCTGGACGTGGCGGCGGCGACGATGGCGCCCGCGGTGCTGCGTCAGCTCTTGCTTCCGGTGGTGCTGGACACGCTGGGGGCTCCCCGTACGCGCCGGGAGTGGGCCGGGCGGTTCACTGAGGGGCGGTTCACTGAGGGGCGGTTCACGCCCGAAGAGTGCGAGCAGCTCACCGACTACCTCACCGCCCGCTACTGTGGCACATTCCGTCTGTTCGACGATGAGCGGCCCTTCGGCCAGGTCGCGGGGCTCAAGGCGCTGAGCGGGGAGGCGAAATCCGCCACGCTGCTGGTGCCGTCGATCGCGTCGGGCAACAACGTGCCGCTGTTCAGCGCGTTCAGCGACGCCCACCCCCTGGACCTGACGGTGGCTCAGACCGCGTTGTGGCTGCTGCACGTGCAGTGCTGGGACACCGCCGGCATCAAGACCGGGGCCGTCGGCGACCCCCAGGCCAAGGCCGGCAAGGCGACGGCCAACCCGACCGGGCCCCTCGGCCGGCTCGGCGTGATCGTCCCGACGGGCCGGACCCTGTACGAGACGCTGATGCTCAACACCCCGATCCTGCCCTGCGGCCTGGACGCGGCGGACCGTCCGCAGTGGGCGTCGGACGAGCGTCCCGAGACGCCGGGCTGGGCCTCCCCCGCCGAACCCTGGTGGTCCGTTCGGGACGCCGGCGGGCTGCTGGACCTGCTGACCTTCCAGTCCCGCCGAATCCGTCTGATCAGCCGGGAGACCGGTGTCAAGGACCACGGGTCCGCCACGTCGTCGTCTGCGCCGGGGACCGGCTGACGGGCACTCCCGAATGGGAGCCGCACACCGCGTGGCACCACACTGCGAGGCCGAAGGCCGGACAGGCGCCGCGCCGCCCGCGTCGGCACCAGTCCGGGCTCACGGCCTGGCAGGGCCTGGGCCCCTGCTCGCACTCGCCGTCCCCGACGACGGCCCCCGCACATCACCGCTGCTGCGGCAGATCGGTGAACTGCGGGCCGACGGCGCCCTGGCCGCCGACTACCCGCTGGGGGTGGAGATCTCCGCCCTGGAATACGGCAACCGGTCGGCCGTGGTGGAGAACTCCATCGCCGACACTCTCCCCCTGCCCACCGCCGCTCTGGTCGCCTCCGACAACCGTCTGCGGGCAGCCCTGCTGGAGTGCGCGAACCAAGCCGACCGGGCCGGCCGTGCCCTCGACGGCCTCCACGCCGAACTGCGGCGCGCCGCCGGCGGGAAGCCCCCCCCCAGGGACCGGGGCGAGTGGCCGTCGGCACGCCTGCTGCACGGCGTGGATCCCGCCATGCGGCGTCTACTGAACGGGCTGCGCACCATCGGCGGCGATGACACCCTCCTGGAGCGTGCCCAGGAAGCCTGGGAGCTGACGCTGTTCGCGACGGCCGCGCGGGAGGCGGAGCTACTCCTGGCGGCCGCGCCGACCCGGGCCGTGGTGGGGCGGGTGGAAAGGGCGGGCGGCAAGGAGCTCGTCTTCCGCAGCGGCAAGGCCACCGCCGTCTTCCGCGCACAGCTCGAAGAGATCCTGCCGCGGGCCGCCGACGCGCGGAACAACCAGCGGAACAACCAGCGGGAGAGTGCCGCGTGAGCACCGCGCCCCCGGCAGCCGTACGACGGCACCGGCCCTTCTTCCGGGAGGAGTTCGCGCGGCAGACCGCCACCCGCCGCCCGACGTGGGGCGAGCGCGGGCTGTGTGCCCTGCGGGACGGGCTGGGCAGCGAGCCCGGAGACGCACCGGCCATGCGCCACCTCCACCGCGTCGAGCTCACCGACAGCGAGCGGAACGGCAACCGGCCGCCCGGCACCTACCGGGCCGAGCACACCGCGCTCACTCTGTACGGGCTGCACCAGGCGGCCGGGGCTGCCCCGGCGCACCGCCCGGGCGTCGGCCTGGGCACCGCCGTTCGGAGCCTGCACGACGGAGCGTTCTCCAGCGGTGCCGGTGCCGGTGCCGGTGCTGTGGAGCGTCGGCTCATGGCGGCCGCGTCCGCCCAGGACCTGGAGGAACTCGTACAGCACCTGCGCGGGCTGGCGCCCTTGCTGCGACGCGCCGCCATCGGCCTGGACTACACGCGCCTGTACCGCGATCTGGTGGCGTGGCAGACGCCGGACAACGGCCGGGTCCTGCGGGCGTGGGGCCTGCAGTACACCGCCCTGACATCGTCCGGGAACCGGTCGCTCGCGACGACAGTGGCAGCCAACGCTACTGGTCCGCCTTCGTCCCCGGACACCCCCGTGCCGGAGCCGACCTGGCGGCACTGCGCTCCGGCGCGGGCCGTGCGGCCGGCACTGTTCCCGCGATGTGGCCCTTCTACCGCGCCCGCATCGGCACGCCTCTGCGTGACAAGGGCGCCCTCACCCGCGATCTCGTCGCCGAACACGCCGCCCTCACCGTCTTCGGCCCGCACCAGCAGGGACATACCAGCACGCTGCACGTTCCGGGCATCACCCCCGGAGACGCCTGCCGCGCCCTGCTGGCCCGCGGCCCGGACGCGGACCACACCGCGGCGGATCGCACCGCGATCGAACGCCGCCTCGGCGCGCTGCTGACCTCGCTGGACGCCGGGGAACTGGCCCAGCACCTACGCGGACTCGTCCCACTGCTGCGCCAGGCGGGCATCGGCCTCGATTACGACGACCTGTGCCGGGCCCTGCGGTACTGGGACGACGCACGGCGCCCGGACGAGCAGCCGCGGATCCGCGACCGGTGGGACCGGGGCTTCCACACCGCCCCCGCGGCCCCACGGGCCTGACCGGACTTCCTGGCGCGCGGCCCGCTTTCACGCATTCCGTGCCGCGCGCACCCCGACCCGCTTCGAAAGGAGCCCGTGATGACCGAGCCCACACTGTTCGTTGAAGTGCACATCCTGCAAAGCCTGCCGCCGTCCAACATCAACCGGGACGACTCCGGCACGCCGAAGCAGGCCCTTTACGGCGGTGTCCGCCGGGCGCGGGTCTCTTCCCAGGCCTGGAAGCGGGCCGCCCGCATGGAGTTCGCCACGTCGGAGCCGGCCGAGACCCGGGCGACGCGCACCAAGCGGATCGCCGCTCTGCTCGCCGAACGCCTCTCCCTGACCACGGACAAGGGCGGTGCCGGACTCGACGACGCGGGCGCGAACCGTCTGGCCGCCGCGCTACTCGCGCCGCTCGGCATCAAGAAGTCCGCCAAACAGGAGGAGCAGCCGGCATACCTGCTGTTCTTCGGCAAGCGGCAGCTCGACAACCTCGTCGAACCACTGGACGGCCGGGCCGGGAAACTCCTCGCCCTACCGGACGAGGACCTCGCGGATCTATGACTGGGCTCGCGTCG
>NZ_JBEXVE010000062.1:0-5232 GCF_040629205.1 Streptomyces sp. NPDC005962 | reverse complement strand
GGCCTCCTCGAACGACAGCTCCTTGGGCTTGGGCAGCAGATTCCAGGTGGGGACGGTGACCTTCTCCGCGAAGGCCTGGGCGTCGCGGGGCTGCTCCGCCGCATACGGTCTGGGCTGCGCGCTTGGGTCCCGGGGGGTGGCGTCCCCGGTCCCCACCAGGCCACAGCACCCCGCTCGCCGCACGGTAGGCGGTACGCGGGCCCGGCAGCAGGATGATCAGCGCAAGGCCCGCCAGATACGTTGAAAGCCGGGGTTGCGTCCCTGGCCCTCTGGCGGGTTCCGCCCCGCACTCGGTGTGGGTTGGCCCCGGGGTCCCGGGCCGGGGCGCTGAGTCACGGTCCGTTTCGGGGCGGCAGGCCCGGCCGGAGCCGCGTCCCGGTCCCCAGGACCGTGCGGCGGAGGCGGGCGGGGAACGAGGCCGTACCGGGGGCGTGCAGCCGCAGCGCGGATTCGCCGATCCTGAGCGGCCGCAGGCCGAAGGCCGGGGCGGGCGGCACCTCGCCAAACGACGACCCGGCCGACGGTGGACCGCGCGGCGCGGCCGGTGGCCCCGGACGTGGCGCACAGGCCCACTGGCCGGACGACGCCCGGCAGGCACCCCGCGATCCCGGGCTGCGCCCCTGGAGCCCGTCAGGCGCTCGTCCTCGCCCTCACCCGGCCTGGGGCACGTCACTGGCCCTCCAGGGCCTCGGGAATCGCGCCCCGGGCCCGCCTCGCGCCAAGCAGCGGCGCTTCCTCGTCCCCGGCCCGGGAAGTCTCGCCGCGCCCCGCCGGGGCTGCGGCCTTGGGAGCCGCGTCCCTGGGCCCGTTCCCGTGCTGTGGGGTTCCCCTTCCCCGGGGCCAGGCTGCGTCGATGCCGGGGCTGCGCCGTTGGGGGATCGGCGGCCTTCGGGGTTCCTTGTCGGGCGGCGAAGGGGTGTAGCGCGATCGCCCCGGCCTGTTGGCCGGGGCGATCGGGGGTCAGGTTGTGGTGGGCCGGAGGATGTCTGGTTCCAGGTAGATCACTCGGGCGATGGGGACCGCCTCGCGGATGCGGGCTTCCGCTGCGTCGATCGCGCGGGCGACGTCCGCCGCGCTGTCGTCGTGCTGGACTGCGATCTTGGCGGCCACCAGGAGTTCTTCCGGGCCCAGGTGGAGGGTGCGCATGTGGATCAGGCCGGTGACGGTCTGGCCGTCGACGACCGCTTCGCGGATCTTGGCGACCTGGTCGACGTCGGCCGCCTCGCCCAGCAGGAGGGACTTCGTCTCCGCCGCGAGGACGAGGGCGATCAGGACCAGGAGGGCGCCGATGCACATGGTGCCGATGCCGTCCCAGATGCCGTCGCCGGTCAGGATGGCGAGGCCGACGCCGCCGAGGGCGAGGACGAGGCCGACCAGGGCGCCGAGGTCCTCCAGGAGGACGACGGGCAGTTCGGGGGCCTTGGCGCGGCGGATGAACTGGGACCAGGACAGCTTGCCCCGGATCTCGTTGGACTCCTTGATGGCCGTACGGAACGAGAAGCCCTCCGCGATGATCGCGAAGAGGAGCACGCCGACCGGCCAGTACCAGGCCTCCAGCTCGTGCGGGTGTTTGATCTTCTCGTAGCCCTCGTACAGCGCGAAGACGCCACCGATGGTGAACAGCACGATGGAGACGAGGAAGCCGTAGATGTAGCGCTCGCGGCCGTAACCGAAGGGGTGCTCCGGGGTCGCGGCGCGCTTGGCCTGTTTGCCACCGAGGAGCAGCAGCCCCTGGTTACCCGAGTCGGCCAGCGAGTGCACGCCTTCGGCGAGCATCGACGACGAGCCGCTGAAGGCGAACGCCACGAACTTGGCTACGGCGATTGCCAGGTTGGCGCCCAGCGCGGCAACGATCGCCTTGGTTCCGCCTGATGCACTCATATGTGCCGAATGTCCCTTCCAGACTCATGGCAGTTTTGCTTGAGCTTTACTACCGTCACGGCGGGCCATTGTTCCAGCCCGCCGCGGGAGCCTGACGTCAGGCGGTCAGTGTGGCCCTGAACACAGTGCCGTCGCCGGTCACGGTGACCTCTTCGCCCGCCCTGAGGAAGGCCGATTCGCCACGGGACAGACGTAGTTCATCGTCACCGCGGAGCGAAACCTCGCCCGCCGCGCACAGCAGGATCTGCGGTCCGGAGGAGGGGAGGTCGCGCGGTGCGGCGCCCTCCGCCAGGACGTACCGGGAGAGCCGGAACTCGTCGATGGGGGTGGTGTACAGCTCCTCGCCGGAGGGGTCCTCCTCGGGGCGCAGTACGGCCGGGGCGTCGCTCTCGAAGCGGACGACGCGGAGCAGTTCGGGAACGTCGACGTGCTTGGGGGTCAGCCCGCAGCGCAGCACGTTGTCGGAGTTGGCCATGATCTCGACGCCGAGTCCGTCGAGGTAGGCGTGCGGGACGCCCGCGCCCAGGTACAGCGCCTCACCGGGCTGCAGCGTCACGAAGTTGAGCAGCATCGCGGCGATCACGCCGGGGTCGCCCGGGTAGTGCCGGGCGATGGTGGCGTACGCCGCGTACGCCGAGGCGTGCGGGCCGTCGAGTGCGCCAAGTCGTTCGGCGGCGGCCGCGGCCTGGTGCACGGTCTCGGCGATCGCCTCGCGGTCAGCGGTCAGGACGGCCGTCAGCACCTCGCGCAGGGCGTGCGACTCGGGGTGGGCGTGCAGGATGTCGACGTACGGCTTGAGCGAGTCGACCTCAAGTGCGCCCAGCAGCGCGGCGGCCTCGTCGGGGCCGCGGAAGCCGCAGAGCCCGTTGAACGGCGTGAGGGCGCAGATCAGCTCGGGCTTGTGGTTGGCGTCCTTGTAGTTGCGGTGCGGGGCGTCCACCGGAACGCCCCGGGCCTCCTCGTCCGCGAAGCCCTCCTTCGCCTGCGCGAGGTTCGGGTGCACCTGGAGGGAGAGCGGCGACGCCGCGGCGAGCACCTTGAGCAGGAACGGCAGCCGCGGCCCGAAGGCCCGTACGGCGCCCGCGCCCAGCTCGCGCTCCGGATCGGCGGCGATCACGTCGGACAGCGCGACGGAGCCCTCTCCCCGGTCGACGCGGGACGGCGCCCCGGGGTGTGCGCCCATCCACATCTCGGCCTGCGGCTCGCCGGTCGGCCGGGTGCCCAGCAGTTCGGGGATGGCGGTGGCGGAGCCCCAGGCGTAGGGGCGCACGGTGTTGACGAGGCGGTCCATGCGGTGCGGTTCCTGACTGTCCGGGGGGATGCCGTTTTCCGGCGCGGGGCCGGTCAAGGGCTTGCGTACGGCCTCAAGTTCTATCCGCCGAACCAAGCGCGAGGTAAACGGCGGCGAAATCCGTGATGGCGAGAAGTTCGGCCGCGCGCTCCAGCGGACTGCCTTCGTCCGGTTCCAGCTCGCTGACCGCCGTATCGTGCGCCAGCGCGAGTTCGCGGGCCGCCGGGACGGCCGAGACGGGTCCCACCGGTTCGTCGTGCAGCAGCACGATCCGGGCCCGCAGCGCCTCCGGCTCGTCGACCCGGTCGCGGAAGAAGTCGTCGGGGTCGGCGCCGCCCGCGAAGGCCCCCGCCAGCAGCGTGCCGTGCGCGGCCAGCGCGCCGGGCAGTTCGGTGGCGAGCGCGGGGCGCCCGGCGAGCGTCGCGAGCAGCCCCGCGAAGCGCCGTCCGGTCGCGGCGGCCACCGGGCCCTCGGTCCACAGCAGCGGAAGCGCCTCGGCCAGCTCGGCCGCGAGCGTCTTCGCGGGGTTGGTGTACGTGGCGATCGCGGGCCCGCAGCGCTCGGCGACCCGGTCCAGCCGGTCGGCCACCTGCTGCAGCGCGGCGGGCGGCGCGGCGATCAGGCCGATCCGGTCGACGAGCATGAGCAGCGGGGTGAGCAGCGCCCACAGCGTGCCGGGCAGGGCGGGGCCGGTGACCTCGTCCGGTGCGGTGCCGGGCGGCTCTATGTGCGGTGGGGTGGTGTGGCGGTGTGCGTGGGTGCCCGAGGGTTCGCCCAGGGCGCCTTCGGGGGGTGGGCCTTCTGGGGCGGCTTCGGGGTGGCCTTGGGGGTGGCCTTGGGGATCGCTTCGGGGATGGCTTTGGGGGCGGGGGGCTTCGGGGGGTGTGGCGGCCTCGTGGGGTGGTGGGTACGGGCCGTACGAGGACGTGGCCAGCGGCACCATGAGGCCGCGTGCCTGCGCCACCGCGCCCGCCAGCGGCGAGTCCCCGGGGGCCACCGCTACGAGCGCGCAGCCCCGGCGGTACGCCTGCTCCACGAGGCGCGGCAGGCCCGGCTCCGTGCCGTCCGGCGTCGCGATGACCAGCAGGTCCAGCGAGCCCGCCCAGCCGGGCAGCGCCCAGCGCAGTGCGCCGGGGGCGGGGGCGACGCCGGTGGGGCCGATGAGGCTCACCGGGATGTTGCCGCCGCTGAGCGCGCCGAGGAGGTCGGCGGTGCAGCTTCCCGCCGCTCCCGGGCCCGCGACCAGGACCGCGCGCGGGCGGCCGTCCGGCTTGAGGTCCGCGACGCCCGCCTCGGCGGCGTGGCGGGCCGCCGTACGGACTCTGGCGCCTGCTTCGGCGGCTCCGCGCAGGAGCCCGCGGGTGTCGGCCCGGGCGAGGGCCTCTGGGGCGTCGAGGAGGGATTCGTCGAGCATGGAGCTACGGCCTCCGATCGCCGTGGGTGGGGCCTGCTGTCGTCCGGCGTCGTTCAGGTGTCGACCGGTGTCGTTCTGACGCGTCGGGCGGCCGTCAGGCCGGGCGGCGGGCCTCGTCCACGAGCAGGACCGGGATGCCCTCGCGGACGGGGTACGCGAGGCCGCAGGCCTTGCCGTCCGTGCACACCAGCTCGGGGGTCTCCTCGGCCTCTTCCTCGCGGAGCGGGGCGTGGCACGCCGGGCAGGCGAGGATCTCCAGAAGACCGGCTTCGAGCGGCATGGGGTGTCCCTTCGGATGTTGGTCCAGTCGGACGGGGGTCCGGCGTCGTCAGGGTACCGCTGGGGGTGGCCTCGGCGCGGCCGGTGGCCCACGTCCTGGCTCCGCCCCGGGGTGGGCTCCGGGAGGTCTTCTTTCCCGGCGCGGGGCTTCTCGGGGCCCTCTCCTGGGCCCCGGCGGCGCCGAGGGGGCCGTCCTGTAGGCGTGCCGGGGCGGGCGCCTGCGGCGGGCCTTTCCCCACCCCGCCCCTTCCCGAAACCGGGGCTCCGCCCCGGACCCGGCTGGGGCTGCGCCCCAGACCCCCTCTCGGGGGCTCCGCCCCCGCACCCCCGCCGGGGCTCCGCCCCCGGACCCGGCTCCTGAAACGCC
>NZ_JBEXVE010000061.1:0-5237 GCF_040629205.1 Streptomyces sp. NPDC005962 | reverse complement strand
ACCGGTTTCTCCGGGCTTTTCCCTTCAGTGCCTTTCGGCCTTTCGTGTTTCCAACCTTACCAGATCCGTTTTCCGTTCCGTTTCCGGTCCGAATTTTGTTTCCGGTGGCCTGTTGGAGGGCCTTTGCCTTTCGGCTGTCCTTGACTTTAGCAGAGTCGCAGCGGCCGACCTAATCGACTTCGCGATTACCTGCGGGGGGTCAAAGTGCTCCGTCGGAATTACATTCACGAACGGAGCGGTTCAGATGCCAACGGCTGCCGATGAACGTACCATGCCGCTCACCGCAACCGTTAAAATCTACCTCCCCACATGGCCCGTGTCAACGGGTTTCGGGGAGATGAACACCGTACCAGTTCGGCGGGGCGCTCCGCACATCGCCTGCGCAGCACCCGCGCATCGCCCGCGCATCACCCGAAGGACGACGGCGGGGTCTCCAGTTCCTCCAGCTCGATGCCGGGGGCCGCGAGCACCACATCGCCGGCGATGTGGACCATGTGCTGCTCGCCCGTGTCCAACTCGCTGACCTGGTATTCGTCCACGGTGAGCGGGCCGATGTCGGTGGAGTGCCCGGTACTGCCGAGCAGTGCCCAGGACTGGTCGAGGGTGCGCGGTGCGAGGACCGGGTCGGTGAAGGCGACGAGGCGGACGCGTACCGGCCCCCCGCCCGGTTCGAGCCGGAGCATGCGGGAGAGGGCGACGAGGAACGCCGGGGAGGTGCCGGTGAACGCGTGGGCCTGGGTGTTGCCCTCGGTCGCGTGCGCTCCGGACGGATCGGTACGGACCCAGGTCACGCCCTCCATCGCGCCGCCGCGCACCCGCCAGCTCGCGGCGTGCAGCTCCAGGCGGAGGGGGCGGCCGAGTTCGTCGATGGTGAGGTCCACGGAACCGGCGTGCTCGCCGGAGGGCGAGGTGCGCTGTGCGACGTAACGCCATCCGCTGGGGCCCGGCGCACAGTGGAAGTGCTCTTGGCCGAGGGGCGCGTGGTCGTGGGTGTCGTGGAGGGAGTAGCGGCCGCGAGGCATGGTGAGGGTCCTTGAATGGCTGGGGCCCGCCCCGCCGGAACGGCGCGGACGGGCCCTGGGGCCCCGCCGGTGCGGCGGGGCCGGTGGCCGGCGCTGGGAGCGCCGGCCGGGGCGATCAGTAGCGGTAGTGGTCGGGCTTGTACGGGCCGTCGACCGGGACGCCGATGTAGTCGGCCTGCTCCTTGCGGAGGGTCGTCAGCTTGGCGCCGAGAGCCTCCAGGTGGAGCCGGGCGACCTTCTCGTCCAGGTGCTTGGGCAGCACGTACACGTCGGTCGGGTAGGACTCGGGCTTGGTGAACAGCTCGATCTGGGCGATCGTCTGGTCGGCGAAGGAGTTGGACATCACGAACGACGGGTGACCGGTCGCGTTGCCCAGGTTCAGCAGACGGCCCTCGGAGAGCACGATGAGCTTCTTGCCCTCGGGGAACGTCCAGGTGTGGACCTGCGGCTTGACCTCGTCCTTGACGATGCCGGGGATCGCCGCGAGACCGGCCATGTCGATCTCGTTGTCGAAGTGGCCGATGTTCCCGATGATCGCCTGGTGCTTCATCTTGGCCATGTCGGTGGCCATGATGATGTCCTTGTTGCCCGTGGTGGTGACGAAGATGTCCGCGGTCTCCACCACGTCGTCCAGGGTGGCGACCTGGAAACCGTCCATCGCCGCCTGCAGCGCGCAGATCGGGTCGATCTCGGTGACGATGACCCGCGCGCCCTGGCCGCGCAGCGACTCCGCACAGCCTTTGCCGACATCGCCGTAGCCGAAGATGACCGCGACCTTGCCGCCGATCAGGACATCGGTGGCGCGGTTGATGCCGTCGACCAGGGAGTGGCGGCAGCCGTACTTGTTGTCGAACTTCGACTTCGTCACCGCGTCGTTGACGTTGATCGCCGGGAAGAGCAGGGTGCCCTCCCGGTGCATCTCGTACAGGCGGTGAACGCCGGTCGTCGTCTCCTCCGTGACACCACGGATCTCGGAGGCGAGCTGCGTCCACTTCTGCGGGGTCTCCGCGAGGGTGCGGTTCAGCAGCGAGAGGACGACACGGTGCTCATCGTTCTCGGCGGTGGCGACGTCAGGGGCGGCACCGGCCTTCTCGTACTCGACGCCCTTGTGGACGAGGAGGGTGGCGTCGCCACCGTCGTCCAGGATCATGTTGGGGCCGCCGGTGGCGGTACCCGGCCAGGTCAGCGCCTGCTCGGTGCACCACCAGTACTCCTCCAGGGTCTCGCCCTTCCAGGCGAAGACCGGAATGCCCTGCGGGTTCTCCGGGGTACCGGTCGGGCCGACGGCGATCGCGGCGGCCGCGTGGTCCTGGGTGGAGAAGATGTTGCAGGACGCCCAGCGGACCTGCGCGCCGAGCGCGGTCAGGGTCTCGATCAGGACCGCGGTCTGGATCGTCATGTGCAGCGAGCCGGTGACCCGGGCACCGGCCAGCGGCTGAGATCCGGCGAACTCCTTACGGAGCGCCATCAGGCCGGGCATCTCGTGCTCGGCGAGAGTGATCTCCTTGCGACCGAAATCAGCCAGGGAGAGGTCGGCGACCTTGAAGTCCTGACCGGAGTCGGCTGTCGTCATGGGTGCTGCTCCTCATCGATCGGTTGCGAGCGAGAGTGTTTCGGCTGGCCTGCGGGCAGCGGGCACGGTGTGTCCGGGGGTGTGTCTCATACCGGACACACGTGTCCCCTTTGCTCGCAGCGCGCAGTCCGTCGAAGGCCCTCTCTCCCTCGGCCGGCCCGCTAGGGCCGCCCGACCGCCATCAGCAGCGACGTCTGGCTCGCACACGAATCTACACCGCTGGGCGGGGTGAGCCCCAGCCCGAGGGGGTGCTCTTCGGCCCTGGGCGCTGTGGGCCGTACGACAGTCGCTTTGATCGCGACCGCGGGTATTGCAGGATGCCGCTGGCGCGGGGACGCTTGCACATCCCCCGCGCCGCTTGGCGCGTTGACGGCGTTGTCGACGCGGAAGCCATGCTGACGCTGACAAGGAGAACCACGTGACCACCAGTCCAGCCGATCCCCCCGAGGGTGCGGGAGCCAGTGGGCCAGGGCTCAAGCTGCTCGCGGTGACCGCCTGTCCGACGGGCATCGCCCATACCTATATGGCCGCCGAAAAGCTGGTGCGGGCCGCGGAATCGCTCGGTCATCGCATGAAGGTGGAGACACAGGGTTCGATCGGGGCTGAGAATGTCCTATCTGACAACGATGTCAGCGAGGCGGACGGCATCATCATCGCCGCCGACAAGGACGTCGACCGCAGTCGGTTCGTCGGTAAGAAGGTGCTCGTCGTCGGGGTGGCCGAGGGGATTCACCATCCCGAGCGGCTGATCGAGCGGGTGCGGGACGCGCCGGTGTACGAGCCGGGGCACGAGAGGGATGGCGCCGGGGGCCGCGAGCGCCGCGGGGGCGGTGCGGTGCGGTCGGACGGTGGCGACGGCCGTAAGGGGCGTGGCGTCACCTATAAGGCGCTCATGAACGGCGTCTCGTACATGATCCCGTTCGTGGTGGTCGGCGGGTTGCTGATCGCCGTATCGCTCGCGCTGGGCGGCGATACGACGTCCAAGGGGATCGTCATCCCCGACGACTCCTTCTGGAAGACCGTCAACGACATCGGCACCATCGGCTTCCAGCTGATGATCCCGGCGTTGTCCGGCTACATCGCGTACGCCATCGCCGACCGGCCCGGGCTGGTGCCCGGCATGGTCGGCGGCTGGATCGCGGCCCATGGCGAGCTGTACGACAGCGAGGCGGGCGCCGGGTTCATCGGGGCGATCGTCACCGGCTTCCTGGCCGGGTACCTGGTGCAGGGGATCAAGCGGGTCCGGGTACCGAAGTTCGTTCAGCCGATCATGCCGATCATCGTGATTCCGATCGTGGCGACCTCGGTGCTCGGCCTCTTCTTCATCTATGTCCTCGGCAGGCCCATCGCCTGGGTCTTCGAGAACCTCACCGACTGGCTCGGCGGGCTGACCGGGACCAGTGCGGCGCTGCTCGGCATCATCCTCGGGCTGATGATCGCGTTCGACATGGGCGGACCGGTGAACAAGACGGCGTTCCTCTTCGGGGCCGGGCTGGTTTCCAAGAACCCCGAGGTCATGGGCGCGTGCGCGGCGGCCATTCCGGTGCCGCCGCTGGGGCAGGGGCTGGCCACGCTGATCCGTCGCCGGATGTTCGACGACCAGGAGCGGGAGACCGGGCTCGCCGCCCTCTTCATGGGCTTCTTCGGTATCACCGAGGGTGCGATTCCGTTCGCCGCGGCGCGACCGGCGCTGGTGATCCCGTCGAACATGCTCGGCGGTGCGGTGGCCGGGGCCATAGCCGGACTGGCGGCGGTCGAGGACAGCGTGCCGCACGGAGGGCCCATCGTGGCGGTGCTCGGGGCGGTGAACGGGGTGCCGATGTTCTTCGTCGCTGTGGTGGTCGGTACGGCCGTCACGGCGGTGGCTACGGTCGGGCTGATGTCGGTGCGGGGTGGGGCGGGGGCGGTTTCGGCGTCTGAGTCTGTGCCTGCGTCTGAGGCTGCGCCTGCCTCGGCCGACGAGACGGTGGCTTCTGTTGTGGCCGAGCCGGTGCTGGTGGGGAGTGGTGCGGGTGCCTCGGGGGCTGCGTCAGGGGGTGGTTCCGTTGCTCGTGGCGGTGTCGCGGAGGCTGCGGAGCCTGCCGGGGATGCGGTGCTGTCCGGGTATGTGACCGAGCAGACCGTCAAGGAACAGCTGACCGCCGACCGCAAGGACGATGCCATCCGCGAGATGGCCGCACTGCTGGCCGCGAGCGGCAAGGTCGCGGACGCGGCGGAACTGGTGCGGGCCGCGTTCGCCCGCGAGGACCAGGGCACCACCGGTCTCGGCGAGGAGATCGCGATCCCGCACGCCAAGACGGACGCCGTGACCGCCCCGGTCGTCGGCTTCGCCCGGTCCGCCGAGGGCATCGAATGGGGTGCTCCGGACAGTACGAAGGCCCACCTGATCTTCATGATCGCGGTGCCGGAGGCTGCGGCGGGCGATGAGCACTTGCGGATTCTGGCGCTGTTGTCGCGGAAGCTGATGGGGGCGGAGTTCCGGGAGCGGTTGGCGGGGGCTGGGGATGTGGGGGCGATTTTGCGGGTGTTGGGCGAGATCACGTAAGTCGCGTAGATCGCGTAGGTGGGGGCGGGGTGGGTTTTCCCCCACCCCCCCCCCAACCCCAAACCCGGCGCCCGCCCCCCCCCCCCCCCCCGCCGCC
>NZ_JBEXVE010000060.1:0-7600 GCF_040629205.1 Streptomyces sp. NPDC005962 | reverse complement strand
TGATCGCGGGCAAAGGCAGCGAGCCCTACCAGATCGTCAACGAGGAACTGCTGCCGTTCAGCGACATGGCGACGGTACGCGAACTCGCCACGCGGTAGGCATACCGGCCTTCTTAACGCCCGACGCTGGTTGCAGTGCCGGGCACGAAGACGGGCCAGCACCCCTCGCCCGCCACCGTCATGCGGATGCTGCGCGAAGACGACGAGCAGGTCGCCACGGCAGCGAGCGCGTGATCACCCCGCTGCTTTGCGGCTGGTGTCTGAGCTAGGACTCCGGGGCCCATAGGACGCCAGCCTGCTCGTCAGTTAAGAACTCTACGGGCGCGAAGCGTGACCGTATGCGATCAAGGGCGGTTTGATCAGGCGTTTCACCGAATCGCGATCAAGAAAACCGACCATGATCATTCTCATCGTTAACCGCTGTACCGCGGACATTCAACCCCGTATCCGCACCTGAAGCCGGTCTCCAGCGCACCCGAGGTCCACTGGCTGGCGCCGCTCCGGGCAGACCGAAATCAAAGACCTGAAGGGTGTCCAGCACACCTGCACGCGGATTGGAAACGACTCCGATGACTTCTCAATGAGCTGTGGTTGAGAACCAGGTCATCGAGGCGCCGCTCAGGCCGCCAGGCTCAGGGAGGTGGTCGGGTTCTGGTTCCAGGGGATCTTCTTCTTGCGGTAGGCGTCGAACGCGCTTGACCGCAGGGAGTGGCGCGAGTGCAGGGCGACGGCCTCGGGTGGGGTTCCGGCGTCGAGCAGGGTCTGGATGCAGCCGCGTCGCATCGAGTGGCCGGTGATGCGGCGCACGGCCGCGCGGGCAGCGCGCTTGGCTTGTCCGCCATGCCTTGAGGATCGCGTTGGCCTCCTCGGCGGTGGGCGCCGCGTCGGCAGCCGCGTACGCCTCCTCCTTGGCGCGGGATGCGGCGGCCAACTCCTCGGGGGCGGGGGCCGGGGTGAGCTCGGCGGCCCGGGCGGCGGCCTTGATGATGTCGTTGACGGTGTCGGCGGTGATGCCGCCGCGGCGAGCGGGGTCCTTGGTGTGGCGGCCCGCGGCCTTGGCGCCGATGTTGCCGTGGCGGTCGATGCGGCGCAGGAACGGTCCGGGGGCGAGCTGCCCGTCGTCGGCGAGGACGTCCAGCCACTCCTGCCCGGCGTGTACGGGACAGATGTCCTGGTCGTCCTGGGCGAGGATGCGCACCTCCTGGCCGCGCGCCTCCTGATCGGCCTTGGACCGGCGGATCTTGATAATCAGGGCCTTGCGCGGCACCTTCTTTCCGGTGGCGTCCTCGACCTTGACCGTGGTGATCTTGACGTCGTGGAGGTTGAGACGGGCGGGCTCGGAGGCGCGGCGGGCCATCCACCAGTCGACGATCATCGTGGCGGCGTCCCGCTTGCCGCGCGCCGTGGTGCGGTCGAGCTTTCCGACCATGAGGCGCAGCTCGCCAAGGTCGACGGCGTCGGCCTGCAGCGGACCGGGCTCCATCAGCGGGTCGTCGGCCTCCTCCCCCGCCCGGTGGCGGATGACGAGGTGGCAGGCCTTGACCTCGGCGTCGGACAGCGGGGTGTTGTCGATGGCGCGCAGTGCGCGCAGGGTGCCCAGGTGGGCTTCGATGGTCTTGCTGGGGTGTCCGCGGTCGCCGAGATCGGAGAGGTAGGACAGGACGGCGTTGGGCTCGCCGGTCGCCCAGCCGTAGGTGTCCCGCACCACAGGCTGTAGGAGCGCCAGCGGGTGTCGCGGGCATCGCGGCTGTTCTGCGGCACCGCGTCGAGGAGCTTGCGGGCGGCGGACGCGGAGATCCGCTGGCCGCTGCGCGTAGTCACGTCCGGTTCAGCGCGCCGCCGACGCCGGACGGCCGTGGTGTGGACCGGGGCGGGGACGAGTTCGGTCGACGACATGACTACTGCTCCTCATGCGCGGTGGTGCGGGCGGCGGCGGGCCGTTCCCACGTGTGCTCGCTCAGCCGGTCGTTCTGGGGCACCGGGGCGAAGCCGAAGCGCCGGTAGAAGGCGCACAGCTGGTCGCGGTCGGCGCCGAATTCGTCGGTCGGTGTGCACGCGACGACCAGTTTGCGGGCGTCGGCCTCGGCGCAGATCCGCGTCAGGATCCGTGCGGCGTGGCCCTGGCCGCGTTCACCGACCGAGACGCGGATGTACCGCAGCTCCAGGATGCGGCCGTCGGTGACGAGCTCCAGGCCGAGCAGGCCGGTCGGCGGCAGCGAGCGCCTCATCTCCCTGACCAACTCATCGACCCAGCCGGGCTCGGACCGCTCCTCGCTCGCGTCCGGGCCTTCCTCGGCGAGGTCGGAGGCCAGCTTGAGGTGCCAGCCGTCCCACAGCAGTGTCTGGCCAGGGTGGGCGAGGAGGTAGATCGGCTCGGGCGCGGTGCCGGTGTGCACCAGTTGCACCAGCACCGGGCGGCCGTCGAGCCCGGGGTGCGCGCCGGTGTCGACCTGCCAGCCCTTGGGCTGCAGCCAGGTGTCCAGCTCTGCGGTGGGGCCCGTGACGGCGCAGCTCGCACGGGTCCCGAACCAGCCGATGATGGGCCACTCGTCCGTTCCTCCGGCGGCGACCGGGTTCTCCTCGGGCATGGGCTCCTCCCTCTGTGCGGGCGGTGTGGCGGGGGCGCGCGTCATGGCCGCCTCCGCTCGGGGTGCTCGGGGTGCTCGTGGTGCCCGGTGCTCTGTTCCTGCTGGGCGTGGCGGTCGGCCTGGTAGCTCTGCAGCGGGGCGAAGTCGGACCGGCCGGTGGGGGCCGGGCGGGCGTAGAGGGCGGGCAGGGCCGGATCGACACCTGCGGCGATGGCCATCTCCGCGTAGGAGTCGTACAGCTGGACTCCCTGCGGCAGTTCGGGCTGGTTCAGGGCGCCGGTGCGCAGCATCTGAAGGATGTCCTCGTTGCCGTCGGCTCCGGCCAGCAGCCAGCCCGCGCACAGCAGCGGCCGCTCATTGCCGCTGGAGTGGCAGCCGAACCTCCCGTCCGGGCCGCTGGCGCGGTTGCCGGGCGCGGAGTGCACGTACACCCGGGCGGGGAACTGGTCGGCCGGTGCGTCACGGCGCCAGGGACAGATCTTCTCCCCCGCGCAGGGCCGCGGCTGGGCGGCGACGCCGTTGAAGATGAGGCTGTCCACGCCCCACTCCCCGTCCCCGGGGCGCTGGTTCAGCACGGTCGCCGGCCCTGAGGTCTGCGTGCCGCCTGCCCCCGGGAGGGGATCGAGGTCAGCGGGTACCGGGAGCCCGAAGGCGCGCGCCTTGTCCAGCTGCTCCAGCAGCTCCTCCACCGAGATGTCCGCGCCCGCGGCAAGTTCGGCCAGCCGGGCGCGGACCTGGCGGTCGCGCTCGGAGTCCGTGCCGTACGGCAGTACGCTCCCGGCCGCGGACGCGCTGGCGGCGACCGGCCGCGCGGTGCCGTCCGCTCCCCCGGCGGCGACCGGACCCTCCTCGGGCCCGGGCTCTTCGTCCTGTGTGGGCGGTATGGCGGGGGCGCGCGTCATGACTGCCTCTGCTCGGGGTGGTCGGGGTGCTCTCGGTAGCGGGCGGCGAACTTGACGGCCACGTGGAACACTTCGTTGGCTACGGGCAGCTCGTGGCTCACGCAGAAGGCGAGCAGATCCACGAGGGATGCCAGGGCATCGAGCTCGGCCAGGGTATGGCGGGGCTGGGTGCGCACGCGGTGCTCGGCAACGATGTGGTCGGCCCACGGGCCACGGCCGGTGCGGACCGTGGCGAGGACGTGGTCCCCAGCTCGCACGCCGAGGTCGGCCGCGCCTGCCTCAGTCAGCTCCCACGGGCGGGCGATGCCGTCGGGGGTGAGCCCGGCACCCTCGGTCACCCGCTGTTCCTCGGCGATCCGGGCCCACAGGAACTCGCACCACTCCCAGACGTCGGTCATCGCCGCCCCCGCGCCCCGGGCAGCGGCCGTGTGCGGCCCGGGCCGCCGACGGGCGTCCGCGCGCCCGGAGCCCGGCAGTGTTCCTGGGCCGGGCTCACGCCGCCAACTCCTGCTCGGCGGCGGCCAGGAAGGCGGCTTCGGCGGTGCAGACCTCAAGGACGGGCCCGGTGAGCCGCCCGGCCTTCCACGACTCGCGCAGGCCCGCGTCCAGGAGCAGGGAGCGGGTGGCCAGCAGCCGCATCTCCCCCGCCAGGCAACCGGCCCCGGCGGCATCCGGGGTGACCACCGTCAGCGTTCCGGCGCGGTCGGCGACCAGCACGGAGCGCTCGGAGAGCGTGGTGAGCGCCCGCAGGTGATGCGCCGTCACGGCGGCGGGCGCCCAGGACACCTCGGTGGGCGGGATCTCCCCCGTCATCTGCTCCCCCTGCGCTCTCGGGCCGTCCTGGCGAACTCATTGCTCACGCCGAATATCGGTGTGCGCCGCTTGTCGTGTCCCGGCCTATTTCTGATTCCGGGTAAGGAGAGAGTATTGGGAATCAGGACCTGGGTCAGCAATCAGAACTACAGCCCCTCTTGCACCCAGTACTGGGTGACGCAGGTCTAAACCACGATTACCCCATCAGAGCCTCGCGCGTCTGACTGCCCCTTGGAAGATCCTGACACGCTTGGCACACTATTCTGCACTTTCGCTGCATACCCGAGGACCTCGTCGCCAATGCGCGACGCGTGGCCACGCCACGACGTCGGATACGCGATCGCCCAGGACATCGCGACTCAGATCGCTGCGACACCCGAAAAAGCGGTCGCCGATCAACTTCCCCGGCCATACGGCCGCGCTCCATATGCCGCCCGACCAGGGCCCCACCTGGCATGACATGGTGGCCGCCACAGGCTGGGGCGACCGCCCACCACACCGACGACCGGGAGCGCCCGCAGCCGCCGAGACACCAGATCAGCTCGCCCGGCTGCTGTCCTCCACGGTAACGATGCGACGGTATCCGCGGGCCAGGCGGACGAGCCCCTCTGGAACCGGCTTGACCCACCTCGGGTCGATCACCGTGGCGTTGACTCCGTCGTCAGAGAGCCGGTGCGCCACCCGCACCCGCCCAGTTGTCATTGCGATCCTCGGTTGTCCCGGAGGACGACCGCCACATGGCCACGTCGATGGCGTCGCGGGTGGTGAAGATGTTGCGATCCTCGGTCGTCCTGGAGTACGACCGCCACGCTGGTTGATCAGCCCAGACAGCCTATCTGCACTCTGGCCGCAGCAGGGCGAGAGGAAACATAGGTGCATCAGTCGGGCAATTTCCTTCGGAGCGATCCGCGTGTCGCGCACGCACTAGAGGTCCCGAAGCAGAACCTTCGGCGTGGCCAATGACAACGTAACCACAATATGTGCAGCGCAACTCGCCTTCCTGACGACGAGGTCCGCGATCGTACCCTCATGAGGCGCAGGCACATCGAGACGTCGACACCTTCTGCGATGTTGAGGTGCAGCGGATATGAAGGTAGGGGCGCGGGTCGATCTACCTTGGGACCCACAGGGCACAGCAAGCCCCTGGTACAGCGGTTCCACCAACCCGGTCGTCAACTCCCACCAGAGAGAGCAGACGCCTCCCCCGCTTTAGCGCACTTGACCCCCAGTCAAATGCACACTGTGACATATCCCGACATCCGCGACTAAGTCGTCGCGGATTTCGCGTATCCATAGGGGCGTTGTTCAGGTGCACGCATAGCGTGTGGTCCCAAACTGGTCCCGGCAGAGTCAAGGTGCTGCATACATGCCTGTCCGCATACAACCGCCCTCTGCAAGCAGCTCTTGACGACCCTCTCGACCAGGTGCGCGCGGCGCTGGCCACGCTGGAGAGCACCCCCGCTACCGCACCGCGACCGGACTCGACGTACAACTCAAGGTGTCGCGGAAGCGTTCCTTGGATGACCGGTTGGGTGCGCGAGGAGGGGCTATGCGTTGGAGCGACTGGATCGGAGGCCGACGTCCGGTGGTGGTGGCTGCGAGCGCGGCTCTGGCGGCGGTGGTGGATGCGGTGGGGAGCCTGTGCCTGGCCGATGGCGACGGCAACGGCTCTCACAGCTGCCGAGGCGCCGATGCCAACTACGACGCCGTCTATCCCCACTATCCGGCGCAGGATGCGCAGGACTGGGTGTCGCCAAAGGATGAAGCGATGACATTGCATTCCGATGTGGCCGAGTTGCTAACAGGGGCTGGCATCCTCGACGTGGACGTCGACGATGCCGTCGCGGACGAGCACATCCGATCGTCCGCGTACCAACGCGTCGTCTCGGTAACCGCTTCCTCGCGGAGCCGCGACCGAGACCGCGCGATTGTGGCCACGATCCTGCGGGACCCCATCGAGGCGGTGTCCAAGACGGCAGTGGTCGCCCTCGTGGACAGGATCGCGATGAAGGTGACCTGTCCTGCCGAGTTCCGGCAGTGGTCGGCCGAACTACTGGCAGAGATCGACCAGCTCAAGACGGAGGGGCACCGCGAGTTCATTCGCCGCCGCATCCACGACTGGCTGTTCTACCTGTCCATCGAGGACGGTTACGTGCCGAAACCGGCCGAGTTGGCGAAGGTCACGGACTGGATGCAGCGCGTCCTCGCCGAGCATTCGACGTCGCCGGCGGTACTCGCCCTGGTCGCCGAGTCAGGCAGCACTAAAAAGATACGAAACATCGCGAAGAACCGACTCGAAAGCTGCAAGCCGAGAACGAAATGAGTCGGCAGTGGCAATGGGCAGGCGGGCCGACTGCCTCACCCACAAGAACGGCGTCGTGCCCGACGGTCATGCGGAAGAACACGTCCCGGACGAAGGCGACGTAAGCCCAGCCGGACCAGGTTCTGACATAGGTCACGTCGGCGACCCAGAGCTGATCGGGGCCCTCAGCGGTGAAGTCGCGGTCGACCAAGTCCGGCGGCTGCGGTGCGGACGGCTCCAGAATGGTCATGCGGCGCTGGCGACCGCGGATGACGCCCCTCGATGCGGAGCTCGGCCATCAGGCGCTCGTTGGTGCAGCGGGCCACGTCGACTCCTTTGCCATGCAGGGCGCGGGTGATCCGGCGGGCTCGCGACCGTAACCCGACCGGATGCCGTCGTTGTAGACGACGTCCACGACGTTGCGATCCTCGGTCGCCCCGAAGGGTGACCGCCACCCGGTCGTAGCCGAGCGCGTCTTCTACGAGGTCGATGTTGCGATCCTCGGTCGCCCCGAACGGTGACCGCCACCCCAAACATGCTCCGCAGCGAGGCCCGAGCGGTGCAGTTGCGATCCTCGGTCGCCCCGAAGGGTGACCGCCACGTCCACGGGCAGCCTGGTGGCCCCCGCGTCCGAGTTGTTGCGATCCTCGGTCGCCCCGAAGGGTGACCGCCACAGCTCCACCCCGTCCTCGTCCGCGCCGAGATCGAGGTTGCGATCCTCGGTCGCCCCGAAGGGTGACCGCCACCATCGCCGAGGACATGGAGTACCTGGTCATGGGCCGGTTGCGATCCTCGGTCGCCCCGAAGGGTGACCGCCACTGTAGTCGCCGCGCCACCTACGCCCGCTACCGCAAGGTTGCGATCCTCGGTCGCCCCGAAGGGTGACCGCCACCCGGCCGTTTGTGGGCTCTGGCGCGGGCGAGGCGGGCGTTGCGATCCTCGGTCGCCCCGAAGGGTGACCGCCACGCGGCCAGCGCGGGGTTTCCCTCACACGTT
>NZ_JBEXVE010000059.1:0-8610 GCF_040629205.1 Streptomyces sp. NPDC005962 | reverse complement strand
GGCCCCCCCGGGGGGGGGGTGGCCACCCCCCCACGCCCCCCCCCCCCCCCCCCCCTTTCTCGCGGGGGGGGGGGGGCCCCCCGCCCCCCGCGGCCCGCGCCGGGGACCCGCACTGTGGGCCAGGGCCTTCAAGCCGATCGGGCCGCGCGGTACCGGGGAGCGAATTCCTCCTCGACGAACCGTTCGATGGAGGTGGGGGTGGAGGTGCGGGCGGTGCGCGGCTGCTCCATCCGCGTGTGCCGGGAGTTAACGGATTCGCCCACCTCGGCCATCATGTCCGCGACGTCGACGGACACGCCTTGACCGCGCAGTGCCGCATGGAAGTCGGCGAGGCTGGTGTGCTCGTAGGTGAAGTCGTCCGCACGCACGGCGTTCGCGATCACGCCCACGGCTTCCCGCATGCTCACGTCGCGTTCCCCCTGGAGCTCCAGGATCTTTGTACCGTGCCAGGTCCCGGCGGCGAGTTCCTCCCCGGCTCGGGCCCCGACATCGCGGGTGGTGACGAAGGGCAGGGGAAGGCCGGGCTCGAAGGGGGCGCTGATGCGGTGGTGGGACCTGGCGGAGTCGACGTGGTCCAGCAGGTTCTCCATGAAGTACCCGGCCCGCAGCCACAGCGTGTCGACACCGGGGACGGCCGAGAGGCGCTGCTCGAAGCGGTGGAGCCCCCTGACCGGTCCGGTGCCGGTGGCGTGGCGGGCTCCCCAGCTGCTGAGCCCGACGACGCGGGTCACGCCGGACTCGGCGACCGCCGTGGTCAGGGAGGCCGCCACCTGGTCCTGGAAGGCGCCGAAGTCGGGGTGATCGGGGAGGTAGTTGGGCTGGATCACCGCGTAGACGCCGTCCGCGCCCCGGAAGGCGTCCGCCAGCGCGGCCGGGTCGGCCGGGTCGGCCTCCGACACCTCGGCGCCGCGCGCGGCAAGGTCGGCGAGTCGCCGGGCCGAACGGCCGACGGCGCGGACGCGGTACCCGGCCCCGAGCAGGTGCACGGCGGCGGCCCGCCCGGTGCGGCCACCGGCGCCGGTGATGACGAACATCGATGTATCTCTTTTCCTTGGCGTTCTGTGCCGGTGCCGGGCCGGGGCATCGAGGCCGTCGCCCGACTGAGATCCGGACCTTTCGGTAGGCGTTCGAACGCTAGACACCCGGCGAACCGGGCGGGTAGGAGTGGGACACCCACCCCGGAAACGCCTCGTCCTTACGCTGGCGGCATGAAGGTTTCACCTGGGCACGGCGGACGCGAACCACTGGCGGCCTTCCTGCGCGCCCGACGGAATGGGGTGCGGCCCGAACATCACCGGCTGGCCACGGGGGCACAGCGCCGGGTGCCCGGGCTGCGGCGGGACGAAGTGGCGCTCCTGGCCGGGATCAGCACCGACTACTACGTGCGCCTGGAACAGGGGAGGGAACGCCGACCGTCCCCCGCGGTGGTCGAGGGCCTGTGCGAGGCGTTGCTGCTGGACGCCGTCGCGGCACGTCATCTGCGCGAACTGTCCGCCCCGGTGACGTCCATGGGCGGGGGCGAGGCGCCCCGCATGGGCACCGATCGCCTGGAGGCCGTGCACCAGATGCTCCGTTCCATGACGGTGCCCGCCCTGCTGGTGAACCGATGGCTCGACATCGTGGACACCAACCCACTCGGCGATCTTCTCCACGAAGGGCTGGAGCCCCGGGACAACTACGCCCGCCTGGTGTTCCTCGCCCGCGGAGCACAGGCATTCTTCACCGAGTGGCCCGAACTCGCCCGCTGCATGGTGGCGGCCCTCCGCGCACAGTCCGGCTCCGAGGCGGGGTCGGCCCGCCTGAGGCGGCTTTTGGAGGAGCTGTCCGCGCACAGCGATGTCTTCAGATCAGCCTGGGGCGGGCACCACCTCTATGAGAAGACGATGGACCGCAAACGGTTCCGGCACCCGAGGCTCGGTGCGCTCGCACTCGACCAGCACGTCCTGGAACTGCCGGGCAGCGAGGGCCACAGGATCTGGGCCTTTCACGCGGCGGACGACGCGACCGCGAACGCCCTGCGCTGCCTGCTACCCCCGGCGCCGCCGTCCGGCCGTCCGGCCGTCCGGACCCCGGAACCTCAAGCGGTCTGGGCAGGTGCCGCGCAGGCATCGGCGATCGCGGCGGTGTCCCAGTAGAACGGACGGACCTCGGCGATCCGCCCGTCCTTGAACTCGACCGTCTGCAGGATGGGGAAGGTGAGCTTCCGGCCGGTGGCACGTGCGCGCGCACTGACCTGGGTGAGTACCACCGTGGTCTCGCCGGTGGCGAGGAATTCCTGTTTCACCATCTCGAACGATTCCCACGTCCGGCTCATCGCGAGGAAAAACTCCTCCATGCCCGCATGCCCACGCCAGGTGCCCCCGAAGGGCAGGGCGTCTGCCTGGTGCAGGACGACATCGGGAGCGAAGAACGGAGCAAGAAGATCGAACGAGGCCTCACCGGGGCCACCGGCCGCCAGGTATTCCGCCTCGGCTGCGTACATGAGGGTGAGGAGGGCCACCGAGTCCGCTGCGAACGCATCAGTCATGCCGCAAGGATCATCGACCGCGTCAAGGAGCGCTGGCGGCAATCAGACATCGCGCTCTTGTAGCAGCCGAAGCGGCCCCTCATCAGCAGCGTTTGAATGTGGGGTGTCTCTGCTGGCGCCGGGCGGGCGGCCGGTGACGCGTTTGAAGGCGCGGCTGAAGGCGGCCTGGGAGGTGTAGCCGAGGCGTTGCGCCACGGACTGGATCGGCAAGGTGTCCTGGGCCAGCCACTGACCGGCGAGGAGCATCCGCAGCTCCGTGGCGTAACGGAGGGGCGGTATGCCGATCGTCGTCTGGAACCGGTCCGCGAAGACGGACCGGGAGACATTGCATTCCGCTGCCAGCTCCGCCACGGTCCAGTGGTGCCCGGGCTGCCGGTGCAGGGCCAGGATGGCGCAGGCCAGGCGGGGGTCGCGCAACGCGGCCACGAGGCCGGAGGTGTTGTCGCATCCGCATTCGATCCAGCCCCGCACGATCATGGCCGCCGCCACTTCGGCCAGCCGGGCGAGGATTCCGGCGAAGCCCACGCGCGCGGAGCAGACTTCGCGCCTCATGGACGTGAGGATCGGTATGAGCCCGGGGTAACGCTGCCCCTCGGCGTCGACCAGCATGACATCGGGCATCAACTGGCTGAGGCCCTGCATTCCGCCGAGGTCGAAATCCATAAAGCCGTTGAAGAAGACCGCGCTGGGAGTCGGGTCGGTGCTCGGGCAGACGTCCACGGCACACACCGCGTCGCTGAGCGGGACCGCGGCGAAACTGTCTATGCCCTGGGCCGGTATGTCCGGACCGGAGAGCAGCTGATGGGATTCGCCGTGGGGCATGAATATGGCGTTTCCGGCCGAGAGTTCGTGGACCGTTCCGTCCTCGGTGCGCAGGACGGCGGAACCGACGGCGAGGAAGTGGAAATAGGCGCGGCCGGGCTTGGCGTCGAAATTGAGGCCGAACCGCGGGCCGACATGGACGCGCCGATACCGAACCCCGCGCAACCGCATGCTGGTCAGCAGTTCGCTGAGGAGGTCCGACGTCAGGGCGAACTGCCCCGCGTCCCCATCGCCCGGACTCCTGGTCAAAGATCGCAGACGCTCTGTCATAGCTCATCCTGAAGTTCGCGTGCAGGCTTGACTTGAACCTCTCATGCGATTCAGGAGAAGCGAAAGTTGAGCAGTGATGTGCGCGGCATCGTGCCCGACGCCGAAACCGGCGAAGCGGCCGATGTGGGCGATATGGCCGATGCGGAACGGGTACCGCCCGAAGAACCTGGCTCATCGTCCTGGGCGGCGGTGTTCTCGCTGGCGATGGGCGTGTTCGGGCTGCTGACGGCGGAGTATCTGCCGACCAGCCTGTTGACTCCGATGGCCGCCGACCTGGGAGTGTCGGAAGCCTTGGCGGGGCAGTCGGTGACGGTCACGGCTGCGGCGGCGATGCTTTCCGGATTGTTGACGGCGAGCCTGACCCGGAGGGTCGACCGAAGGACCGTGTTGCTCGGCTTCACCGTCCTGTTGATTGTTTCCAATCTGCTGGTGGCCGTAGCCCCCAATATGGCGGTGCTGTTGCTGATGCGGACCCTGCTGGGCGTCGCACTCGGTGGCTTCTGGAGCATGGCGGCGGCCGTCGCCATGCGTCTGGTGCCCGCGGCTTTGGTGCCGCGTGCGGTATCGATCATCTTCAGCGGCATCGCGGTGGCGACCATCGTGGCGGTGCCGCTCGGCAGCTACCTCGGCGACCTGTCCGGCTGGCGCAGCACCTTCGTGGCGGCGGCCGCACTCGGGGCGGTGACGCTGGTGTTCCAGCTGTTCGCCCTGCCCCGGATGGCACCCGATGGCACGGCACGCCTGGGCACGTTGTGGGAAGTGCTGCGCCGCCCGGGCTTCGCCATCGGCATCGCGGGAATGCTGCTGGTTCACATCGGGCACTACGCCCTGTTCACCTATATCCGGCCCGCTCTGGAAAACGTGGTGAAAGTCGACGTCGATGAGTTGGCGCTGCTGTTGTTCGTCTTCGGAGTGGCGAACTTCGTGGGCACGCTGGCGGCCGGATGGCTTTTGGAGAAAAGTCTGCGCCTGACGCTGGTACTGACACCGGCCCTGATGGGCGTCGCGGCACTGGGCCTGGCGCTGCTTCCCGCCGGGCGCCTCGGGTACGCGGCTCTGGTGGTCCTCTGGGGCCTGGCCTTTGGCGGCGTGTCGGTGGCCTGGTCGAACTGGGCGACGCGCATGGTGCCCGACCAGGCGGAAAGCGCGGGCGGACTCGTGGTGGTAAGCGTGCAGTCCGCTATCGCGGGCGGGGCTGCCGCAGGCGGTGTGATGTTCGGTATCGGCGGCGTCGTCACCGTATTCACCGTCTCCGGCGTCGTGCTGCTGGCCTCCGCGCTGCTGATCCTGCGACGGGTCGAAGCGCCCCGATACCAGGCACGGAACGGATTCATCGAGGCCGACAATTCCCCGTGATACCGGACACGTTGTCGTTGACTTGAGAGGGTGATTTGATCTTGGTGGCCCCGTAGGCGGTGACGCCGACAAGGTGAACGACCCAGGCCCGATCGGCGACCGTTATCAGAAATTCCCCATTCACAGCCCGAGGAGTAATTCATGAGCACGATCGCGAAAACCGTCGAGATCCCCCACCTGGGCGGATCGACCGTCGGATACACCTTCGCCAGGCCGTACGACCCCGCGCTCCCGACGCTGGTCCTGATCAACTCGTACACCACCTCGGCCGACCTCTACCGGCCGCAGTTCGCCGACCCGGCGCTCGCGTCCACGGCCAACCTGCTCGCCCTGGAGCCCTACGGCCACGGCCGTACCCGGGCCACCTACCAGCACTTCACCTTCTGGGACAGCGCGATCGCCAACCTCCAGGTCCTTGAGGCCCTCGGCATCCGCGAGGCCTTCGTGCTGGGCACCTCGCAAGGCGGCTGGGTGGCGGTCCGCATGGCGCTGCTCGCCCCGGACGTCGTGAAGGGCGTCATCCCGCTCGGCACGTCGATGGACTTCGAGAGCCCGCGCAGCCGCGACCTGGGGTGCTGGGACGGCATCGAGTTCAACACCCCGATCGTCGACGCCCTCGCCGACCCGGTCGACGAGGACTGGGTCGTGCCGGACCAGTTCGTGGACGATGTGTTCGACGCGGCCCTGGGCGGCATCTCGGGCGAGGAGCGCGACTTCTGGCTCGCCGCCTACCGCGCCAACTACGCCGGTGACGCCGGACGCCGCCGCCTGCGCCTCAGCACCGTGAACCTGCGCGACCGCGACGGACTCCACGGCAGGCTCGACGAGGTCCGCTGCCCCCTCCTGTGGCTCCACGGCACCGCGGACCAGGTGTACTCCGTGGCCAACGCCGAAGAGGAGATACGGATGTTCACCCACGCCCCCGAGGCGCGTCTGGAAACCATCGAGGCCGGTCAGCACTTCCTGAGCGCCTCGAACCCGGTGGAGGTCGACTCCGCGGTGATCGACTTCGTAAAGCGCTGGGCCTGAGCCTGTTCTGCAACTGAACCGCTCACCCGGGAGGCCGCTCCTGGGCCTCCTGGGTAGGGGCAGCCCGACGACGGATTCGGGGGACAGCCCCGGTGCTCCCGGGCTCGAAGGACGCTGGGATCTCCTCATCACGCTTTACCGAGGAGATCCCTGATGCGTTCAGCAAAGCCACGACCGTGGAAGAGGACGGGATGGCGAGGCATGCTCGCCGCCACCACGGCGGTGCTCACCGCGCTCGTGGTCTCGGCGACAGCCATGGCCCACGAGGACGCGCGGCAGCAGCCGCGCCCCGGCAAAGGGCCGGTGTGGACCGGGGCCTGGGGCACAGCCGTGCAGCGGCCCATCGAGGGCAGCGAGGACTGGGGGCCCAACTGGTCGCGGCAGGGATTCGCCGACCAGTCCGTACGCCAAGTGGTCCGCGTCGCGACCGGCGGCACCACGCTACGGATCAGGCTGTCCAACGCGTACGGCACCACACCGCTGCGGATCACCGCCGCGACCGTCGGCCGGTCCGCCGGGGACGCCCAGCTCTGGCCCGGTACAGCACGCACGCTGACATTCGGCGATCACCCGGGCACCGCCATCGCTCCCGGGCGTGACATCGTGAGCGATGCCGCGCCCCTGAGCACCTCCCCGCTGGAAAAACTGACCGTCACCCTGTACTTCGCGGACCGCACCGGCCCGGCCACCTTTCACCGATTCACCACCGCCACCTCGTACCGCGCCTCCGGAAGCCGTCTCACCGACTCCGGCGGCGACGCTTTCAAGGAGTCCACGAACGCCTGGTACTTCCTGAGCGGTGTCGAGGTGTCCGGTGCCGCGTCCCCACAGCGCGACACCGCAGTCGCCTTCGGCGACTCGCTCATCGACGGGACGGGGGCCACGCCCGGCGCCGACAACCGCTTCACGGACAAGCTCGCCGAACGCCTCGTTGCCGCCCGCCGCCCGCCGAACGTGGTCAACGCCGGCATCGGCGGCAACCGCATCCTCAACGGCTCCCCCTGCTACGGGGACAAGGCCACCGACCGCTTCCGGCGTGACGTACTCGACCGTCCCGGCGTGCGCTCGGTGATCATCCACCTGGGCGCCAACGACATCGGTGCCCCCGAGATGGGCGATCCCTGCATGGGCTCGGCACCCCACGTGACCGCACGCCAGATCATCGATGCCCACAAAGAGCTGATCCGGACCGCCCACGCCCACGGCGTCAGAGCCGTCGGCGCAACCATCCTGCCCATGAAGGGCGCCCTCTTCCCCGTTTACAGCGAGCAGGGCGAGAAGGTCCGGACCGCGGTGAACCGCTGGATTCGCACCAGTGGCGCGTACGACGCCGTCCTCGACGTCGACCGTGCCCTCGCGAACCCCGCCGATGCCGCCCTGCCGCGCCCCGGCTACGTATCCCAGGACGGCCTGCACCCCAACGAAGCCGGGTTCCACGCCATCGCCTCCGCCGTGGACCTCAACGCCCTCTGAGTAGTGCATCCAGCCGCCGTCGCCGCCGATGTACCACTCGCCCTGTCCGGACAGCTGGAGCAGATGGTGGTAGCGGTTCGGGTCTTCGTCGTGCGGCAGCAGCGGTGCGCTTCCGGTCGGGAACTCCGGTCGGCCGAAGGCGATGTCCTCGGAGTCGAGCGCGCCCGGCCGTTGCGGCCACTCGGGCAGTAGGTCGTATAGGTACGTGTCGGGCATGGCCCTGGCCATGTGGTCGATGTCTGGGCCCAGGTCGAGGGTCTTCCAGGCGGGGTCATAGGTGTCGGGGAAGGCGAACCCGGGGGACGCCGCCCACGCCAGGTGGCCAGCTGCGCAAGCACTACGACGACGACCGGATCTCCGCGCCGGTCTCGCTGGTCGGCCTGATCGACGCTGCCAACCGGCTCGCCGTGATCGTCCGCCAGCGGGGAGGGTCGTACGAGCCCGGCACGTTCGCCGCCGCGGTCAGCTGACCGGTGGTCGCGTCCCGCCCGCGCCCGGCCCAGGACTCCTGATCCGGGCCGGGCGCCTCGGCGCGGGGCCCTCGGGCGCACGGCGCCCCCACACTCAGCCCAGATTGCCGCTCGTGGGAAACGCCGCGCCCCTCCACTTCCCGCATCCGGGAAGTGGAGGGGCGTTCATGCCGGCCGGCGCCGGGGTTACCGATCATCTTGCGTGAAAGCCCCGGCCTTCAGGCCGGGGATGAAACGCATCTCGGGACTGCTTTGACCTGTGGGTCAGAGCGGACGTTGTTGCTGCTCGATGTATTGACGGATGATCGTGAGTGGCACGCCTCCGCAGGAGGCGGAGAAGTAGGACGGTGACCACAGGTGTCCGTGCGTGATGGCGCGGTTCATGGTTGTGGTGTACTCGCGTCGCAGGTAGCGGGCGGAGACGTCCTTGAGGCTGTTGACCAGTTTGGAGACGGCGATCTTTGGTGGGTAGTGCACCAGCAGGTGCACGCCGGTACTTGGTCACGAAGACCAAGTGAACGTGCATCGCCGAAACTGTATGCCTGTCACGGCGACATTCGTCCTCGCTGTCCATGAGACCGCAATATGTTCGTGTTCGTGCAGCTCCGCTACAACTACCGGGTCTACCCGGACGCCCCGCAGCGCCGCGCGCTGGCGCGTGCG
>NZ_JBEXVE010000058.1:0-8837 GCF_040629205.1 Streptomyces sp. NPDC005962 | reverse complement strand
TACGAGGCGTATCCGGTGTTCGCCGATGCCTTGGACGAGGTGTGTGCGCACCTGGATCTGTATCTGGAGCGGCCGCTGCGGGATGTGCTGTTCGGGGATGACGCGGCTGTACTGGATCAGACCGGGTTTACGCAGCCTGCGTTGTTCGCGGTTGAGGTGGCGTTGTTCCGGTTGGTCGAGGCGTGGGGGCTGACGCCGGACTTCCTCTCCGGGCACTCCATTGGCGAGCTGGCCGCCGCGCATGTGGCGGGTGTGCTCTCGCTTGACGACGCGTGCACGCTGGTGGCCGCTCGCGGTCGGCTTATGCAGGAGCTTCCGGCCGGTGGCGCGATGGTCGCGCTGCAGGCGTCGGAGGACGAGGTGCTGCCGCTGCTGGATGAGCGGGTGAGCATTGCCGCGCTCAACGGGCCGTCGTCCGTGGTCGTCGCGGGTGACGAGGACGCTGTTGTTGAGGTTGCTGCGTCGTTCGAGGCGCAGGGTCGGAAGACCAAGCGGCTGACCGTCAGCCACGCGTTCCATTCGCCGCGTATGGACGGGATGCTGGAGGCGTTCCGTGAGGTGGCGGAGGGGCTGTCGTATGCGGCTCCGCGTATTCCGATCGTTTCCAACCTGACGGGTGAGCTGGTCTCCGCTGAGGAGATCGCGACTGCTGACTTCTGGGTGCGGCATGTCCGGGAGGCTGTGCGCTTCCTGGATGGCGTGCGGGCGTTGGAAGCACAGGGTGTGACGACGTTCGTCGAGCTGGGTCCCGATGGTGTGCTCTCGGCGATGGCGCAGGAGTGTGTGACCGGCGAGGATGCCGCGTTCGCCGCCGCGCTGCGCAAGGACCGTCCCGAGGCCGAGGCGCTGTTCTCGGCCGTCGCGCGGGCGCATGTGCGTGGAGTGACGCCGGACTGGACGGCCGTCTTCGCCGGGGCCGGCGCGCGGCGGGTGGAGCTGCCGACGTATGCCTTCCAGCGCCAGCGGTACTGGGCCGACGCCCCGGCCCCGGCGGCTGTGGTGGCGGAGGCCGGGTCGGGTTCTGCTGTTGATGGGCGGTTCTGGGATGTGGTGGAGCGTGGGGATGTAGCCGCGCTGGCTGCGGAGTTGGAGGTGGACCCGGGGCTGTCGTTGGGTGAGGTGCTGCCCGCGTTGTCGTCGTGGCGGCGGCAGGAGGCTGTGCGTTCGGCGGTGGATGGCTGGCGTTACCGGGTGTCGTGGAAGCCGGTGACGGAGCGGTCGGCTGCTGCTGGGGTGTTGGGTGGTTGCTGGGCGGTGGTGGTCCCGGCGGGTCAGGCCGAGGGCGAGTGGTCTGCGGGTGTGGTGCGGACGCTGGCCGGGCGTGGTGTTGATGTGCGCGTGGTCGAGCTGGGCGCTGTGGACCGGGCCGGGGTGGCGGATGAGCTGCGTACGGTCGTGGGCGACGGTGCGGTGACGGGTGTGGTGTCGCTGCTGGCCCTGGCGGACGACGACGATGGTCTGCTGCGTACGGCCGTCTTGACGCAGGCCCTGGGCGATGCGGGTGTCGGTGCGCCGTTGTGGGTGGCCACGCGGGGTGCGGTGGCCGTGGGTCGTTCGGACGGTGCGGTCAGCCCGGTGCAGGCGCAGGTGTGGGGTCTGGGCAGGGTGGCGGCGTTGGAGCTGCCGGAGCGTTGGGGTGGTCTGGTCGATCTGCCGGAGTCGGTGGATGAGCGTGCGCTGACGCGGTTGGCGGGTGTGCTGGCCGGGGTCGGTGGCGAGGATCAGGTCGCGGTGCGTGCGTCGGGCGTGTTCGGACGTCGGCTGGCGCGGGCGGCCGCGCCCGCCTCGTCCTCCGACGGGTCCTGGTCGCCGGGTGCCGGTACGGTCCTGGTGACCGGCGGTACGGGTGCGTTGGGTGCGCATGTGGCGCGGTGGCTGGTGGCGAGTGGTGCCGAGCATGTGGTGCTGACCAGTCGTCGTGGGCTGGAGGCTCCGGGTGCGGTGGAGCTGCGGGATGAGCTGTCGGCGTCGGGTGCGCGGGTGACGGTTGCCGCGTGTGATGTGGCGGACCGTGACGCGCTCGCGGGGCTGCTGGCCGGGCTTCCGGCGGAGCTTCCGCTGACCGCCGTCGTCCATGCGGCCGGTGTGCTCGACGACGGCGTTGTGGACACGCTGGACGCCGAGCGACTGGAGCGGGTGCTGCGCGCCAAGGCTGTCTCCGCGCAGAACCTCGATGAGCTGACGCGTGCGCTGGACCTTTCGGCGTTTGTGCTCTTCTCGTCGATCAGTGGTTCGGTGGGTACGACCGGTCAGGGCAATTACGCGGCGGCCAATGCGTATCTGGATGCGTTGGCTGAGCGTCGGCGTGCCGAGGGTCTGCCTGCCACGTCGATCGCCTGGGGCCCGTGGGCCGAGGGTGGTATGGCTGCGGACGAGGCGCTGGAGCGGCGGATGCGCCGTGACGGGGTGCCGCCGATGGCGTCCGAGTCGGCGCTCGCAGCTCTCCAGCGGGCGCTGGATCTCGATGACGTCGCCGTGACGGTCGCGGACATCGACTGGGAAAGCTTCGCCCGCACCCTCACCGCCGTCCGACCGAGCCCGCTGATCGCCGACCTACCGGAGGTCGGGACGCGTGGCGTGTCCGGCGCCGAGACCGGGCAGGTCGTCACCGACGCCAACTCCGCCTCGCCTCTCGGCGAGCGACTGAACGGCCTCCCGAGGGCCGAACAGGACCGTGAGCTGCTGGAGTTGGTGCGCGCGCAGGTCGCGTCGGTGCTGGGGCATGGCGGGGCCGAGGCGGTCGAGGGCGGGCGTGCCTTCAAGGAGTTGGGCTTCGACTCGCTGACGGCCGTTGAGCTCCGTAACCGGTTGAACGTGGCGACTGGGCTGCGGTTGTCCGCCACGCTGATTTATGACTACCCGAACGCGGCTGTCCTTGCCGATCATCTGCGTACCGAGCTGCTGGGTGTGGATGTGGCGGTGGCCGGTGGTGTGGTCGCGCCGACGGTTGCGGTGGCTGACGATCCGATCGCGATTGTGGCGATGAGCTGCCGTTTCCCGGGTGGGGTGCGTTCGCCCGAGGAGTTGTGGGAGTTGCTGTCGGCGGGTGGGGACGCGGTTGCGGAGTTCCCGTCCGACCGTGGCTGGGACCTGGCCGGGATTTACGACCCGGACCCGGAGCGTCAGGGGACGTCGTACACGCGTGAGGGCGGCTTCCTGTACGACGTGGCCGACTTCGACGCGTCGTTCTTCGGGATCTCGCCGAGGGAAGCTCTTGCGATGGACCCGCAGCAGCGGTTGTTGCTGGAGACGTCGTGGGAGGCGTTCGAGCGGGCGGGCATCGATCCGGCCACGGTGCGTGGTCAGCAGGTCGGCGTCTTCGCCGGAACCAACGGACAGGACTACCTGTCGCTGCTGATGCAGGCGCCCGAGGGCCTGGAAGGCCATTTGGGCACGGGCAACGCGGCGAGTGTGGTGTCGGGCCGGGTGGCCTATACCTTTGGCCTGGAAGGGCCTGCCGTCACCGTCGATACGGCGTGTTCGTCGTCGCTGGTGGCGTTGCATATGGCGGTGCAGGCGCTGCGGAGTGGTGAGTGCTCGATGGCGCTTGCCGGTGGTGTCACGGTGATGTCCACGCCGGAGGCGTTCGTCGACTTCAGCCGTCAGCGTGGGCTGGCTGTGGACGGGCGTATCAAGGCGTTCGCGGCCGGTGCGGATGGCACGGGCTGGGGTGAGGGCGTCGGCATGCTGCTGGTGGAGCGGCTGTCGGACGCGGAGAAGAACGGCCACCCGGTGTTGGCGGTCGTGCGTGGCTCGGCGATCAACCAGGATGGTGCGTCGAATGGTTTGACGGCGCCGAATGGTCCGTCGCAGCAGCGGGTGATCCGTCAGGCGCTGGCGGGTGCGGGGCTGTCGGCCGGTGACGTGGATGTCGTGGAGGCGCACGGTACGGGTACGACGCTGGGTGACCCGATCGAGGCGCAGGCGCTGTTGGCCACGTACGGGCAGGAGCGGTCTGACGGTCAGCCGTTGTGGCTGGGCTCGATCAAGTCGAATATCGGTCACACGCAGGCTGCTGCTGGTGTTGCGGGCATCATCAAGATGGTGTTGGCGATGCGGCATGGTGTGCTGCCGCAGACGTTGCATGTGGACGAGCCGTCGCCGCACGTGGACTGGTCGGCGGGCGAGGTGTCCCTGCTGACGGAGCGGGTGGAGTGGCCGGAGACGGGCCGCCTGCGCCGTGCCGGTATCTCCTCGTTCGGCATCAGCGGTACCAATGCGCACACCATCATCGAGCAGGCCCCGGTCCCGGCCCGTTCGGCCGCTCTGGCCGAGGAGCCCGAGGCGCGTGAGCTGGCCGCGTTGCCATGGCTGCTGTCGGCGAAGGACGGGCAGGCTCTGCGCGCCCAGGCCGTTCAGCTGGCCGCCCACCTCCGGGCCCATCCCGAACTGACCGCGACCGACCTTGCCTTCTCGCTTGCCACCAGCCGCGCCACGCTGGAACAGCGTGCGGCGCTCGTCACCACTGACCGTGAGACGTTCCTCGCGGGTCTGGACGTGTTGCAGCGGGGCGAGTCCGAGGTGCCGGGCCTGATCGAGGGCTCGGTCGCCGAGGGCAAGGTGGCGTTCCTGTTCACGGGACAGGGGAGCCAGCGGCTGGGTATGGGGCGTGAGCTGTATGACGCCTTCCCGGTGTTCGCGGATGCGTTGGACGAGGTGTGCGCGCATCTAGACCTGCACCTTGAGCGGCCGCTGCGGGATGTGCTGTTCGGGGATGACGCTGAGGCGCTGGATCAGACGGGGTTCACTCAGCCTGCGCTGTTCGCGGTTGAGGTGGCGCTGTTCCGTCTCGTCGAGGCATGGGGTGTGCGGCCCGACTTCCTCTCCGGGCACTCGATCGGTGAGTTGGCTGCCGCGCATGTGGCGGGTGTGCTCTCGCTTGACGACGCGTGCACGCTGGTGGCGGCGCGTGGGCGGCTCATGCAGGAGCTTCCGGCTGGTGGCGCGATGGTCGCGGTGCAGGCCTCGGAGGATGAGGTGCTGCCGCTGCTCGGTGAGCGGGTGAGCATTGCCGCCCTCAACGGGCCTACGTCGGTGGTCATCGCGGGTGACGACGAGGCTGTTGTTGAGGTGGCGGCGTCGTTCGAGGAGCAGGGTCGTAAGACCAAGCGGCTCACGGTGAGCCATGCTTTCCATTCGCCGCGTATGGACGGGATGCTGGAGGCGTTCCGTGAGGTGGCGGAGGGGCTGTCGTACGAGGCCCCCCGCATTCCGATCGTGTCCAACCTGACCGGGACGGTCGTCTCCGCTGAGGAGATTACGACTGCCGACTTCTGGGTGCGGCATGTCCGGGAGGCGGTGCGCTTCCTCGACGGCATCCGCACTCTTGAGGCTCAGGGTGTGACGGCGTTCGTCGAGCTGGGCCCCGACGGTGTGCTCACTGCCATGGCGCAGGAGTGTGTGACCGGCGAGGATGCCGCGTTCACCGCCGCGCTGCGCAAGGGGCGGGTGGAGGCTGAGTCGGTGACGGCTGCCCTCGCCGCGTTGCAGGTTCGGGGCGTGGCCGTGGACTGGGAGGCGTTCTACGCCGGGGCCGGTGCGCGGCGCGTGGAGCTGCCGACGTATGCCTTCCAGCGTCGGCGTTACTGGCTGGATGTGCCGACGGCCACCGCCACCTCCGGTGCCACGGCACTGGACGCGGTCGATGCCCGTTTCTGGGCGGCGGTGGAGCGCGGGGATCTGGAGTCGCTCGCGGCGACGCTGGGCCTTGGTGCCGAGGACAATGGCGCGCTCGAAGCCCTGTTGCCGTCGATTTCTTCGTGGCGGCGGCGGCAGTCGGAGCGTTCGACCGTGGACGGCTGGCGTTACCGGGTGTCGTGGAAGCCGGTCACCGACCGTGCTATCGCTTCCCTGAGCGGTCGTTGGCTGGTCGTCGTACCGGCGGGGTCGGTCGAGGATATGTGGGTCGCCGGTGTCGTGCGGATGTTGCAGGACCGTGGTGTCGACGTGGCGCAGGTCGCGTTGGCTGCCGATGAGGACCGTGCCGCGGTGGTGGCTCGGCTGACCTCGGCCATCGGCGACGATGCCGTGACCGGTGGTGTGGTGTCCCTGCTGGCCCTGGCGGACGGCGGCGATGGTCTGCTGACCACGGCCGCGCTGACGCAGGCCCTGGGCGATGCGGGTGTGGGCGCGCCGCTCTGGGTGGCCACGCGGGGTGCGGTGGCCGTGGGGCGTTCGGATGGTGCGGTCAGCCCGGTGCAGGCTCAGGTGTGGGGTCTGGGCAGGGTGGCGGCATTGGAGTTGCCCGAGCGTTGGGGTGGTTTGGTCGATCTGCCCGCTGAGGCTGATGAGCGTGCGTTGGCGCGGCTGGCCGAGGTGCTGGCCGGGGTCGGTGGCGAGGACCAGGTCGCGGTCCGCGCGTCGGGCGTGTTCGGACGCCGACTGGTGCAGGCCACCGCGTCGTCCTCCGACGGCTCCTGGTCGCCGGGTGCCGGTACGACTCTGGTGACCGGCGGCACGGGCGCCCTGGGTGCGCGGGTGGCGCGCTGGCTGGTGGCGAATGGCGCCGGGCATGTGGTGCTCACCAGCCGCCGGGGACTCGACGCCCCCGGCGCCGCCGAGCTGCGGGACGAACTCACCGCTGCCGGCGCCCGGGTGACCGTGGCCGCCTGCGATGTGGCCGACCGTGACGCGCTCGCGGGGCTGCTGGCCGGGCTTCCGGCGGAGCTTCCGCTGACTGCCGTCGTCCATGCGGCCGGTGTGCTCGACGACGGCGTACTGGACTCGCTCACGGCCGAGCGGTTCGCCTCGGTGCTCCGGGCGAAGGTCGACGCCGCGTTCCATCTGGACGAGCTGACGCGTGAGCTGGATCTTTCGGCGTTTGTGCTCTTCTCGTCGATCAGTGGTTCGGTGGGCGCGGCCGGTCAGGGCAATTACGCGGCGGCCAATGCGTATCTGGATGCGTTGGCTGAGCGTCGGCGTGCCGAGGGGCTGACTGCTACGTCGATCGCCTGGGGCCCGTGGGCCGAGGGTGGTATGGCTGCGGACGAGGCGCTGGAGCGGCGGATGCGCCGTGACGGGGTGCCGCCGATGGCGCCCGAGTCCGCGCTCGCAGCTCTCCAGCGGGCGCTGGATCTCGATGACGTCGCCGTGACGGTTGCGGACATCGACTGGGACCGGTTCCTCGGCGGGTTCACCGCCGTGCGGTCGAGCGTGCTGTTCGGCGAGCTGCCTGCGGCGCGTCCGGTGTCGGACGGCGCGGGTGCGCCGCGTCCGGCTGCCACCGCCGGGCCCGGGACGCTGGCCGAGCGGCTGGCCGGTCTGACGGAGACGGAGCGTGCGCAGACGCTGCTGGAGTTGGTGCGTGCGCAGGTCGCGTCGGTGCTGGGGCATGGCGGGGCGGAGGCGGTCGAGGGCGGGCGTGCCTTCAAGGAGTTGGGCTTTGACTCGCTGACGGCCGTTGAGCTGCGTAACCGGTTGAACGTGGCGACTGGGCTGCGGTTGTCCGCCACGCTCATTTACGACTACCCGAACGCGGCTGTCCTTGCCGACCATCTGCGTACCGAACTGCTGGGCGCGGATGTGGCGGTGGCCGGTGGTGTGGTCGCGCCGACGGTTGCGGTGGCTGACGATCCGATCGCGATTGTGGCGATGAGCTGCCGTTTCCCGGGTGGGGTGCGTTCGCCCGAGGAGTTGTGGGAGCTGCTGTCGGCGGGTGGGGACGCGGTTGCGGAGTTCCCGTCCGACCGTGGCTGGGACCTGGCCGGGATTTACGACCCGGACCCGGAGCGTCAGGGGACGTCGTACACGCGTGAGGGCGGCTTCCTTTACGACGCCGGGGACTTCGACGCGTCGTTCTTCGGGATCTCGCCGAGGGAAGCTCTGGCGATGGACCCGCAGCAGCGGTTGCTGTTGGAGACGTCGTGGGAGGCGTTCGAGCGGGCGGGCATCGATCCGGCCACGGTGCGTGGTCAGCAGGTCGGTGTCTTCGCCGGGACCAATGGACAGGACTACCTGTCGCTGCTTGAGCGTGCGTCCGAGGGGCTTGAGGGACACTGGGGCACCGGCAATGCGGCGAGTGTGGTGTCGGGGCGGGTGGCGTACACCTTCGGGCTGGAAGGTCCGGCGGTGACGGTGGACACGGCGTGTTCGTCGTCGCTGGTGGCGCTGCATATGGCGGTGCAGGCGCTGCGCTCGGGTGAGTGCTCGATGGCGCTTGCCGGTGGTGTCACGGTGATGTCCACTCCCGATAACTTCATCGACTTCAGCCGTCAGCGTGGACTGGCCGCCGATGGGCGTATCAAGGCGTTCGCGGCCGGTGCGGACGGCACCGGCTGGGGCGAAGGCGTCGGCATGCTGCTCGTGGAGCGGTTGTCGGACGCGCGGCGGAACGGCCACCCGGTCCTTGCCACCGTGCGCGGCTCCGCGATCAACCAGGACGGTGCGTCGAATGGTTTGACGGCGCCGAACGGCCCGTCGCAGCAGCGTGTCATCCGGCAGGCGCTGACCAGCGCCGGGCTGACGACCGGCGATGTGGATGTCGTCGAGGCGCACGGTACGGGTACGACGCTGGGTGACCCGATTGAGGCACAGGCGCTGCTGGCTACGTACGGACGGGACCGGTCTGACGGCCAGCCGTTGTGGCTGGGGTCCATCAAGTCCAACATCGGCCACACGCAGGCCGCTGCTGGTGTTGCGGGCATCATCAAGATGGTGATGGCGATGCGGCACGGTGTGCTGCCGCAGACGCTGCATGTGGATCAGCCGTCGCCGCACGTCGACTGGTCGGCGGGTGCGGTCTCCCTGCTGACCGAGCGGGTGGAGTGGCCGGAGACCGGCGGTCCGCGTCGCGCGGGCGTGTCCGCGTTCGGCATTAGCGGTACCAACGCGCACACCAT
>NZ_JBEXVE010000057.1:0-9857 GCF_040629205.1 Streptomyces sp. NPDC005962 | reverse complement strand
TCGAGCGTCAGGTCCTCGGCGAAGTGCCGATCGCCAGTGGCGTCGGGCACGTACTTCACACAGACAACGATCCTCAAGCTCACGCCGGCTCTCCTTACGGTTCCTGGACGTCTGCGCTGCCGAACCGGAGCACCTGAGCGAGGGTATGACACCCAGTACCCCTAGTAAAGGTACTGAGTGCCACTCTTGCCGGTGCTGATGCTACGTTCCCTCCATGACGGACGTACGCGACGAAGGCAGGGAGACCGCGGCGGTGGGCGGTTCTGGGCCATCCGGCAAAACGCCCATGCGTGAAGTGCTCATCGAGGCCGCGTTCCAGCTCTTCGTGGAGCACGGTTTCGAGCGGACCACAGTGGACGACATCGTGGCGCGAGCCGGAGTGGGGCGCCGGTCGTTCTTCCGCTACTTCCCGTCCAAGGAAGACGTCGTCTTTCCCGAACATGAGCGCTGCCTGACCGAGATGAGCACCTTCCTCGCGACGAGCACCGACGGCGAACCGCTCGACGTGGTCTGCGACGCGGCCCGCCTCGTCATGCGGATGTACGCCGCGAACCCCGAGTTCTCCGTGCAGCGCTATCGACTCACGCGCGAAGTGCCCAGCCTGCGTGGGTACGAGCTGTCCGTGGTGCACCGTTACGAGCGGACCCTGACCCACTACCTCCGGCAACGCTACGCGGGAGACCGGAACGGAGCGCTGCGGGCGGAAGTGCAGGCCGCGGCCGTCGTCGCCGCGCACAACAACGGGCTGCGGACCTGGCTGCGAGGCGGAGGGCACGGCGATGCCGCGAAGACGGTGGATCAGGCTCTGACGTTCGTCCGGCAGACGTGGAGCGATGCCGACGAATCCGCGGAGAGCGGCACCGCGCCCGCACCGGACGACGACGTGATCGTCATGGTGGCGCCACGGAGCGCTCCGATGTGGCGCGTGGTGCAGAAGATTGAGAAGACGCTGGGAGACGACCAGCCATAGCCGTGGCACTCAGAGCCTTGACCGAGGGTACTCAGTGCCATAGCGTGAGCCGGGCCGTCGGCCCCCCTCCCCAAGCCTGCCCTTCCCCTACGAAGGACTGCCATGGAAAATGTCTCCCGCCTCGGTGTCGTCGGCTGCGGCCTGATGGGTTCCGGAATCGCCGAAGTCGCCGCCCGTCAAGGCCTGGATGTCCTGGTGGCCGAGGCCACCCATGACGCTGCCGAAGCCGGCCGCCGCCGCATCACGGCCTCCCTGGACCGTGGCGTGCGGCGCGGCAAGTTCACCGAGGACCAACGCGACCAGACCCTGGCCCGACTGAGATTCACCTGCCACCTCGGCGACCTGACCGACCGCCAGTTCGTCATAGAGGCGGTCGCCGAACAGCGGGATCTCAAGACCACGGTCATCCAGACCCTCGACAAGGAAGTCGTCGACCCCCGGGCGATCCTGGCCACCAACACCTCCTCCCTACCCGTCGTCGACCTCGCAACCGTCACCAGTCGGCCCGAGCAGGTCATCGGGATGCACTTCTTCAACCCGGTCCCGGTGCAGCCCCTGGTGGAGCTGGTCCCCGCCCTGACCACCGCCCCCGAGACACTGGAGCGCGCCAGGGACTTCGCCGCCCAACGGCTGGGCAAACGAACGATCCAAGCCCCGGACCGCTCCGGCTTCGTGGTCAACGCCCTGCTGGTGCCCTATCTCCTGGCCGCGGTCCGCATGGTGGAGACCGGCACTGCCCGCCCTGAGGACATCGACCACGGGATGGAGTTGGGCTGTGCCCACCCCATGGGGCCGCTGCGACTGCTCGACCTCATCGGGCTCGACACCGCCCAGGCCGTTGCCGAGTCGCTGTATGAGGAGTTCAAGGAACCTCTGTACGCACCGCCCGCCCTGCTGCGCCGCATGGTCGCGGCCGGACGCCTGGGCCGCAAGAGCGGCCACGGCTTCTACGCCTACTGAGGGCAGCGGCGATGCCGCGCATGTTCTCCGCCCGGTTGATGAGGGTGCCGTGAGCCTCGGTGATGGCTCGTAGCGCACCAAGGTGCGCAGCGGCGACGAGCGCATCCCAGTCGGCCGCGAATGGGCGCGCGGTGGCGTCCGCCGATTCTCGCCCGGCCACGGTGCGGCGGCGAGCCGCGGGCCGCGGTCGAAAATTGCGTGGTTCAGGTGTGGTTCAGGTTCTGACGGGGCCGCCGTTGAGGAGCGCCGCTCCCAGTGGAGTGACCATGTGGACGACGACGTTGCGGTGGCGACGGCTGCGGACCAGACCCGCGTCCCGCAGGACCGAGGCCTGCTGACTCGCCGTCGGCAGGGGAACACTGGTCCGCCGCGCGAGTTCGGTGGTGCTGCACGGCCCCACGGCGACGGCCTCCAGGACACGGGCCCGGGTCGTACCGAGCAGCGCGGCGAGGGCGGAGCGCCCGGCTGTCCCGCACGGCGCGGCCCAGTCGAGGTTGCGTTCGACCGGGTAGACCAGTGTGGGCGGCAGCCCGATGTCGAGGAAGGTCGTGGGAGCGCCCCAGCAGAAGAAGGACGGCTGGAGTATCAGTCCGCGCCCGCCCAGATGGATGTCATGGTCGGCCGGGAAGGCCAGTTCGAAGATCGGATAGCTCCAGCGGGCGGAGGGATGCAAAGTGGCGAGCACCGCCTCCCAGCCGCCTTCGGTCAGCGTGCGGAGGCGGGCGGCACGGTCACGGGCCACCTGGGACTGGACGCGATGCCAGACCGGGTCCAGCGCCGCACCGAAATACCCGCCGACCGCGTCCGCCACCCGCAACACCGACTCGGGCGTACCCTCCGCCAGTTCACGCGCCCAGCTCGGCAGGGGCCGGCCGGGGTGCCGCAGGACCAGTTCCTCCAGATCCCCGCGCAGCCGGGCGCGGGGCGTCCTCCGCAGCGCCTCCAGCCTCTCCGTCAGGGACTGTCCGGCACCCACGGGTGTCAGGAAGTCGACGGCGTAGCCGACGGGCGGAGCCGCCGTTTCCACTGGCCGAACACCACGGTTCCCTGTTTGTGCCTCAGCCGGTACAGGCTGAGCAGCGTCTCCCACATCGGATCGGGTCCCGGCGCCAGGGTGATCCGGGCGAGATCCTCGACGCTGAAATGCATCCTGAGCACGGCGCTCCTTGCCTGTCCCTCATCCCGCGTGACATGTCTACCGCTGCTCACAACCGGACTGTGAGGGCTGTTTCTGCCAATACCGCGCAAGGTTCCCGCTCGTGGTGGACAGCGATATTTCACCTGGATGGAACGAGCTGTGCGCGGGGCTCCGGGCTCGGAGAAGCTCGTGTCAGTGCCGCTGGACACGGAGGCCGGCGGCTGTCCACGCCCCATCCGACGAAGGAGACAGCCATGCGCACCACACGTCTCGCCCTGGTAGCCACCAACATGGCGGCGGTCGTCGCCGTCCTCACCCTCCCCGGAGCCGCCTCGGCGACCGAGACCCAGCGCAATGTATGCCCCACGGGGTACTTCTGCGCCTATCCCCAGACGGGCTGGCAAGGCCAGGAGTGCAAGTGGGACGTCGCGGACCCTGACTGGACTTCGGGCATCTACAAGTGCTCCTGGGCCGCGAGCAAGCCCGTGAAGTCGGTCTACAACAACGGGACGTCCAGCGCGACCGGCGTGGCGTTCTACCTCAACAAGAACTACGGCCACCGGGTCGGCTGCACCCGGAAGCACTCGGGCGGGAACCTGGTCGGCGACTACAAGGTGAAGTCCCACAAGTGGATCAGCGGCTCCTGCGGCTGACCGGCCGGATCACGCACGTTCTCGTGCGCCCGCCCGGAATGGGCGGGCGTACGGGCTTTCGCACAGCGGCGGAAGATCGCACAAACGCACGGTGAGGGGATTCATCGCCATGTTCGTACGTCATCGCGCCGCGCTCGTCGCGGCGGCCGCGGCGCTCGGGAGCGCCCTGGCCTTCATCAACCCGGTGCACGCCGCCTCTTCTCCCGCGGAAGCCGGCGCACACCGCGCGGCTGCCGCGGCGGCCGGCGGGCACACCTACCTGCAGTTCACGAAGCGCTCCAGTCCGCAGAATTCACGGCTGAGCCTCGTGCTCGTCCCGGCGTCGAGCCCGGGGCATCCCCGGACCCTGGGAAGCTGGCGCGCCGGGTCCGGCAATGGCAGCAAGGACACCTGTGCGAGCAACGCCGGGTGGCTGCCGAACGGCACGTACAAGATCCAGCGGTTCGACAACCACCACGACGGCGGGCTGCGGGGCATCAACGGCATCTCCTGGTACGTCGGTGATCACGAGTGTCACAGCGGCCACCCCCGCACCGAGCTGTTCATCCACAGCGAGATGCTGCCCAGCGGCCGTGCCGGAAGCTCCGAGCCCTACCGGTGGGACGGGAACAGCGACTACAAGTCGAACGGCTGTATCAAGCTCAAGCCGTCCGACATCCGGAAGCTCCGCAGCCTGTACACGTCGGGTTCCCCGAAGCCCACGAAGCTCTACGTCCGCTGACCACGCGGCGATCGCGCCACGGCCCTGCCCGGTGTCCGGGCAGGGCCGTGGCCTGGCGGCGGGCTGTTCCTATCCGGCCGCCGTGGCCTGGGTCGCGCAGGCGGGGTGGCCCCAGCCGTCCGGGTTCTTCGCGATGAGCTCGCCCTTCGCGTACGGCTGGCCGCAGCGGCAGCGGCCGGGGAATTTCGCCTTGATCGAACCGCCGCCTGAGCGGGCGGACTTCGCCCGCCGCTGGGCGGTCGGCTGCGACGGCGACGTGCGGCCGCGGCCTGCTGAGCGGGAGGCCGTCTGGGGCTCCGGGGGCGGCAGGGCGGAGCCGAGGGAGGTTCCCGCGGCCTGCTGGGTGCGGGCCGTGTGGCTGGCGGCCCGGTCCGCGGCGGCGTTGAACGGGTCGCCGTCGACCTGGTGGGCGGGAACGTAGACGAAATCGACCGTGCGGTCCTTCAGCAGCTCGTCGATGCTCATCACGAGGTGCTGGTTGGCCACCGGTGAGCCGGAAGCCGTCTTCCATCCCTTCCTTCGCCACCCGGGCAGCCAGGTGGTGACTGCCTTCATGGCGTACTGGGAGTCCATCCGCACCTGCAGCGACTGCGCCGGGTCGGCGGCCTCCAACAGCCTTTGCAGCGCGGTCAGTTCGGCCACATTGTTCGTCGCGGTGCCCAGTGGCCCGGCCTCCCAGCGCCCTACCTCGCCATCGGTGTCCGTATCCGCGATGACCCACGCCCAGGCCGCGGGCCCGGGATTCCCCTTCGACGCCCCGTCACACGCGGCGATGATCTGTCCATCCATGCCCCCGATACTGCCAGTGATCCCGGCGGGCAGCCGCCCATGGATGGTCACCGGCCCTCACCTCACCAGAGCGACAGCGAGCGGTCGAAGATCCCGGCGAGGTCGTCCTCGGTGACCTCGCGCGGGGCGGTGGCCAGCAGCCGCTGCTGCTTCATGGTGCCCTCCACCAGGGCGGGGATGTCGCCCTTGCCGTAGCCGACACCGCCGATGCCGTTGGGAATGCCGATGTCGCGCATCAGCTGCTCGATCGCGGACGGCAGATACTCGGCGGGGTCGGTGGGGCGTTCCATCCGCGGGGCGAGGAGTTCGGCGGCCCTCAGGTGCCGCTCGGGCTGTGCGGTGAAGGTGAAGCGGAATGCCTCCGGCGCGGTGAGCGAGACGGCCATACCGTGGGGCACCATCGGCTCGTGTGCGGGGTAGCCGGCGGGGTGGAAGTCCTTCACCCGCCCGGCGATCGGGTAGGCGTTGGCGTGGGGGATGTGGACGCCCGCGTTACCGAATCCGAGACCGGCGAAGGTTGCCGCCAGGGCCATGTCGGAACGCGCCTGAGGGTCGTCGCCGTCGCGGACCGCGGTACGGAAGGACTGTGCGAGCAGGTACAGGGCCCGTTCCGACCACACGTCGGAGACCGGGTTGGCGCCGCAGTACGGGACGCGCTGCTCAGGCCGCTTGCGCGGGTAGGTGTCGTAGGGGCGGGCCGTGTAGCTCTCCAGCGCGTGGCACAGGATGTCCATGCCGCTGGCGGCGGTCACCCCGGCGGGCTGGGTGAAGGTCAGGTCCGGGTCGATGACCGCGAGCGTGGGGCGCAGGCGGGCGTGGCTGATGCCGGTCTTGACCTTCAGATCCAGGACGTCGAGCACGCAGATGGTGGTGCTCTCCGCGCCGGTTCCGGTGGTGGTGGGGACCGCGACCAGCGGCAGAAGCGGGTTCGCGGGCGCCAGCGCCCTGCCCACCGGTGCGTTGATGTAGTCCATCAGCGCGCCGGGGTTGGTGCTGAGCAGGTTGACGGCCTTGGCGGTGTCGATGCTGGAGCCGCCGCCCACGGCGACGAAGGCGTCCCATGGGCCCGACGCCTGCGCGTCGTCGACCGCCTGCCGCAGGCTGACGTCGGTGGGCTCCACGTGCACGCCGTCGTAGACGTGGGCTTCGATGCCGAACGCGGACATCCGTTCGGCGATGCGGTGCGGCGCGCCGGTGGCGGCCACCCCGGCGTCGGTGATCACGAGGACCCGGCGGGCCCCGTACTGAGCGAGGTCGAAGCCGATCTCGTCGGATACTCCCGGCCCGAACTTCAGCGCCGGAGCGCCGTAGGTGAAGACGGACTCGGGTCCGGCCGGAACGGTGGTGCTCATACGCGTCCCTCCTGGGTGATTCGGTCGGCGACGCCGTCGACCATGTGCGGGTCTGTTCAGAGGCTGCCCGGGCGGACCAGGCCGGTCCTTTTGACTCCGGACAGGATGGGGGTGACTTCGAGGGTGGAGATGTGTGGGAGGGCGCCGACGGTATCGCTCAGGAAGTAGTAGAGCGCGTTGAGGTCGGCGGCGGCGACGGCCACGAGGAGGTTGGCCGTGCCGGTGGTGGCGGAGGCGAAGCGGACTTGTGGGTGGCGGCTGAGCTGGTGGCCCGTCTCCTCCAGGCCACCGGGGGCGACGGTGATCCACAGCAGTGCCTCGGCGCGGATGCCCAGCCGGGCGAGGTCGACTTCGGTCGCGAGTCTGAGGACCTGGTCGCCGACCAGCGCCTCCAGTCGGCGCCGGGCGGTGACGGGGGTGGTGTCGGCGCGGCGGGCGAGGTCGGCGTAGGAGGCCCGTCCGTCCTCGACCAGGGCCGTGATGAACGCGTGGTCGGCGGGCGGGAGAGCCGGACGGGCGGCCGGGGCAGAGGTGTTCGGGGCAGAGGTGTCCGGCCGGGCAGAGGTGTCCGGGCGCAGGCTGGTCAGTTCGTCTTCCGTCAGCAGGCCGCCGCTCCAGTCGAGGGCCGCCGGGAAGACCCGCAGGAGGACGTGAGAGGTCCACGACAGGACCGCGGGGGTGGCGGGAAGATCGCGCAGCAGCAGCGAGTTACGTGCGTCCGGCCCGTCCAGGAACAGGATGGCGCAGATTTCGTCGCCGCCGCCGAGGACGTCCACCCAGATGGTGTCGGCGCGGCGGGCCAGGGTGGCGGCGATGGCGCTGATCCGGCCGGGTCTGCACCGGATACGCAGGGCCAGCGGAATCAGATCGGGGAACCACACGGGGTTGCGCACGGCTGTGGCGCGCAGTGTCCTGTCGTGGAACAGCGGTGCCGCGCGACGGACCACGGTGCGCTCCGAGATGCCCAGGACACGTCCGACCGTGCGCCACGAGGCTCGCGGGGAAGCCAGCATCGCGGCGGCGATCCGGCTGTCTGTTTCATTCAGCGGATGGCCTGCTTCCACCGTTTTCCTGGATGTCTTGTCCTTCATTCGCGTCTTGCATCCCTCTTTCTGGCTCGGATTGACGCTTCCGGATAGAAACACCTCAGAGTAACCGAGACGAGGGAGGCGAACACGATGACGGGTATCGCAGGCCGGATCGCGCAGACGGACCGCGGCCGGGTCAGGGGCGTCACGCGGGGCGAGGTGATCTCCTTCAGGGGAATCCCCTACGCCGCGTCGCCGGTCGGTGAGCTGCGCTTCGCACCGCCCCGGCCGCACCCGGGATGGACCGGGGTGCGGGAGGCGGTGGAGGCCGGACCGGCTGTCCCGCAGGCCGCCTCCCGGCTGGAACAGGTGATGGGAGCCCGCGTGCCGGACTGGAACGAGGACGGCGCGCTGACCGTCAACGTCCACGCTCCGTCGGGGGCGTTCGAGGACAACGCGTCCCGCCCGGTCCTGGTGTGGTGGCACGGGGGCGGCTTCACCAGTGGCTCCGGCGGATGGGACTGGTACGACGGGGGGCGGCTGGCCGCGCTGGGCGACATCGCCTCCTTCGGCGGCGATCCGGGCCAGGTGACGGTCGGCGGGCAGTCGGCCAGGGCGTATTCGGCCCTGTCGCTGGCGCTCGATCCGCGGACGTCGGGGCTCATGACCCGGGTGCTGCTGCAGAGCGGCCCGTTCGGCCTGGCGCCGCAGGACCCGCGCAACGCTACCGAGAACGCCGAAACCTACCTGCGGCTGCTCGGTGTGGAGAGCGGAGCGGACCGCGCGAAGACACTGCGCACGCTGCCCGTCGAGCAGTTGCTCTCCGCCTACGGCCGGCTCGCGGGGCAACTCGCGCGTCCGGGCAGCGCCGCCCCGCCGATGTATCCGGTGCTCGGCGGCCCCGGTGTTCCCCGCGCCTGGCAGCGGACGCTCGCGGACGGTGCCCTGGACGGCAAGGCGCTGCTGATCGGTACCACCCGGGACGAGGCGACGGCGTTCACCGCCTTCGATCCGCGCGTCCAGAACCTCACCTCCGCCGGTGCGCTGGACCTCCTGACCGGTCAGCTCGGCGAACGGGCCCATGAGGTCTACCAGCGGTATGCCGCCCGGCTCGAGCGGCCCACTCCGGCGCGGGTCTTCACCGCGGTGCAGACCGATGAGCTGTTCCGCGACGATTCGCTGCGGATCGCCGACCACCACGCGACCGGGGGCAACGCCACGTACGTCTACCGGTTCGACTACCGGCCGGCCGAGGACGGGCACGCCCTGGGCGCCACGCACTGCGGCGAACTGCCCTTCCTCTTCAACACCTTCGACGCCTACCCGGACAGCCCGATGCTGGGCAGGCCCACGGACGCCGGGCGGGCCCTGGGGCGCGCCTTCGCGACCTCGGTCGCCGAGTTCGTCACCACCGGATCGGTGACCGACTGGCCGCCCTACGCTCCCGCGACGGCCGACCGCATCCGGCACTTCGGCTGAGCGCCGGACCGGCTGGCTCTGTTCGGCACTCATGACAGCGGTTGTTCACGAGTTTGGGAGGCACCCCGATCCACGGTCGCGTGATGTTCACGAGTTTTGACAGCACTGGGGTTCTTGCCAGGGCAGCATCGGAGTGCTCCTGGTGAAAGGTGCTGGTCATGCCGCAGATGTCGAAGGTCGAGCTGTATGCGGCGATTCGGCGTGATCACCGTGCTGGCATCTCGATGCGGGCCTTGGAACGCAGGTACGGGGTGACGTACCGGACGGTGAGGAAGGCGGTGAACTCCGCCTGACCCGGAGCCGAGGAAGAAGCTCCCGCCTCGTGCTACCGCGCTCGATCCGTACAAGCCGGTGATCGACGAGACCCTGCGGTCCGACCTGGACGCCCCGCGCAAGCAGCGGCACACGGTCACGCGGATCTTCCATCGATTGCTTGAAGAGCACGCCGCCGAGGTCTCCTATCAGATGGTTCGCCGCTATATCGCCGACCGGAAGCCCGAGATCCTCGCGGCATCCGGGAAGGTGCCGGTGGAGGCGTTCGTCCCACAGACCCACCAGCCCGCCGTGGAGGCCGAGGTCGACTTCGGTGACGTCAAGGTCTGACGGATCGTCGGTAGCCGCAGAAGACGAACGTGAACGAAGCCAACCCTCAGCGCTGGTGCTCCTTGAACACGCGGTACTCCCGCCACAGGATCTGCACGGCTGCTGGAGTGGGCGGGCTCACGTCCTTCAGCAGAAGACTGTCCCTGTTGGCCCTTACAGCCTGA
>NZ_JBEXVE010000056.1:0-12400 GCF_040629205.1 Streptomyces sp. NPDC005962 | reverse complement strand
CGGGGGCCCCTCCTTCTGCTTCCGCCGGCCCCCCCCCCGGGGGGGGCGGGGCTCTCCGGGCCCCCGGGCGCCCCCCACCCCCGCCGCTGGAGGGTGCTGGAGCTTGCTCTCTATGGCCAGCCCCTTCGCTATGACCGGGCCCCGGCTGCCAGGAGGGGGCGAAGCTGAACTGGAAGAGGCTGGCTCAGGACAGTTGGCTGCCGAGGTCGGCCAGGGACTGGGCGGTCGCTGACAGGGGGTAGCGGGCGGCGTTCGCGTGTCCGGCCTGCCGCAGGGCGAGCAGCAGTCCGGAGTCGGATCGCAGCCGCTCGATGTCGCGGGTGAACGTGGCGGTGTGGGTGAAGTCGGTCGCCATGGCGGAGGCGGCCAGGGCCTCGTTGAGACCTGGAACCGGCTGGTAGAGCACGGGCAGGCCACAGGCTTGGGCTTCGAGTGCCACCAGGCCCATGGCTTCCAGGGTGGTCGACGGCATCACCAGCACGTCATGCTCGGCGAACGCCCGCCACAGCTGCGGGCGGCGCAGCCAGCCGAGGTAGCGGACCCGCGCCGCGGCTCGTTGTAGCAGTGGGGCGAACGCTGCGAACTGGGTTTTTGGGGCGGCGATGCTTAGTTCGATGCTCGGGATCGCGGCCAAATTGTCGATCAAATGTTCGGCACCCTTCTCGGCTGTCAGCCGTCCCGCATACAGCAGCCGTAGGTGGCTGGTCGGCATGCGGGGCGGCCGGGGCGGTGGGGCGGCCAGCAGATGGTCCGGGACGCCCCACGGGATGTGGGCGATCTTGCGGGGGTCCGTCTGCGGGGAGAGCTTGAGGAGTCGGTCGGCCATGGCGTGCGTGGGCACGACGATGGCGTCGGCCGCGTGGGCGCTGTCGTGCAGGATCTGCAACTGGTCGCGGTGGGTCTCGGCGAAGAGCAGGTCCGTGCCGTGGACCAGGGCGATCCGCGGGTGGACGGGTAGGGCCCTCATCAGGGCCGGGGTGGCGCCGAAGGCGAGATGCTGCAGATGTAGGACACGGATGTGGGCCGGGTCGAGTACTGCGGTGAGACTTTCGCGGAGGTCGGCGACGTACCGGCGGAAAGCTGGGCCTTCCAGGCACTTGCCCGCGACGGACAGCACATCCAGTCCGGCCGGAAGGCGGGGGCGGGTGCCAGTGGGGGCGAGCATGAACGCCCGGGCCGGGATGAGCGGGCGGTCGCCGGTGTAGAGGTCGAGGAAGAGTTCGACGCTGCCGCCGGGGCTGCCGACGGGAAGGTCCAGGAAGGTCGCGGTCAGCGCCCGGGACGGCGGATTGGCAAGGGGACTCATCGGGGGCCTCCTGCGATCTCCTCGTACAGGCGGGAGATATCGATGCCGTCCGTGGCCGCGTACTTCGCGGCCTGCTGCTGGTAACTATCGGCGGCGCCGAAGGCGGTGAGGAAGACCAGTTTGCCGAACGTCATGCCCGGATAGATCCGCACCGGCTTGGCTGCTCGGATCTCCAGCGTCCAGCGGATCGCGTGCCCTTGGTGGCCCAGCGGTGCGGAGACGTGCACCCAGATCCCCAGGCAGCCGGTGGTGCGGTCGCCGTTGAGCAGTTGCGCGTACCGCTCCGAGCCGGTCTTCTCCAGGGTGACGCCGAGGTAGAGCAGGCCGGGCACCAGACTCAGACCGTCGTCGGGAATCATCTGCTCGGTGAACGCGGTGGGGGCGGCGGCATCCAGGCTGCCGTCACAGACGCGGATCGTGTCGCCCAGCCGCCAGTCGTAGGCATTCGACGAGAGGCGGGCCGGGTCGTACGGCTCGATGGTGATCTCGGCGGCGGCGACGGCGGCGGCAATCGCGGGACCGGTGAGGATCACGAGGCCACCGCTGCCTGGATCCGGGCGACGTCGCGCCAGTAGCGGGAGGACTGTGGACCCTGGGCGGCCTGGTACTTGCCGCGGTAGAGGTCGATGCCGCCGCAGGCGAGGAAGAACATGATCTGTCCGATCTTCATCCCCGCGTACACCCGAAGCGGGCGGATCGGGGAGAGCATGAGTGTCCACTGGCCCAGGAAGCCGATGTCGCCGATCGGGGCCGTGATTTCGACAAACAGGCCAAGTCGGCCGACCGAGGAGCGGCCGAACAGCAGCGGCACGAAGGTGTCCGATCCGACCGCTTCGACGGTGTGGCCGAGGTAGAGCTCCCCGGGCTGCAGTACGTATCCGTCTGCGCCGATTTCGACCGAGAGGGTGGGGTTGGGCTGGTGGGCGTCGATCACGTCGGCGGTGTAGGTCAGCAGGGTCGGTCCGAGCCGGACGTTGTAGCTGTTGGGGTTGACCTGATCGGGCTCGAACGGGCTGATGGTTAATCGGCCGTCGCGGACGGCGGTGGTGATCTCGGGGCCGGTGAGAATCATCGGTGTTCCCTCTCTGGCTGCGCGGTGGTGAGGGTGCGGCGGACGGAGTCGCAGAGTGTGAGTCCCGTCTGGCGGGTGCGTCCGCCCAGGTAGGTGTCGGCGAGGTAGCCGGTGGTCAGCACGCTGACCAGAGGCGTCGTCGGCGGCTCGGGGACGAAGGCCACCGGGCCGGTCTGCTCGGTCAGATCGGCGATCAGATGGGCCGGATCGTGGCCGTACGGTGCCGGGAGGAAGGCGTGCACGAGCTGGTTGTCGAACGGCTCGATGGCCAGCAGGTCGGCCAGGGTGAGCACGTCACCGAGGACGGTGGTGCGCAGCGCCGTCACGTTCAGGACGACCGCGGTCCCGAGCTCGGTGTGGAGCCGGGTGGCGAGGTCTGCCAGCAGACGATTCCGGTCCAGCTCGCCGTTGCGGTAGGGCCCGTTGACGGTGCCGAGCGATTGGGCGAGTCGTCGGGACAGAGGAGCGATCTGCCCGGCCAGGCCGACGAGAGGTCTGGGGAGGGGGCCGGTGGAGGGGAAGGGGGTGGTGCGGGCGGCCCAGCCGGAGGCGGACGGTTCGGCGACGGAGTATCCGGCGCCGAGTTCGCCGCCCTTGACCACGAGGGTGTCGCCGACGGGGACGGGGCCGTAGGTGTCGCTGTGGCAGTGCCCGGCGAAGATGACGCCAAGGAACGGACAGGCCAGGGCGAGTTCCAGATCTTCGGCGAAGCCGGAGTGGGACAGCACCATCCAGGAATCCACGTGATGGTGGTGTTCCAGCATCAGCCCGCGCAGGGCGGTGGCCGGGTCGATGACGTGGTGTCCGGCTCGCTGGTGGGCGGGGATGCTGTTGAACGCCTGCAGTCCCATGACCGCGGTGATGGCGACGCGGCGGTCCTGGATGTCCACGATGCGCAGCCGGTCGAACAGCGGTGTGCCGCTACGGGCGTCTACGGTGTTCGCGCACACCGTCATCTCGTGCAGACCGGACTCGAAGTAGTGCGGCCAGCCGTGGTTGCCCGGAGCGAGGACGTCGTAGAGCGTGGTGAGGATCTCCCGCTCGGCGTGGCCGCCGCCGAGCCGGTAGTAGCCGGTGCCTTCGAAGAAGTCCCCGCAGTCGGTCATCAAGGATGTGTCCCGGAGCTGATGCAGGTGGGTCAGCAGGCCATCGGCGTGGTCCAGAGCGGAGTGCACGTCGGTGGTGGCCACGACCTGGTGGAAGGCCCGTGTGCTCATCGCGGGCCCTCGGTGATGTCGGCTCCGAGCGCGCGGAGCTTGGCCGGCAGGTCGGCGTGTCCGCGGCGCAACTGGTCCAGGCCGGTCACGGTGGTGGCGCCGCGGGCGTTCAGGGCGGCGATCAGCAACGCGGAGCCGGTGCGGATATCGGTCGCCCGCACGGTGGCGCCGCCGGTCAGCTGCTGCGGCCCCGTAAGGCGGCACTGGGTGGGGGTGACCTCCTCGACGCGGGCACCGAGCGAGGCGAGTTGGGGCAGGAGGTTGTCGTGGCGGCCGGGGTTGATGGCGTCGGCGAACTGGTGGGTGCCGGGCAGGGTCAGCGCCAGCGCCATCAGGGGCGGTTCGAAGTCGGCGTCCAGGCCGTCGGGGTCCAGGGAGGCTAAGGCTCGGAGCGGCTGTCCGGTGGGCTGGACGGTGCGGTGCACGATGAGGGCGCCGGGAGTGAGGGTGACAGGGACGCTGACCTTGGCCAGCAGCTCGGTCAGCGCTTTGACGTCCGGGCTGTGGATGCCTTCGATCCGGCCCTCACCGCCGCTGGCCGCTATCGCGCAGGCCAGGGTCCCGGCCTCGATCTTGTCGCCTGGCACAGCGAGGGGCAGGGGCATCGCGCTATCCGGGAGGTGGGACGGCGGTGCCAGGGTGATCTTCTCCTCGCTCGTGTGGGTCTGCCAGCCCGCCGTACGCAGGGCGGCCAGCACCCCGGTGGTCTCCGGGGACAGGTTCGGGTTGCCCAGCTCCAGGCAGCTACCCGCGACGACGGCCCGAAGAATGGCGGCGATGCTCGCGCCACGCGAGCGGAATGGCAGGGTCAGGGCGACCTTGTCGCGGCGGGACCCGGCCCGGACACGGTAGCCGTCCTCGGTGAGCGTGACGGTGTCGCCGAACAGCCGGTACACGCTGAAGTGCAGGTCCATCCCGCGCTGGCCGATCCGGCAGCCGCCCGGCCAGGGGAGATCGGCCTGCCCGTACGCGGCCAGCAGCGGTGACACCAGGTAGTAGGAGGCCCGGATACGGGCGGCGTCCTCTAGGTCGCCCGCCACGGCGCCGCCGTCCTGCGGATGGATGACCACGGCCCGCGGTTCGGCGACCGGATGGGCGACACGGTAGCCACTGCGGGGCAGCAGGCCGAGCATGAGCTGGACGTCCGCGCTGGCGGGGACGCCGGACAGGTGCACGCTGCGGCGCAGCGAAGCGGCGGTGGCCAGCAACGGCAGGGCCGCGTTCTTCGAGCCGTCCACCCGCACCGTGCCGACCAGCGGGCGGCACGGTCGGACAATGACAGCATCGGTGTCCGACACGTTGAGGGGGGCGAGCGTCATCAACAACCTCCAAGGACGTGCGCAATCAATCAGTGGCGTGGTCTCGACAGGGCGGGCACCCCAGGGAAACCAGCAGGGGCACGCCGCGCTGCTGGTCATGCCTCCGGAGCACCGACCCCTCAGAGTCGGTACAAGACATCGGCGTATGCCACGAAGCCCAGGCTCAGCGGCTGCGGGCGCTGTACTTCGGTGGCACGGCAGCGTCATGTCATAAGGGTGCGGAAGAAGCAGGTGGATCCCGGCCCCCGGCGGCAGCCCGCACACCGTAGGCGTGTCAGGACTCTCACGAGAGCGCTCGGCAACCGGCAGCGCGGCTGACAGACACCAGGAAACCCCCGTGTCCGCAGAAGAGGGAGGCTCACAAGGGGGGCTGAAAACTCACAAGAGGGCCGACGGGCCCGCCGCTTGTTCTACGCTCGGTGAGGACACGGTGACACCCCATCAGGACGTGAGGATGCTGTGACCCGATCACCCAACACCTCACTGGCCACCCTCGTCACCGCATCCGGTGCCAGCCACAAGGCCATAGCGCACCGCGTCAACCAACTGGCCGCCGCAGCTGGCCGACCGACCTCCTACACCCACACCAGCGTGGTGAACTGGCTCGAAGGCATGATCCCGCGCGGGACGGTTCCCGCTCTTCTGGCGCAGGCGTTGGGGGAGCGGTTGGGCCGCGCGGTGGACCCAGCTGAGATCGCCATGGCCACCCCCAGCCGAGACGATGCCGGCGGGCTGGAACTTCCGCGTGACCCAAGCAACGCCGCACAGCGGGCCGCCGACTTCTGGAGAAACATGCACCGCCGCTCCTTCATCAAACAGACGTTCGCCGCCAGCGCCTACACCGTCCCCGTCACCCGCTGGCTGATCCAGCCGGCCGCCGGCCCCGCCCGCGGCGGGGACGGGGGCGGAGGCGGGCGACGTGTCGGACAACAAGAACTCACCGAACTGTGGGAACAGGCGGAGCAGGCCCGGCAGTGGGACGCCCGCTACGGCGGAGCGAACTGGCGCACCGGCCAGGTCATGGACTGTCTCACCACCCGTGCCGCCCCCCTGCTCGCCGGGAGAGCCTCAAAGCAGCGGATCGCCGACGGCCTGTTCTCGGCCGCCGCCGAACTATCCCGACTTGCGGGCTGGACGGCATTCGACGCGGGTGAACACGCGATTGCCCAGCGGCATTTCATCCAGGCCCTGAGCCTGGCGCGAGCTGGCGGCAACGCCGAGCTGGGCGCCTACGTCCTGGCCACCATGGCGCTCCAGACCATGCGTCGCGGCTACCCGAACGAGGCCATCGACATGGCCCAAGGCGCCTACGAACGGGCCCGCGACGCCGCGCACCCGCGGGTGCTGGCCTTCGCCAAGCTGATCGAGGCCCGCGCTCATGCCCGGACCCGCGACGAGCGGGCGGCGGCTCGGGCACTGTCCGGCTGCGAGCGACTGCTGGATGCCGCATGCGAGGAGTCCCCCACCTACATCGCTTACTTCGGCCCCGCCCGCATGGCGAGCGACGCGGTTGAAATCTACCGTGACCTGGGAAAACCGCATGTCGCTGCTGGGTGGGACGCCCAGTGCGCCATGCCCGCCGGACACACCCGGGCTGTCGGGCTGCGGTTGTCCGTGACCGCAACCGCGCATCTCCAGGCCCGGGACCTCGACCAGGGCCTGGCCGTGGGCCGCCGCGCGGTGGACATCCTCGCTGGCGTCGCCTCCGCCCGGGCCCGCGAGTATGTCGAGGACATCCACACCGCTCTCACCCCCTGGGCTCGAGAGCCCCATGTGCAGGTATGGCAGAGCCGCGCCCGTCGCCAGCTGACCGGTGACATGGGAAGCTGAAACGCCAGGCTGAGGTCGTGCTGCCCGCCTGCGCGGAGCGGACCGCGCGGGTGCGGCGGTGGTCTGGCTGCAGACGGGATATCTCCGCGTGCGCGGACCGGACTCCTGCCGGTAGTCGCGCTCGCCGACGACCTGGAACGCGCCGACCTCCTCCACCGAGCTTCCCTCGCCGCACAGCCCGGACGCGCCGAGGTCCGATTCGCTACCCTCGCCCCCGTCGGCGCCGTCAGGGGCTGGCCGGTCACGCCGGATTGCTCCTGGCGCTCCTCCTGCTCCGCCTCCTGCCCGTCCGCTTCGCCATCGCCGGGGCCCGCGCGGCCACCTGCCTGCCGGGCCGAGCCGCCCTGCCCCAAGAGGCGGAAGTCGCCTTTGCCGCCGTACGTCGCGCCGCTCGCCTCTGGCCCGGCCGCGCCGCCTGCTTGGAGGAATCCCTGGCCGCGCACTTCGCGGCCGCGCTCACCGGACACCGCGTGCGCTGGGTGATCGGAGCCCGCTTCATCCCCCAAGGGGCCCACGCCTGGATCGAAGCCGGCACCGCAGTCATCGGCCAGGATGAGACCGACCGCGTCTGGCCCTACGTCCCCGCTCTACAGGTGGAGCGTTCGCACTGAAGTTCGCCCCCCTTCGCCACCACAACCACCCGTATGGGTGAGGCGTTGCCCAGGATGTGACAGACACCGAACACCGCAGCTCCGCCCGCGAGACCCCTTCAACCCCCGCCCCAGGGCGTCGGCTTCGGCGGCCGTGGTCACGCCGCCGCCCCGCCGGCAGTGAGGCCATCCCGCAGTACACGGTCAGCGCCGAGCGCCACGACAACGCCCTCGCCGACGACTTCACTACCATCGCGCGACGCCTTCCCACCCTGACCACGACCTCGCTTTGCCTGGCCTGGGACGCAGACCGGCGCGCCGTCCTGCTCACCGCCATCCTGCAGCTGGCCACCGGCGTCATCACCGCGATCGGCCTGTACACCACCCGCGGCGCCCTCGCACCGCTGCTCGCGGCCGGGCCGACCGCCGACCGAATCCACACAGCGCTGCCCTCGCTCGCCCTGATCACCGGTGCTGCCGTCGGCCGGTCCCTGATCACCGCCACCACTCTGGCCGTCACCGCCCGCATCGGCCCGCGCGTCGACGCGATCGCCGAACTCCGCTACCTGAACGCCGCCACCCGCGTCCCGCTCGCCGCGTACGACGACCCGGCCCGGTGCGACCACAGCGAGGCCGCCAACCGGGCTTCCAAGGACGCCCACTTGATGATCGACGCGCTCACCACCCTTGCCGCTGCCCTACTCGGCCTGCTCGCCGCCGCCGGCATCCTCACCGCCCTCCACCCCGTTCTGCTGCCGCTCCTGCTGCTCGCTGTGATCCCGCGCGGCGCGGCCGCCGTCCGCGCCGCGCGCGCCGCCCACCTCGCCGAGCGGCACACCCTCTCCGACCGCCGCCTGCGCCACACCCTCATCTACTGCACCGCCGGCCGCGCCACCGCCCTCGATGTCCGGGCCAACACCATGCGCGGCTGGCTTCTTGGACAGTTCACGACCGTCACCGACCGGCTCACTGAGCACGCCGCCCGCATCGGCCGGTCCACTGCCCGCTACCAGCTGCTCGGCGACACGATGGCCGGAGGAGCCGCACTTGTCGTGTACGGCGCCCTGCTCGCTCTGGTGCTCAGCGGCCATATCCCGGCGGCCGCGGCGGGCACCGCATTCATCGCCGTCCAGACCTGCCGCCTGCTCCTCAACCAACTGGTCACCGGCATCAACTCCACCTACAAAACCGGCCTCTACCTCGGCGACTGGGCCGCCTTCCTCACCGACGCCGAACACCGCGCCCAGCTCCCCGCCGAGCCCACCCCGGTGCCAGACCGCCCGGCTGCCATCGCCGCGCACAACATCACCTTCCGCTATCCCGGCAGCGAGCTGCCCGTGCTCGAGAACGTCAGCGTCACCGTGCGCCGCGGCGAGGTCCTAGCGATCGTGGGCGCGAACGGCGCGGGCAAGTCCACCCTCGCCAAACTCCTCGCCGGCCTCTACACCCCCACCACCGGCACGGTCACCTGGGACGACGTAGACCTGGCCTCGGCCGACCCGGAACAGGTGTGGTCCCGCCTCGCGCTGCTGCCCCAGGACATCGCCCGCTGGCAGGTATCGGCCCGCGAAAACATCACCCTCGGCCAGGGAGACGGAAACGACGAGACCGTGATGGCCGCGGCCCGCGCCTCCGGGGCCGACGACGTCATCTCCCGCCTGCCCGACGGCCTCGACACCAACCTCGCCCCTTCCCAGTGGGGCGGACGCGACCTGTCCGGCGGGCAGTGGCAGCGCCTGGCCGGCGCTCGGGCCTTCCACCGCAACAACGCCCCCGTCCTGATCTGCGACGAGCCGACCTCCGCCCTCGACCCCCGCGCGGAGGAAGCCGTCTACGACCGCATCCGCGCACTGAGCGAACGGCGTACCGTCATCCTGATCACCCACCGCCTCGGCTCCACCCGAGCCGCAGACCGGATCATCGTCCTGGACGGAGGACGCCTTCTGGAAGAAGGCACCCACGAGTCGCTCCTCGCAGCCGACGGCGAGTACGCCACCCTGTGGCGCACGCAAGCGCAGACGTACGCCAGCCAACCCCAAGGGTGAACCCCTCCACGACTCCGCTGTCTTTTTTTGGGGGGGCTTGAGGTGTGACCGTTACACTTCAACCTCGACGCCTAGAACGCGTCGATGCGCTTGGGCCAGGACGCGGTCGCGGACCTCGTCGTCAAGGAGACGACTCTCGCTGTGCAGACCGTGGCTACGCTGTTCCTGTCCATGGCGAAGGCAGTGCTTCGGAACCGCTAATGCACGCACGACACGCGGATCGCCCCGAAGGAAAATGCCCGATTGGTGCGCCTATGGCTCTTCTCGCTTTGCTTCAGCCGGAGCATGGGTAGGCTATCTGAGCTGGTCAACCAGCGTGGCGGTCGCCCTCCGGGGGGACCGAGGATCGCAACTCGGAATACCACGGGAACAACCGGTGGCAGCCGCTCGAGTGGCGGTCGCCCTCCGGGGGGACCGAGGATCGCAACTGGGTGTGCGAGGTGGGGCCCTCCGCGTTCGCGGGGGTGGCGGTCGCCCTCCGGGGGGACCGAGGATCGCAACTCCCAGCTCCCGGCCGGGCCCGACGCGTGTCGGGAGTGGCGGTCGCCCTCCGGGGGGACCGAGGATCGCAACGAGCTGGGCGATCCGCTGATAGTCCGGTGCGGGCATGGTGGCGGTCGCCCTCCGGGGGGACCGAGGATCGCAACTCGATCCGCGCGATCGACATGTCGGACGGATCTCGGGGTGGCGGTCGCCCTCCGGGGGGGACCGAGGATCGCAACGGTATCCCCAAGGGCATGATGGGGACCGTCGACGACGTGGCGGTCGCCCTCCGGGGGGACCGAGGATCGCAACGGGACAGAGCGCGTCCACGCGCACCACGTGCTGCTGTGGCGGTCGCCATCCGGGGTGACCGAGGATCGCAACGGGATACCGCGCGGAGTAGACCGTGGCGCCCCAGCGCGTGGCGGTCGCTCTCCGGGGTGACCGAGGATCGCAACATCGTGCGCGGGGTGCCGGTGGTGCCTGCGGACCGGGTGGCGGTCGCCCTCCGGTGCGACCGGGGTCGCAACCTCGTCGCGAGCAGCCCGTCGTGGAGCATGTTGCCGAGTGGCGGTCACAGGGAAGTGCGACCGCCACTCGCCCCGGCAGCCGAACGGGTGCTCCGGCCCCTGGTGTTGCGATCCTCGGTCGTCCCGGAGGGCGACCGCCACGAGTAGCGCCTGCCGTCCGGCCGGAAGACGCCAGCGAGTCCCGATCTCGCGCCCCACAAGTGAAGCTCCTGCCGCTCTCGACTGCCAGTCTCGGTGCGACCGATACGACTGTGCCAACCCCTAGATGAGGAGCAGCATGGGAAGACTGAAGATCATGATGATCGGAGCGATGGCCTTGGCGGCTCTGGTCGGCACGGTGCCATCTGCGGCAGCGGAACCGGGTGAGACGGTGACAACGACGGTGCGGCAGGCGATCAACGACTTGCCGATCAGGGATGAGGATCGAACGGGCTATGCCCGCGACCGATTCCGGCACTGGGTGGATGTGGACCGAGACGGTTGCAGTACCCGCGCGGAGGTGCTGATCGCGGAGGCGGTCGTGCCGCCGGCGGTGGGCTCGGGATGTGCGATCAGCGGCGGTGTATGGCACAGCTATTACGACGACGCGGATCAGACGGCGGCGCGCTCTTTGGATATCGATCATATGGTCCCGTTGGCTGAGGCGTGGGACAGCGGGGCTTCGGCATGGACCGCAGCCGAACGGCAGGACTATGCGAATGACTTGGGCGACGACAGGGCGCTGGTGGCGGTAACGGCGCGGGAGAATCGGAGCAAGGCGGATCAGGATCCGGCGGAGTGGCTGCCGTCAAGTGCCGGAGCGCGATGCCGGTATGTGGGGGAGTGGGTTGCGGTGAAGACCCGCTGGCGACTCACTGCGGACCCGGGGGAAGCGGGTGCCTTGACACAGCTCGCTGGCGGGTGCCCGGACGAGCAGATCACCATCGTGTTGGCCCGCTGATCGCCAACTCCGACACCTCTGCCAGCTTCTTTCGGACAGGGGCGATCGCAGGGTGGCAGATCAGGTGGTCACGCGCTGCTGCGACCGTGTCCTGGGAGCGTCGTGGCAGCAGGGCGGCGAAGTCCAAAGAATTTGCGGCGCTCCCTAACGGATCGACGGCACCATCGGCCGCGGACGAGGGTGGACTTCTCCTCCATTTCACGCGCTGCGTCGCGGGTAGCCGGTGCGTCACGAAGTGCGCAATCGAGGCGCGCTCACCACAGGAATAGTGTGCCATGTACTAAGCAACGCCAGGCCCGACGGCGTTCCGTCAATTCGCACCGGACAGGAATTCGGATGTGTGGGATGGTGAAGTCCGAACTTGAGGGAACGGTCGTCGGCCTACCTGGCGGGAGCTCATGCGTGGGTGGGCGGAACCGCTAAGCCAAGCCCTCACTGGGCTGCTGGAGATCCCGGAGTAGACCGACTCACGCCGGCACCTCCACGTCCGCTGCACCTCAACGTGGCAGCCATTGCCGACGGGCCGATGAGCCTGCGCCTCATGAGGGCACGGTCGCGGCCCCCTCATCAGGAAGGCGAACCTTGCTGAACAGACTGTGGTTACGCTGTCACTGTCCACGCCGAAGGTCGCGCTTCGGAACCTCTAGTGCACGCACGACACGCGGGTCGCTCCGAAGGAAAATGCCCGACTGATGCATTTACGTCTCCTCTCGCTCCGCCGCGGCCAGAGAGTAGGTAGGGTGTCTGAGCTGATCAGCCAGCGTGGCGGTCACCCTTCGGGGCGACCGAGGATCGCAACACCGCCGCTCGCGACTACGAGGACCAGGCCGTGCAGGTGGCGGTCACCCTTCGGGGCGACCGAGGATCGCAACCCTCGAACGTGTGAGGGAAACCCCGCGCTGGCCGCGTGGCGGTCACCCTTCGGGGCGACCGAGGATCGCAACGCCCGCCTCGCCCGCGCCAGAGCCCACACACGGCCGGGTGGCGGTCACCCTTCGGGGCGACCGAGGATCGCAACCTTGCGGTAGCGGGCGTAGGTGGCGCGGCGACTACAGTGGCGGTCACCCT
>NZ_JBEXVE010000055.1:569-16048 GCF_040629205.1 Streptomyces sp. NPDC005962 | reverse complement strand
GGAGCCCCCCTGGTCGCGGGCACCCCCGACCCCGTCTCCGGCGCCGACGAGGTCGTGACCTTCGCCGAGCAGCACGGCCTCCCGATCGCGATCAAAGCCGCCTTCGGCGGCGGCGGACGCGGCCTGAAGGTCGCCCGCACCATGGAGGAAGTACCCGAGCTCTACGACTCGGCCGTCCGCGAGGCGGTCGCGGCCTTCGGCCGTGGCGAGTGCTTCGTCGAGCGCTACCTCGACAAGCCCCGCCATGTGGAGACCCAGTGCCTGGCGGATACCCACGGCAACGTGGTCGTCGTCTCCACCCGCGACTGCTCCCTCCAGCGACGCCACCAGAAGCTGGTCGAGGAAGCCCCGGCGCCGTTCCTGAGCCTGGAGCAGAACGCCGAGCTCTACCGCGCATCCAAGGCCATCCTCAAGGAAGCCGGATACGTCGGCGCGGGCACCGTCGAGTTCCTGGTCGGGACGGACGGCACGATCTCCTTCCTGGAGGTCAACACCCGCCTCCAGGTCGAACACCCGGTGACGGAGGAGGTCTCCGGCATCGACTTGGTGCGGGAGATGTTCCGCATCGCGGACGGCGAGGCCCTCGGGTACTCCGATCCGTCGCTGCGCGGCCATTCGTTCGAGTTCCGCATCAACGGCGAGGACCCGGGCCGCAACTTCCTCCCGGCGCCGGGGACGGTGACCGTCTTCGACCCGCCGTCGGGTCCGGGCGTGCGGCTGGACGCGGGCGTGGAGTCGGGGTCGGTGATCGGCCCGGCGTGGGACTCGCTGCTCGCCAAGCTGATCGTCACCGGCGCCACCCGGGAGCAGGCCCTCCAGCGGGCCGCTCGCGCGCTGGCGGAGTTCCAGGTCGAGGGCATGGCCACCGCGATCCCGTTCCACCGGGCCGTGGTCACCGACCCCGCCTTCACCAGCGACCCGTTCACGGTCCACACCCGCTGGATCGAGACCGAGTTCACCAACACCATCCCCCCCTTCGCCGCCGCCCCGGCCGCCGCCGACGAGGACGAGATCATCGGGCGCGAGACCGTGGTCGTCGAGGTCGGCGGCAAGCGGCTGGAGGTCTCCCTGCCCGCCTCCCTCGGCATGGCCGCCGCTCCTCCGGCAGCCGCGTCCAAGAAGGCCAAGCGCAAGGCGGTCAAGAAGGGCGGCTCGGCCGCCTCCGGCGACGCCCTCGCCTCCCCGATGCAGGGCACCATCGTCAAGGTCGCCGTCTCCGAGGGCGACACCGTGGCCGAAGGCGACCTCATCGTCGTCCTCGAAGCCATGAAGATGGAACAGCCCCTCAACGCCCACCGCGCCGGGATCATCAAGAACCTCAACGCGGACACGGGCGCCTCCGTCAGCTCCGGCGCCGTCATCTGCGAGATCAAGGACTGACCGAGATCAAGGACTGACGCCCGCCCGGCCTCCCCCCTCGGCGGTGGGGAGGCCGGGCCCGCGCCGCTCAGTCCTTCAGCGTCCGCTCCAGGAAGCCCAGCACCGTGTCCGCGTACACATCCGGCTGGGACTTGATGCCCTGCAGATGGTCGGTGTCCGGCAGCGTGTGCACCTCGGCCAGCGGATAGCGCTCGCCCAGCGCGTGCACCCCCGCGGCCGGGATCATTGTGTCGCGCTCACCGGCCAGGAAGAGCATCGGCGTGCGCTCGTACGCCCCCTCCGCCGCCGGCGGCCACTGCACCCGCAGCATCGCCAGGGCCGCCGACGCGGCGACCGTCTCCAGGGCCTTCCGGGAGAGCCCGGTACGCAGCGGGCCGGGGATCGGCAGCCCGTCGGCCGCGACGAAGTTGCGGAACAGGGGGGCGAGTTCGAGCGCCGGGCCGCTGTCGCAGATCACCGCGTCGACCGGGCAGTCCGCCGCCCGCCCCAGCAGGTAGAAGGAGGGGAAGGCGGAGATGGAGAAGCCGTAGACGGCGAAGCGCGCCGCCGCGTACTCGTCCATCGCGCGCAGATGCTTGATGACCGCCACCACGTCGTCGGTGTGACGGTCGCTCATGCCCCAGCACGCCGGGTCCGAGACGCTCTTGCCGTGGTTGCGGTGGTCGAACATGGCCACCGTGTAGCCCGCCTCGTTCAGCAGCCGCGCCTGTGCCAGGCTCGCCGACTTGCTCAGCCCCAGCCCATGGCCGAGCACCACCACCCGCGCCGTGTCGCCCGGGCAGAGCCACACATGCAGCCCGCGCGGCTTCCCGTTCAGCGGCACCTGGATATCGGTACTGGTCAGGCCCAGGTCCTCGGGCTTCTTATGATGCGGCCGCCGGGGCGGGTGGTAGATGAAATACGAGAGGAAGGCGCCGTAGAGGGGAGCCACCGGGAGAGTCGCCGCAGAGGCCGCCTTCGTCAGGAATCCCGTCGCCATATCGCAAACCCCCATCACAGATCGTGCCCGGTCGTGCGCGATCGTAGTGGTGTCACCCGGTGCCCGGGTCGGCCGTGAAGTGAACGTGTCCGAAGTCACCGCGCGTTCCCGTACGGCAACATCGCGTCGCGGCACGGGCGTTGCCGGTGCGGCGGGTGGGTACCGTCGTCGATGGACGGACGCCGGACGGCGGACACGGATGAACTCCAACGGAGGTAACGGAACAGTGCCGCTCATACGCCCGGCCGATGACGCGGCGGCCGCCCGGGCCGACGACCAGCCCGACGCCATTGCCGACGCCCCCGCCCGCACCCCCGACCCCTGGGGCCCGCTCGCCGCGCCGCCCCGCCCGGAGGACCGCCCCGGCCCCGGCGAGGTCGCCGTATGGCTGCTGCACCTCCCGCCGTCGGCCGCCGCCGCCACCGCGGTCGCGGAGCGGCTGCTGGACGCGGGCGAGCGCGAGCGCGCCGCGGGGATGCGGCACGAGAGGGCGCGCGAGCGCTACATCACCTCGCACGTGGGGCTGCGGACGCTGCTCGGCGGATATCTGGGGACGGACCCGGCGGACATCGAGTTCACCCGCGAAACCTGCGGCATGCCGGACTGCGACAAGCCGCACGGCCGCCCCGCCCTCGCGGGCGACGCCACCCTGGCCTTCTCGCTCTCCCACGCCGGGGACGCCGCCCTGTACGCGGTGTCGGGCGGCGCGCCCGTCGGCGCCGACATCGAGGAGCGGGACCCCCGGCGCACCGGCGACCGCCTCGACGGCCTGATCGGCCAGCTCCACCCCGGCGAGCGCGCGGCCATCGCCGCGCTGCCGGACGAGGAGCTGCGGGAGCGGGCGTTCATGAGCTGCTGGGTGCGCAAGGAGGCGTACCTGAAGGGCATCGGCACCGGCCTGCCGGGCGGGCTGCGGACCCACTACGTCGGCCTCGCGGACCAGCTCGCCCCCCAGCCCCCCGCCGACGCCGCCACCCCGCCCGGCTGGACCCTCACCGACCTCCCCGCCCCACCCGGCTACCACGCCGCCGTCGCCCTCCACACCGACACCGCCGCCGCCCCGGCAGTGACCCTTACCGGCCTGCGGCTGGGGTGATGGGTACGGTCGGTCACATGCCACATCGCTACGAGGTGGAACTCTCCGCGGGCACCATCGAGTACGAGGACACCGGGGGCGAGGGCCCGGTCGCCGTTCTGCTGCACGGCGTCGCCATGGACGGCTCGCTGTGGCGCGAGGTGGTCGCCGGACTCGGCCCCGGCATCCGCTGCGTCGTCCCCACCCTGCCGCGAGGGGGTGTCTTGCCGATCATGCCGGGCTCCCGGCGCCGCTGTGACATCAGCCGCTGCCGCGGCGGGCGGCACCTCGCGGCCCCGCGCTCGTCGCACTCCGCGCCTCCCCCAGCTACCGCTGGGAGGTGCCCCCTGCGCTCTCCTCACGCGGGTTGCGAGCCTCCCCCAGCTACCGCTGGGAGGTGCCCCCTGCACCAGACGCCGCTCGCTGATCCGGCCTGATCGACAAGACACCCCCTAGGCGGCCACCGCCGCCCCATGCGCCCCGACGCCGATCTGTCCGTCCTCGGCGTGGCCCGGCTGGTCGCCGAGTTCCTGGAGCGGCTGGACCTCACGGACGTCACCCTCGCCATGAACGACTGGGGCGGCGCCCAGGCCCTCGTCGCCGACGGCCGCGACGAGCGGATCGGGCGGCTGGTCATCACCTCGTGCGAGGCGTTCGAGAACTTCCCGCCCGGCCTGCCGGGCAAGAACCTGCACACCTCCGCCCGCCTCCCCGGCGGTCTGCGCACCGCCTTCACCCTGCTCAAGCTCCACCCCATGCGACGGCTGCCGATGACCTGGGGCTGGATGACCAAACGCCCGGTGCCGCCGGAGCTCATGGACGCCTGGTTCCGGCCGCTGTGGACGTCCCCGGAAATCCGCCGCGACCTGCGGAAGTACGTGCTCGGCGTGCCACCCGCCGCGGAGCTGCTGCGCTGGGCCGAACGGCTGCGCGGCTTCGACCGCCCCGCGCTGGTGGCCTGGGCGTCCGAGGACCGCGTGATGCCCCCGGAACACGGCCTCCGGCTGGCGGCCATGCTCCCGCAGGGCCGCCATGTGGAGATCCCCGACAGCTACACCCTGATCCCGGTGGACCAGCCCCACCGGCTGGCCACGCTCATGCGCACCTTCATGCTGGAAGGCGGCGCGGCGGTCTAGGGCCTGTCGTTTGGGTCAGGCCCTAGCTATGCGGATCAGTCTTCTGCCGTCGGCCCATGGCGGTGCAGAAACGCATCCACCAGCCGGTCGGTGAACTCCTCGCCGACGGGCTCGTCGGTCACCAGCACCCGGTAGTAGACGGGGCCCATGAGCTGGTCGATCTCGGCCGCCAGATCCAGCCCGGACGGCAACTGCCCCCGCTCCACGGCCCGTTCCAGCGGGAGGCGGTCGCGGCGGCGCTGCTCGTCCAGGTAGCGGGAACGGAAGTCCCGGGCGAACTCCGGATCGTGCTGGGCCTGGGCGATCAGGGCCCGGAAGACGGCGCCGGAGTCGGACGCGCCGAGGAACCAGGCCAGTTGGCGCAGATAGCCGCGGAGATCGATGGCGAGGTCACCGGAGTCCTGCTGGGTGAGGTCCTCGGCCACGTCCTGGAGGAAGGCGTCCATGAGGACGGCGGTCTTGGTGCTCCACCAGCGGTAGATGGTCTGCTTGGCGACTCCCGCGCGGGTCGCGATGCCCTCCATCGTGACGCCCGCGAAGCCCTTCTCGACGAGCAGGTCGTCGGCCGCCTCCAGCACCGCCAGCCGGGCCTGTTCGCTGCGCCCGTGCCGGTTGCCGTGGTGGCGCGGTGCCGTCGTCGCGCCGGTGCCGCTCGTCCGGTCGGTGTGTGTCGCGCGTGCCATTTCGCCTCCTCGGAACAGCATATCCACGCCGCGGGCTCCTCCCCGTTCTAGACAAGACTCAACGTCGCGTCTACTCTAACCGTCATGACACACACCAACACGCTTGCCGACCCCCGGGTCGAGACCGCCCTCAGCCGGATGTTCGCGCTCGCCGAGCAGGACGGGACCACCGCCCGCGCCTCGCTGCCGCCCGGCGCGATCGAGTCGCTGGCACCGCAGGAGCTGGCGGACGCCGCGTCCGGGATCTTCATGCCGATATCCGCCGATGGCGGGAAGCTGCTCTACAACCTGGTCCGCGCCATCCGCCCGGCCACGGTGGTCGAGTTCGGCATGTCCTTCGGGATCTCCACGCTCCATCTGGCCGCCGCCGTGCGCGACAACGGCACCGGGCGCGTCATCACCACCGAGATGAGCAAGGAAAAGATCGCCGCGGCCCGTAGCACCTTCGCCGAGACCGGGCTGGACGACCTGATCACCATCCTCGAAGGGGACGCCCGGGAGACCCTCGCCGACGTCGAAGGCCCCTTGGAGCTGGTCCTGCTCGACGGCTGGAAGGACCTGTGCCTGCCTGTGCTGCGGCAGCTCGAACCGCGCCTGCGGCCCGGCGCCCTCGTCGTGGCCGACGACGTCGACCAGGGCGAGGGGCTGCTGAAGCCGTATCTCGACTACGTACGCGACCCCGCGAACGGCTACCAATGCGTGACGTTCCCCATCGAGGACGGCATGGAGATCAGCTGCCGCCTCTGAACCCCGCCTCGACCAGGCCAGGCCCACTCCCACGAAAGAGCACTGACATGCAGGTATTCATCACCGGAGCGACCGGATGGATCGGCTCCGCCGCCGTCTCCGAGCTGCTCGCCGCCGGGCACGAGGTCACCGGCCTCGCCCGCTCGGACGCCTCCGCCGACGCGCTCCGGGCCAAGGGGGCCCGGGTGCGGCGCGGCGACCTCGACGACCTCGGCGGCATCCGGGCCGGTGCCGCCGACGCCGATGCCGTCGTCCACCTCGCCAACAAGCACGACTTCGCCAACCCGGCCGTCAACAACCGGGCCGAGCGCGGCGCCGTCCAGGCCATCGGCGAGGCCCTCGCGGGCTCGCACCGGCCGTTCGTCCTCGCCTCCGGGCTGGCCTTCGTCACTCCCGGCCGCGCGGCCACCGAGCAGGACCCCTCCCCCTTCCACGGCATCGACTCGATGCGCGGCGGCGGCGAGAACCTGGCGCTGGAGTTCGTGGAGCGCGGCGTCAACACGGTCGTGGTGCGGTTCGCCCCCACCGTGCACGGCGACGGCGACCCCGGCTTCATGTCCGGGCTGGTCGCGGCGGCCCGCGCCCAGGGCGTCTCGGCGTACATCGGCGAGGGGGCCAACCGCTGGGCGGCGGTCCACCGCGGCGACGCCGGACGCGTCGTGCGCCTCGCCCTCGAAGAGAAGGCCCCGGCCGGGAGCATCCTGCACGCCGCCGCTGAGACCGGCATCCCGACCCGCGACATCGCCGAGGCCATCGGACGCGGGCTCGGCCTGCCCGTCACCTCCGTCCCGGCCGACCAGGCCGGTGCGCACTTCGGCTGGCTGAACAAGTTCTACGGAGCGGACATGGCCGCCGACAGCGATGTCACCCGCGCACTCCTCGGCTGGACCCCCGGCGGCCCCACCCTGGCCGAGGACCTCGACAGCGGCTGCTACTACCGCTGAGCGATGCGCGGGCCGCCCGCGTTGTCGGACCCCCGGCGTACCGTCGTGGGTATGTGCAGATCCATCAAGACACTGCGCCCGCCGTACGCCGAATCGGTCACCGAGGAGGACATGCGCGCCGCCGCGCTGCAGTACGTACGCAAGATCAGCGGCTTCCGTCAGCCCGCCCCGCACAACGCCGAGGCCTTCGACAAGGCGGTCGAAACGATCGCCAGCGCCACCGGGGACCTGCTGAGCACGCTGGAGGTACGGGGCGGCCGTACAAGCTGAATGGCCCGGGTGTCATCGCCCGGGCCATCCACTTGATCACTTGTGTGCCCCCCCGCATATGAGGTCAGTGCTGACCTGACACGAACCTGACGTCCCGGCGGAGCGAATCCGCAGCACCGTCGAGGTCGGCGAGCCGCGCCCGCGCGCTTGGTCAACGTCACTGGTGGATCGGCCCCCGGCGAGCAACAGCACCATCAGCGACAACGCCGAACGCGGGAGCTACAACGGGAGCGGCGGCGGGCCCTGCTGTTGGCGCTCGACGGCGTCGACGCGGGGCCGGAGTGGATTCACGGCGTCCTCGTGGACCCGGACGGCAGGCCGTGCTACCTGGCGCCGGCCGGAGCCAACAGCCGGTTGAGCCGCCGGGCGGACGAAGTTGAGGCTCTTCAACTCTCCATGGGGTCCGAACTCCTCGGCCACGCCCGCGCGTTGCTCGACGACCGGAAGGCGGACATCGGGGAGGTCCGCTTCCTGGCGGAACGGCTGTGTGAGGCGCTGCGTGACGCGCTTCGGGTGGCTGAGAGCAGAGGAGGGCGACTGCCCGCGGGCGACGAGGAGAACGACCCGGCCGAGCCGGAGGACGGGGCGGACGACCATAGGGCGTCCGGCAGTGGAGAGGAGACGGCGTGACCCGCTGGACGATCAGCCCCGTCCCGGCACGGGGCTTGCGCCGCACCGAGGGCGACGTACTCGCACTGCCACTCCAGATCAGCAGCGACGGACAGCATCTCGTCGTCACCGAACTGCGGCTGACCCCTGCCGCTGCGGAGCAGTTGCACGCGGCCCTGTGCTACGCGCTGGACGGGCAGCTTCCGCCCCATGACGCCCCGGAGTGTCGACCACCGGTCCGCTACCCGAGTGGTCGGCAGCGGTGCTGAAGACCGCCGTCCGGCCCTTGTCGCCCCTGCCCCGAAGCGACAGGGCCGGGCGGTTTCTCATGGCACCGGAAGCGCGTGACAGGCGGCCCTGCTGCCGGAGACATCATGCCCGTTTCACGCGTCCGGCAGCGGAGTTGAGCCCGGGGCCCGGTGCGGACACGTGACGCCGTCCTGCGTCCACGTGCCCACCGAAGCGCTCGGCGCCCGGCGGGGACTCAGCGGACGTAGTTCTTCAGGATCTCCGTATCGAGCGTGATGTTCACGGGTTCCGGAAGCGCGACCTGCTCGCCGAACGGCGCCCGGTGGATATCGAGGTAGCAGCCGCTCTCGCGATGGGGGTTGGTGTGCACGATGACCGCGCAGGCGTCGCGGTCCACAAGGAAATAGGCGGGGATGCCCACGGCCGCGTAGGCGGCGGGCTTCTCGATCCGGTCGCGTCGGTCGGTGTCTCCGTCGTGCGAGGTGACCTCGAGGGCCATCAGGACCCCCTCGGGGTCCGACCACTCACCATGGCCCGAGAAGTGCCCATCAGGCGCCAGCACGCCGTCCGGGCGGGCACGCCCCTTGCGGTACGCCTCGACCTTCAAGCCACAGTCGCTCGCGTAGAGCCAGAGATCGGGGCGGTGCTGCATGCAGCGCTTCTGCAGCCACCTGATGATCTCGCTGTGATCCCCGTCCGGCACGCACTTCTCCTCGATCCGCCCGTTGATGAACTCCAACGTGACGGTTTCGGGCGCGGTGGAGGCGATCTGCTCGAACTCCTCCACCAGCATGTGGGACGTGCGCTCTGCCATAACCGTCATGTTGCACCCCTTTCCTGGAGGAAGCCAGTGTTCCCGGGCGCATGTGTGGCTGGGGCGCGGTCCGTAGTGGATCACTCCCACGGGTGACGGTTCGACATCAGGCGGTGACGCGCGCAGAAGCTCAGCCGAGCCGGGTCACCCCCGCGTCACCGCTCCGCGACTCCACCGGCTCCTCCGCGCGCTCCAGCTCCTTTTCGGGCTTCCGCAGATACGACTCCGTCAGCACCACGCGCTCCGCATCGCCGCCGGTGATCTCCACCGTGCGCCCGTCCAGCACCGGCACGCCCTGGGGGTTGCGCGTGGGCGTGAGCAGCCACAGGCCGTACGGCGGGGCACCTGGCCGCCGGGCGGAACGTTGCAGGCCGGCCAGGAGATCGTGGCCGCCCGCCTCGTAGTAGTGCGCGAGCAGTCCCGCGGTGTGGACGAAGAGCACCGTGCCGCTCTCCTCCTGAGCCACGGCCTCCAGCCGGGCCTGCACGCGGGACCAGACGCGGGAGACGTAGGAGCGCAGGTCGCCCGGAAGCTCGCCGGTGCGGGTGAAACACCTGTCAGCGCCGAGTACCTGGGGCCAGGCGGTTCCGTGTTCCTCCGCCAGGTCGCGGAACTCCGCGAGGAAGAGCCCGGCGAGGTCCACCCGCGTGACGGGAAAGGCGGCGGCGATCAGGTCGGCCGCGCCGCGCAGATGCCTGACGTCCACATTGAGCGCGCGGAAACCGCCCTGCTGGACCGCCGTGTCCAGCTTGGTGGTGAGCAGCACCCACGGTGCGCGCTGCTCGCGTCCCGCCCCCGTCCTCGCGGTCTTATGGGCGACGACACCAGCCGTCCCGGCGCTCCGGCTGACCGAGACGAGAGAGCTGGTGGGACATCCGGGTGCCGGTGAGCCGGCTCGTGCCGGAGACGGCCGGACGGGCAGGCGGGCGGAAACGGTCGGTTTCCGTGTCGTAGGTGAGGGGGAACCCCGCGTGCTTGAGGGCCTCCTCGACCTCCACGTACGTCGGGGTGCCGAGCCGCATGTCCGGGAACCGGGAGCGCACCCGGGCGAGTAGACCTTCCAGGCTGTTGCCTCCAACCGGAGCCTCGGCCCGCAATTCCTCCGCAACCTGGGTCAGCGTTCTGAGCGCGACGCTGACGATCTCCGGGCTGTGTCTGCTGGCCACTGTGCTCGACACGACGGAGCGGGACCCGGGAGGGGTGCACTGGCTGGCGGAGACCGCAGCAGTTCTCGGTGCGGTGCGATCGGTGCGCCTGATCTGGCTCTTCAACAAGGTCATCGAGGTGGGTGACGCGGATCTCGCGGACACTCGCCCCCCTGTGCCTGGACCGTCTGCTGCGCCACCCGGGACCCGGTCCCTTCCTCCGAGGGCGTAGGAAGCACGGTCACACGATGTCGCCGTGATCTCCGGACTTGGGTGAGCCGAAACACGAATGGGGCTCCTCGAATAATCGAGGAGCCCCATTCAATGTCATGGTGCGCCGCCAGGGACTCGAACCCCGGACCCGCTGATTAAGAGTCAGCTGCTCTAACCAACTGAGCTAGCGGCGCGTGCTGACGACGTAAATACTACCTGGTCCGGAAGGGTGCTTTGGACCAACATCAGATGGTCAGCGAGAGCAGCATCGGGGCCGCCTCGCGGTTGAGCAGGTAGGCGGCATGGCGCAGGCGGTGGGCGCGCTCCAGGGGGAGGGACAGGGCCAGGCAGCCGACGGTGCGGCCCGCCGTGACGGGGACGGCCGCGCAGACCGTGCCCACGGCGTATTCCTGCAGGTCGAGCACGGGCACGGTGGGCGGCTGGCTGTCCAGCTTGCGGAAGAGCACCTTCTCGCTGGTCGTCGTCCGCGAGGTGAGCCGCACCGTCTTGTGGCGGGAGAGGTGATCGCGGCGGCCGTCCTGGTCGAGCTGGGTCAGCAGACACTTGCCGACGGCCATCGCATGGGCGGCGGAGCGGAAGTCCACCCACTCGTTGACCCTGGGCGTATGCGGTCCGTCCGCGTACTGCGTGATCTTGACTTCGCCGTCCACATAGCGGCTGAAGTAGACCGCCGCGCCCACCGAGTCGCGGAGCGCGGTGAGCGACTTCTGCAGCTTGTCCTCGACGGCGTGCCCGCGCCCCGGGGCGCCGGTGTCCAGCAGGGTGAGGGACGCGCCGCCGATGTACGCCCCGTCGGCGATCTGCTCGACGTACCCCTCGCGGCGCAGCATCCGCAGCAGCTCGGTGAGCCGGTCGCTCGGCAGCCGGGTCTCGCGGGCTATCCCGGTGTGGCTCACCCCGCCGGAGTGCCGGGCGACGACCTCCAGGATGCGCAGGGCGTGCCGCACCGAGCGGAGCGGCGTGATCGGCTCGGGCCCCAGCACCACGGCGTCCCCTCTCGCAGGTGGTGACCGCTTGCGTCATCGCCGTCGCTGCGGGTCACGGCCGTGGGGTAGCCCACAGGGCGCCCGCGGAAGGCGGCTTCGTTCCACGATAGCCGCCAAGGGGGCGATATGGAGCGGAAGTTGAACGATGGCATGTGCCACCGCCAGTCCGCCCATATCGCCCCCTCGGCGGCTCGCGCCCGGGACGGCGGGACGCCGCTACAGCACGGCGCTCAGGAACTCCCGGGTCCGCTCGTGCTCCGGCTCCGTGAAGATCTTCTCCGGCGGGCCGGACTCGATGACCCGGCCCGCGTCGAACATCAGCACGTCGTCGGAGATGTCGCGCGCGAAGTTCATCTCGTGCGTCACACACAGCATGGTGATGTCCGTCGTATGGGCGATGTCCCGCAGGACGTCCAGCACGCCGGCCACCAGCTCCGGGTCGAGCGCCGAGGTCACCTCGTCCAGCAGCATCACCTGCGGCCGCATCGCCAGTGCCCGGGCGATCGCCACCCGCTGCTGCTGTCCGCCGGACAGCTGCGTCGGGTACATGTCGCACTTGTCGCCGAGGCCGACGAGGTCGAGCAGCTCCCGCGCCCGCGTCTCGGCCTCGTCCTTGTCCAGGCCCAGGACGTTCACCGGGGCCTCGGTGATGTTCCGCAGCACCCGCATATTGGGGAAGAGGTTGAACTGCTGGAAGACCATGCCGATCTTCTTGCGCACCTCGCGGGTGTGCTTCTCGCCCGCCGGGACCAGCTTGCCGCCCCGGTCCTCATGGGTGAGGTAGTCCCCGTCGACCTTGATCGTGCCCTCGTCGGGCTTGAGCAGCGTCATCAGCAGCCGCAGGATCGTGGTCTTGCCGGAGCCGGACGGGCCGATGAGGGTGACGTGCTTGCCGGAGGAGACCGAGAAGTCGAGGTCGTCCAGGACGGTGTTGCTGCCGAAGCGCTTGGTCACCTTGTCGAAGCGGATCAGTTCACTGCCGTCCACGGCAGGGTTCGTGTGGTCGGTTTCAGTGGCCAAGACGACGCTCCAGGGCTCGCATGAGAAGTGATGCCGGATAGGCGATGAGGATGAAGGCGATGCCGACCATCGTGAACGGCTCGATGTAGTGGAAGGACGACGAGGCTTCGCCCCGCGCCTTCTGCAGCATGTCGACGACGCCGATCAGCGCGAGCATCGGGGAGTCCTTCAGCATCGCGATCACGTAGTTGCCGAGGGCGGGCACCACACGGCGGATCGCCTGCGGCAGGATCACCGCCAGCCAGGTGCGGCCCCGGGAGAGGCTGAGCGCGGTGGCCGCCTCCCACTGGCCCACCGGCACACCGTCGATACCGGCCCGGTAGACCTCGGCGGTGTACGTCGAGTAGTGCAGCCCGAGCGCGATCACACCGGTGGTCAGCGCCGAGAACTTGATGTCCCAGGTCGGCAGCACATAGAAGAAGAAGAACAACTGCACCAGCAGCGGGGTGTTGCGGATGAACTCCGTCACCGCCGACACCGGCCAGCGTACGAAGCGGGTCGGCGAACGGAACGCCATCGCCCACACCAGCCCCAGCGCGAACGCCAGGACCGAGCCGAGGGCGGTGGCCTCCAGCGTGATCAGCAGCCCGTGGCCCAGCTGCGGGAGGAAATCCCTGGCCACGTCCCAGTCCCACTTCACTGGGCACCTCCCGCGGTGGTGATGTTGCTCGACTGCTCGGCCTCCTGCTTGCCGGACAGCTTGCGCGTGACCAGCGAACCCTTGGGCGGAGCCTGGCCGAGGTTGGCCTTGGCGCGCCGCTCCAGCAGCCGCATCAGCCGGGTCAGGATGAACGCCAGCACGAAGTAGAGCACCAGGATGATCGTGTAGATCTGCGCACTCTCACCCGTCGCCAGCCGGGAGAGCTGGGCGGCGAAGGTGATGTCGGCGACGTTCACGGCCGAGACCAGCGCCGTCGCCTTCAGGATCTCGATCAGCAGGTTGTTGAACGGCGGGATCATCTCGGGGATCGCCTGCGGCAGGATCACCCGCCGCATCCGCTGCGCCGGGGTGAAGCTGAGCGCGATGGCCGCCTCACGCTGCGCCGGAGCGACGGAGGCGATCGCACCGCGGACGATCTCGGAGCCGTACGCCCCGTAGTTCAGCCCGATGGCCAGCACCGCCGCCCACATCGGGAAGAGCTGCCAGCCGAAGGCCAGCGGCATCACGAAGGCCAGCCAGAACATCAGCACCAGGGCCGACGTACCGCGGAAGATCTCCACGTACGCGCCGGTGAAGAAGCGGACGATCCGCAGTGGCGACGTGCGCGCCATGCCGATGCCGAACGCGATGGCCACGGCGAAGGCCGCGCTGAACAGGGTCAGCTGAATCGTGATCCAGACGCCCGGAAGAAGCCAGTGTTCCCACAGCCCGGCCGTCATTTGCACAGCTCCTTGGCGGTCAGATCGGTCATCTCGCCCTCGGTGAAACCGAAAGGCCGCACGATGCGCAACAGCTCACCGCTCTTCTTCATCTTGTGCAGCTCGACATTGAAGGCGTCGCGGAGCTTGGTCTCCTCCGGCCGGAAGGCGAACCCGCCCGCCCCGATGTCCGGTTTGCCGTCGACCATCGCCTGGAACGGCTCGGTCGCCTCGGCCCGCTGGCTGTTCCGCTGCTTGACCACGTTGTGCACGGTCACGGTCGTGCCCGCGAACACATCGGCCCGGCCCTGCTCCACCGCCAGCAGACCGGCCAGCTGGTCCGGGAGGATCAGCATGTCGCTCTCCTTGACCCCGGCGTTCTTGGCGTAATCGATCTCGGCATAAGCGGTACCGGTCGCCATTTTGGCCTTGTGCTTGACGATGTCGTCGTAATTGTGAAGGTTCTTCGGATTTCCCTTGCGGACGATGAAAGCGTCCCGCATGCGGTAGTCGGGATCGGAAAAGATCACCTGGGCGCAGCGCTCGGGATTGATGTACATCCCCGCGGAGACCACGTCGAACTGCTGCGAGCGGAGCCCCGGAATCAGCGAGCCGAACTCGGTCGGCACCGGCTGGACCTTGGCCACCCCCAGCCGCTTGAAGATGACCTTCGCGATCTCCGGCGCCTCACCGGTGAAGTCGCCGTTCTTGTCGATGTAGCCGAATGGGATCTCCCCCGCAATTCCCAGCCGGACCGTTCCCTGCGCCCGCAGGCGCTCCAGCAGATTGCCCCCATCTCTGGCGTCCGTGTCGGACACCCGGCTACAGCCGACCGCGCCCAACAGGCCAAGGGCCGCGCCGCCGACCAGAAGCGATCGACGGGATGCCCCTTTTGTTCTGCTATCGATGTCTTTCCCGCGTGGTGGAGCCATGGGCGCGCGACTACCCGAACCAGCGAAATATATGCCGGTCGTTTCCAGCCCTTGATACAGACGATGCTGGGTATGCCCCCTGGGGAAGGACTGATAGGGACGGGTAAGGACTGTTCCGAAGCGACCTGGAGGAATGTCGATGGTTGACCGAGCCGACCGGTTCATCGAGGTCTCGCTCGACAAACGCGGAGTGACCTGCACCGCGAAACTCCTCGACGACCGCGCACCGATCACCTGCGAGGCCGTCTGGAACGCGCTGCCGCTGGGAGGTGACGTCTATCACGCCAAGTACGCGCGGAACGAGATCTACGCGCTACTGGCCCCCTTCGCCCCGGAGGAGCCACCGCTGGAGAACCCCACGATCACGCCCATCCCCGGGGACCTGTGTTACTTCACCTTCTCCGACACCCAGCTGGGGACGAAGTCCTACGGCTACGAGACCCAGGCCAAGCACCAGGGCAAGCGCCAGGTGGTCGACCTGGCCCTGTTCTACGAGCGGAACAACCTGCTTATCAACGGTGACGCGGGCTGGGTCCCGGGCATCGTCTGGGGCTCGGTGGTCGACGGCCTGGACCACATGGCCGACGCCTGCCAAGACCTCTGGCGCGCGGGCGCCCTGGGTGAAACCCTGAGCTTCCGCCGCGCGTAACGCCACCCCACCGGGCATAACCCCGCCCCGCCGCGCGTAACACCGCCCCGCCCGGGGCCCGAGCCACCGGCCCGGGCCCCGGGCCTGTTCGGGAACCTGGGCCCCGGTCCGGAATCCGGGCCCTGCTTGGGAACCCCGGCCTTGTTCGGGAGCCCGGGCCTGCTCGGGAGACTGGGCCCCGGTCCGGAATCCGGGCCCTGCTTGGGAACCCCGGCCTTGTTCGGGAGCCCGGGCCTGCTCGGGAGACTGGGCCCCGGTCCGGAATCCG
>NZ_JBEXVE010000055.1:0-472 GCF_040629205.1 Streptomyces sp. NPDC005962 | reverse complement strand
CCGGGCCCTGCTTGGGAACTCGGGCCCTGCTCGGGAACCCCGGCCCCGGTCCGGAGACCGGGTCTTGCTCGGGAGCCCCGGCCTTGCTTGCGAACCCGGGCCGTGCTTGGGAATCCCAGCCCTGCTCGGAAACCTCGGCCCTGTTCGGGAGCCCGGCCCTGCTCCGGAAACCGGGCCCCGGTCCGGAGACCGGGCCTTGTTCGGGAACCCCGGCCGTGCTCGGGAGCCCGGGCCTGCTCGGGAGACCGGGCCCCGGTCCGGAATCCGGGCCCTGCTCGGGAACCCCGGCCGTGCTCGGGAACAACCCCGGCCCGGTCCGGGAACCCAGCCCGGCCTTGCTCCGGAAACCGGGCCCCGATCGGGAAACCGAGCCCCGGTCCGGGAAACTCAGCCCGTCCGGCGTTTGAGGACCGGGGTCCTGGGGCGGAGCCCCGGCGGGGGTGCAGGGGGCAGATCGGAAGAGCAAACGTAA
>NZ_JBEXVE010000054.1:0-22055 GCF_040629205.1 Streptomyces sp. NPDC005962 | reverse complement strand
CCGCCTTGCAGCTACACGCTCCCCCAGCTACCGCTGGGAGGTGCCCCCTGACCCCGCTCCCTGATCCGGCCTGATCCAAACGACAGACCCTAGGCCTCGAAGGGGCGGGCGGGCCAGGGGGCGTCGGCGGGGCGGAGGGCTTCCACGCCGTCGCCCGTGAGCGCGGCGTGCAGGGCCAGGACGCCGACCGCGAGGCAGTTGTTGTGCAGGTCACCGGCCAGCACCGCGCGCACCAACTCGTCCAGCGGCACCCGGGCCAGCTCCATGTCGGCCTCCTCCTCGGAGACCTCGTACCGCTCGCCGTCCGCCGCCGAGATGCCCTGGGCGAGGAAGACCCGCACGGCCTCGTCGCAGCCGCCGGGCGTGGTGAAGACGTCCACCAGCACGCGCCAGTCCTCGGCCTTGACGTGCGCCTCCTCGTACAGCTCGCGCTGCGCGGCGTGCAGGGGGTTCTCGCCGGGGATGTCGAGGAGACCGGCCGGGATCTCCCAGAGGCGGTGGCGGACCGGGTGGCGGTACTGGCGCAGCACGATGACGCGGCCGGTGTCGTCGAGGGCCAGGACGGCGGCGGAGCCGGGGTGGACCTGGTAGTCGCGCGAGACCGTGGTGCCGTCGGGCATGACGACCTGATCCGTGCGCACGCTCGTCTTGTTGCCGGTGAACGGCGTGGCGGTGGCGACGGTCCGCCACTCCTCGGGAGTGTCCTGGATGCCCATTGCTCTGCCTCAGCGTCCTTTCCGCATGCGGGTGGCCGGGGGAAGCGGGCCGATCGCACGGCCCGTTTCCCCCCGTCAACCGTAGCGGTCAGGCTCCCGCGGCCTGCCCGTGACCAGCGGTCTGTCGCTCGACTGCCGCCTTCACCAGACCCGCGAAGAGCGGGTGCGGGCGGGTCGGCCGGGAGCGCAGCTCGGGGTGGGCCTGAGTGCCGACGAGGTAGGGGTGGACCTCGCGCGGGAACTCGACGTACTCGACCAGCTTGTTGTCGGGCGAGGTGCCCGAGAAGACCAGCCCGGCCTTCTTCTCCAGCTCACCGCGGTACGAGTTGTTGACCTCGTAGCGGTGACGGTGGCGCTCCTCGACGTACGGCTGGTCGTCGTAGACCTCGCGGACGATCGAGCCCTCGGCGAGCTTGGCCGGGTACATGCCCAGCCGCATGGTGCCGCCCATGTCGCCCTCGCCCGCGACGATGTCCAGCTGCTCGGCCATGGTGGAGATCACCGGGTCGGTGGCGGCCGGTTCGAACTCGGTGGAGTTGGCGCCGGAGATGCCCGCCAGGTTCCGCGCGGCCTCGATGACGATGCACTGGAGGCCGAGGCACAGACCCAGCAGCGGGATCTTGTTCTCACGGGCGTAGGTGATCGCGCCGACCTTGCCGATGACGCCCCGGTCGCCGAAGCCGCCGGGGATGCAGACCGCGTCGCAGTCCGCCAGCTGCTGCCGGGCACCGGCGGCCGTCTTGCAGTCGTCGGACGTGACCCACTTGATCTTCACTCGGGCGTTGTTGGCGAAACCGCCCGCGCGCAGCGCCTCGGTGACGGACAGGTAGGCGTCGGGCAGGTCGATGTACTTGCCGACGAGCGCGACCGTGACCTCGTGGTCGGGCTGGTGGACCCGCTTGAGCAGGTCGTCCCACTGGGCCCAGTCCACATCGCGGAAGGGCAGGTCCAGCTTGCGGACGACATAGGCGTCCAGCCCCTCGGTGTGCAGCACCTTCGGGATGTCGTAGATCGACTTGGCGTCGATGGCGGCCACCACCGCGGCGTCGTCCACGTCACACATCAGCGAGATCTTGCGCTTGATGGAGGTGGGGACCTCGCGGTCGGCGCGCAGCACGATGGCGTCCGGCTGGATACCGATGTTGCGCAGGGCGGCGACCGAGTGCTGGGTGGGCTTGGTCTTCAGCTCGCCGGACGGGCCGATGTACGGCAGCAGGGAGATGTGCACCACGAAGACGTTGTCCCGGCCGACCTCGTGGCGGACCTGGCGGACGGCCTCCAGGAAGGGCAGCGACTCGATGTCGCCGACGGTCCCGCCGACCTCGGTGATGACGACGTCGACGTCATCGGTGGCCATACGCCGGATGCGGTGCTTGATCTCGTTGGTGATGTGCGGGATGACCTGCACGGTGTCGCCCAGGTACTCACCGCGCCGCTCCTTGGCGATCACGGTGGAGTAGACCTGGCCGGTGGTCACGTTGGCGGAGCCGTCGAGGTCGACGTCGAGGAACCGCTCGTAGTGGCCGATGTCCAGGTCGGTCTCGGCGCCGTCGTTGGTGACGAACACCTCACCGTGCTGGAACGGGTTCATCGTGCCCGGGTCGACGTTCAGGTAGGGGTCGAGCTTCTGCATGGTGACCCGCAGACCCCGTGCCTTGAGCAGCGCACCGAGGCTTGAGGCGGTGAGGCCCTTGCCGAGTGAGGAAGCGACACCCCCGGTGACGAAGAGGTGCTTGGTCGTCATGGGCTTAGCGGCAATGGCCAAAAGGGGGCTCCCGTGGTCGCGTCGTGAGGGTGCGGTCCGGCCGCTGCCCCGATTTTCTCGGGGGCGCCGTCGCTGAGGTTCGGGGGGTTTGTGCCCGCCGCTCCACGGGCTACCAGGGTAACAGTGCCCCGGAGCGGCCGCTGGAGCCCGTCCGCGTCGCACGGCCCGCCACACCTCAGCCGCACCGTACGCTGTCATGACAACAACGCGTATCGTCACAACAACGCGAATCGTCCGCGCCTCGCGATATCGCGACGGCTACCCCCGTACGCGACCCGTACGCCCCCGATCGGCGGCCGTGACGCGAGCCACGATATGGACGGGCTCAAGCGGATCGCAGTCCTCCGTCGTATCCTGCTCGGACGAAACGCTACGAGCCCCGGCACGGCACCACCAGCTCGCCTCCGGAACAAGAGCTCGTCCAATATTTCCGGAGACCGTAAGCACGCCATCAGGGGCATACGGCCGTTCGAATAGGGGAAGCACGTGGCCGGGCGTATCGAGGACTACGCACTCATCGGTGATATGCAGACCGCCGCCCTCGTCTGCAAGGACGGGACGGTCGACTGGCTGTGCCTGCCGCGTTTCGACTCCCATGCCGTCTTCGCCGGTCTGCTGGGCACCGAGGAGCACGGGTTCTGGCGGCTGGGCCCCGCCCACGCGGGCGGAAGTGAGCCGCCGACCGCCGACCGCCGCCGCTACCGGGGCGACTCGCTCGTCCTGGAGTCGGAGTGGGACACCCCGCGCGGCACGGTCCGCGTGATCGACTTCATGCCGCCGCGGGACGGCGCCCCGCAGCTGGTGCGCATCGTCGAGGGGGTCAGCGGCCGGGTGCCGGTGCGCTCCAGCCTGCGGATGCGCTTCTCGTACGGCTGGGTCGTGCCGTGGGTGCACAAGGTGGACTCGCGCACGGTCGCCGTCGCCGGTCCCGACTCGGTGTGGCTGGACACCGAGGTCGACACCTTCGGCAAGGACCTCACCACCTACGCCGACTTCACGGTGGCCCCCGGCGACCGGATCGCCTTCACCATCAGCTGGCAGCCCTCGCACAAGGAGCCGCCCGCCCTGCCCGAGCCGGAAGCCGCACTGGAGGCGACCGAGGATTTCTGGCGGGAGTGGGTCGAGCACTGCACGTACCACGGCCCCTACCGGGACGCGGTCGTCCGCTCGCTGATCACCCTCAAGGCGCTCACCTACGGCCCCACCGGCGGCATCGTCGCGGCGCCCACCACCTCGCTGCCCGAGGACATCGGCGGCGTCCGGAACTGGGACTACCGCTTCACCTGGCTGCGGGACGCGGCGATCACCCTGTCCTCCCTGCTGCGCACCGGCTACCGCGAGGAGGCCCGCGCCTGGCGCGAATGGCTGCTGCGCGCGGTCGCGGGCGACCCGGAGAACCTGCAGATCATGTACGGCATCGCGGGTGAGCGCGAGCTGTCCGAGGCCGAGCTGACCTGGCTGCCCGGCTACGAGAACTCCCAGCCGGTCCGGGTCGGCAACGGCGCGGCGGGCCAGCTCCAGCTGGACGTCTACGGCGAGGTCACCGAGGCGCTGCACCTCGCGCATATGACGGGCCTGGCCCGCAACGACTACGCGAGCGTGCTCCAGCTCAAGCTGATCCGCTACCTGGAGGAGCACTGGGACGAGCCCGACGAGGGCATCTGGGAGGTGCGCGGCCCGCGCCGCCACTTCGTGCACTCCAAGGTGATGGCCTGGGTCGCCGTCGACCGCACCGTCAAGCTGGTCGAATCGGGTGATGTGGACGGCCCGCTGGACCGCTGGCGGGATCTGCGCGACGAGATCCACCGGGATGTGTGCGAGAGGGGGTACGACGCCGAGCGCAACACCTTCACCCAGTCCTACGGCTCCAAGGAGCTGGACGCCTCGCTGCTGCTCATCCCGCAGATGGGCTTCCTGCCACCGGACGACAAGCGGGTCATCGGCACCATCGAGGCGATCCAGCGCGAGCTGTCGACCTCCGACGGTTTCGTGATGCGCTACCCGACCGCGGGCGAGGACGCGGGCGTGGACGGTCTGGAGGGCGACGAAGGCGCCTTCCTCGCCTGCTCGTTCTGGCTCGCCGACGACCTGGCGATGATCGGCCGGGTGGACGAGGCCCGCAGGCTCTTCGAGAAGCTGCTCGGGCTCCGCAACGACCTGGGCCTGCTGGCCGAGGAGTGGGACCCGCACCTCCAGCGCCAGGTGGGCAACTTCCCGCAGGCGTTCAGCCATGTGCCGCTGATCGACACCGCCCTGCGACTGACCGCCTCCGGCGCGTACGGCGGCTGACGCCCGGCCCCCATGGAGCCCCAAGGAACGATCACCGTGGCGCGGGCGCTGGACCTGCCCGCCCTGCGCCGCGGCCTGCCCGAGGTGGTGACCGGGGACGAGCTGCTGGACCGCCCGGTGCGCTGGGTGCACGCGGGTGAGGCGCCGAACATCGCCGCCCTCCTCAAGGGCGGCGAACTGCTGCTGACCACCGGTCTCGGCGTCGGCCCCCGCCCCGCCGAGCAGCGCGCCTTCGTCCGGAGGCTGGCCGACCGCGGGATCGCCGCGCTGGTGGTGGAGCTGGGCCCGCGCTTCCGTACGCTCCCGGTGGCGGTCGTCGACGCGGCGCGCTCATGCGGGCTGCCGCTGGTGCAGCTGCATCGCGAGGTGCCGTTCGTGGCGGTCACCGAGGAGATCCACACCGAGATCGTCAACGAGCACTACGCGCTGCTGCGGCAGGCCGACGTCGTCCACCGCCAGGGCACCGAGGTGCTGCTGCGCGGCGGCGGGGTACCGGAGATCCTCCGGAACTTCGCGGAGTTCGCGGGCAATCCGGTCTTCCTGGAGACCCCCGACGGCAGGCTGCTGTACGCGGCCGGGCCCGGGGGCGCCCGCCCCGGCGCCACCGATCCGCTCCAGGCGTGGGAGGGGCTGCGGGCCCGCCGCGCCGACCGCCGGCCGGAAGACCCGCCCGGACCATCCGGGCCACCGGCGGGCAGTGTGCTGGCCGACGTGCCGGGCGGCGGCCAGGGTCCCGGCGCGGTACGCGCCCGGCTGACCGTACTGCCGGTGGCGGCGCCGCTCGCCCCGGTGCACCGCATCGCCGCCGAACGGACCGCGGATCTGCTGGCGGTGGTGCTGCTGCGGGCGCGCCAGGAGGAGGAGCTGACGGCGCGCGGCCGGGGCGACTTCCTCACCGATCTCGCGGAGGGGCGCGTCGAACCGTCGGACGCGCCCGCGCAGGCGCGGGTGCTGGGCTTCCGGCCGTCCGGTGACGGCCCGCTGCTGCCGATGGTGATGCGGCTCACCGAGGACCCGCACCCGCTGAGCGGGAGTGGCAGCGGAGGCGGGGCCGCCGCGGGCGGCGGCGCGGAGAGCTGGGCGGCGCTGGCCCACGCGCTGCGGGAGGAACTGGCGGCGGTGGGCGTTCCGGTGCTGCTGGGCGTACGGCTGCCGGAGGGCCGGGTGCCGCTGCTGGCGGGCCTGCGGACCGCGGCGGACCGCGGCGCGGTGGCGGCGCGTGTCGCGGCGGCCCTGCGGGCGGGGGTGGAGCGGGCCTGGCCGGACCGTCCCGCCGGGACGCGTCCGCCCGTGGTGATCGCCGGGCTCGCGGCCGCCTGGGACGCGGTCGGCGGCGAGCTGCGGCACGCGGCGGAGGCGGCGCACGCCGCGCCCGTACCGGCGGACCGGGAGTGGTACGACGTCCGCAGCCTGGATGTCGATCTGTTGCTGTGGCGACTGCGGGAACACGGGGATCTGGCCGCCTTCGTCGACCGGGTGATCGGCCCGCTGCTCGTTCATGACCGCACCGCCCGGCCACCGCTGGTGCCGACGCTGGAGGTCTATCTGCGGCACGCGGGCCGCAAGGCGGAGACGGCCCGCGCGCTGCACCTCAACCGCCAGACGCTGTACGACCGGCTGGCCCGGATCGCCCGGCTGCTCGGCACCGACCTGGAGGACCCCCAGACGGTGCTGGCCCTCGGGGTGGCCCTCCAGGCCCGCCGCCATGTGCGGTGACGGGCACCGGCTCCAGAACCTCTAGAACGGGGTCAGGGTGAGCGTGATCCCGGTCGGGGCGGTGTCCTGGATGTACGACGCGAAGTCGGCCACGTCGTCGAAGGCGAAGCCGTACGCCTTGCCGTCGGCCGTCGCCGTGTGCATCGCCTTGGCGTAGTGGTGGGTGACCGGCTCGGTGTAGAAGGCGGCCGGGTCGGTGGTCGGCTGGGCGGCGGTGTCGTGCAGCGTGGTGCGGTTGAAGCCCGCGCCGAGGATGGCCGCGACCGGTCCCGTCGTACCGTCGTTGGGCGCGGCCAGGGCGCCGTCGCAGAACAGCACGTCCTTGGTGGACGGCTTGTCGAAGGCGACGGAGGCGGGGCCGGTGAAGGCGAACTTCCCGCCGCTCACCCGGCCGGTGAAGGTGCCCGCGTTGGTGGTGACCTTGAGGTCCTTCGATCCGTAGGTCTCCCAGACCCGGTCGATGTAGGACGCGAAATAGTCCTGCGGGAACAGCCCCGCGCCCAGGCCGTGGCCGGGTGCGATGACCCGCAGGTCGTCCCCGATGACCAGCGGCTCGAAGGCCTCGACCGCGCGGAGGTCGGAGAAGACCTTGGCGCGGGCGCCGCCCTTGAGGGTGCCGGTCGTCTGGTCCTTGGCGCCGGTGAGGCGGATGGCGAGCGGGACGCTGAACATGTCGACCATGGTGGTGTTGCAGAACATGCCGGAGGCGTTGAAGGTGAACTCCGCGCAGTCGTGCATGACCTGGTAGTTCGGGTCGCCGGAGACCCAGCCCGCCGGGTACTGCAGCGCGGCGTTGCCCGCTCCGTCCGCGACTACCTTGAACTTGAGCTTCTCCCCCAGCGCGACATAGATCCGGCCGGACATCCGGGGCAGCGTCAGCTTGGTGTCGCCGCTCCCCGAGAGCGGGATGGCGTAGTCGGCGAAGCCGTCGGAGCCATTGTCGGAGAGCGCGACGGGGGCGGTCTTGCCGTCGGGGGTGACGCGGACCTGCTTGTTGTCGACGTTGCCGACGATGTAGAGCCATACCGACGCGTTGCCGAACTGGCCGGTCTTGTTGACGACCGTGAGGGGAAGCGTTTCGGCACTCGCCAGGGTCTGCGCCGCACCGGCGCGACCGCCGCCGAGCGTGAGACCGGTGCCCGCGGCAGCGGCGGACGCGGCGATTCCGCTCAGCAGCATTCTGCGTGTGATCATGACAAAGCACTCCTCGGCGTAGTGGGGGTTGCCGGGACATGACAGATAAGGCGGCACGAGGGATGACGCGCGCCCTGTGGAGAGCGCTCTCTCGGTCCACCGCGCAGAACCCTGCCGATCAGCGCCCGGGGGCGTCAACCCCCTGCGCGCATAAAGGTCTGCACCAATTCGTCGTAGACGCCGAGGACATGGGCCACCGTGCCGTCCTCCGTCGGCCACTCCGCGGTCCGCGCCCGCCCCGCCGCGGTCAGCTCCGCGCGGCGTACGGGGTCGGCCAGCAGCCGGATCACCGCGTCGGCCAGGGCGCCGGAGTCGCCGTACGGGACGAGTTCGGCGGCCTCCCCCACGAGTTCGGGCACCCCGCCCACCGCCGTGGCGACCAGCGGCACGCCCGCGTGCAGCGCCTCCTGGGCCAGCAGCGAACGCGCCTCCCAGCGGCTGGAGAGCACCGCGACGTCGGCGACGGCCAGCAGCCCGGGGACGTCGTCCCGGCGGCCGAGCAGCCGCACCGGGAGGCCTTCGGCGTCGATCCGGCGCTGGAGCACCGCCCGGTCCGGCCCCTCCCCCGCGATCGCCAGCAGCGGCGGCGGGTCCAGCGAGCGCCAGTGGAGCGCCGCGTCCAGCAGCGGGCCGTGGCCCGTGGCGGCGTCCAGACGGCCGACCGCGAGCAGCAGGGACCGCTCCACCGCGCCCAGTTCCGCGCGCGCCTTCTGGCGGGCGCCGTCGTCCGTCTCGGGCGCCCGGCACGGGGCGGGCACCGCGACCGGCGCGAGCCGGGCGTCGCGCGCCCCACGGTCACGGGCCCGGTCCACCAGGTCCGAGGACACACCCAGCACGACCGACGCGGCACGCGCCACCCGCCGCTCCATCAGCCGCACGACGCGGCCCCGCGGCCCCTCGGCCTCCCGCTTGGTGTGCCAGGTGACGACGAGCGGGACGCCCCTGCCGCGCAGCGCGAGCGCGGCCAGCAGACCGGGCCACAGCCCGTGCGCGTGCACCAGCCCGGCGCCGGTACAGGCCGTACGGATCGACGCGATGCTCCCGGCGTCCGTACGCCCGTCGAGCGGCGCGAACCGGGCGCCCGCCTCCGTGAACCCGTACCCCCGCTCGGCGCTCCAGGGCCCGCAGACGGTCACCCGCAGCCCGCGCGCCACCAGCCCGGCCGACAGCGACCGCACATGCACCCCGCTGCCCGAACTGCCCTCGCCCAGCACCTGAACGGCGTGCAGCGACGGCTGCCCGTGCGGCGGGACCGGGGTGTTGCTCACGGTACTGCTCACTCGGGCGGAGCTCCTGGGGCGGTGTCAGAGGTGCGGTTGCTGCGCTGCGTTTGCTCCGCCAAGAATGCCAGCCTTAGCGGTGCGCCCGCCGCAACGTTCCCATGCCACACCTGCCCACCGCTCGCCCGTACGTCCGCAGCACCACCCATATGGGTGACCCCGGTGGCATTCCCCACCCCGCCCCTCTCCAGATCTGGCAGCTTCCCCGCCCCGGCAACAGTCGCACCCGGACCGGGGGCTGGGGCGGAGCCCCGGCGGGGTCAGGGGCGGAGCCCCGGCGGGGCCGGGCGGCGCCCGGTTCGGGAAGGGGCGGGGTGGGGAAAGGGCCTCGGTCAGCGGCCCGTGCGCGCCGCCTCCAGCAGCTCCTCCGCATGGGCCCGGGCCAGCTCCGAATCCTGGCCCGCCAGCATCCGGGACAGCTCCCGGACCCGGTCCTCGCCCTCCATGGCCTTCACGCCGCTGCGCGTCACCGCTCCGTCGCTGGTCTTCTCCACCACCAGGTGCCGGTCCGCGAACGCGGCGACCTGCGGCAGATGCGTGACGACCACCACCTGGGCGGAGCGCGCGAGCCGGGCCAGCCGGCGGCCGACCTCGACCGCGGCCTTGCCGCCGACACCGGCGTCCACCTCGTCGAAGAGGTAGGTCGGTACGGGGTCGGAGCCCGCGAAGACGACCTCGACCGCGAGCATCACCCGGGACAGCTCACCGCCCGAGGCGCCCTTGGCGATGGGGCGCGGCGGCGCGCCGGGGTGGGGGGCGAGGAGCAGCTCGACCTCGTCGGCGCCGTGCGGACCGTAGGTCACCGCCCGCCCGCCGACCTCGACTCCGGACGCCTCGTCCGCGGCCTCGGTCTGCCGGATGGCGAACGTCACCCGGGCGTGCGGCATCGCGAGGGAGGCCAGTTCCTCGGTGACGGCCTCGGCGAAGCGCGCCGCGGCCTCGGTGCGGGCGTCGGTGAGCGCCTGGGCGAGCCCGCCCAGGTCGGCGCGGAGCGCGTCGCGTTCGGCGGTCAGCTCGCCGATGCGGTCGTCGTCGCCGTCCAGTTCGGCGAGCCGGGTGGCGCCCTGCTCGGCCCAGGCCAGCACCTCGCCGACGCTCTCGCCGTACTTGCGGGTCAGCTGGGCCAGCGCGGCGCGGCGCTCCTCGACGGCGCCGAGCCGCAGCGGGTCGGCGTCCAGATCGTCGGCGTACCCGGCCAGTTCACCGGCCACGTCGGACAGCAGGATGCCCACTTCGCCGATGCGGTCGGCGAGCCCGGCGAGGGCCGGGTCGTGGGCGCGGACCGCCTCCAGGGCGCGGTGCGCGCCGCCGACGAGGGTGGCGGCGTCCACGGCCTCCAAGTCCTCCGGGTTGCCCGCGAGGGCGGCGTGCGCGAGGGCGGCGGCGGACGCGAGGGCTTCGGCGTGGCCCAGCCGCTCGGCCTCGGCGGCGAGTTCGTCGTCCTCGCCCGCCCGCGGCTCGGCGGCGGCGACCTCCTCCAGGCCGAAGCGGAGCAGATCGGCCTCCTGCTCCCGCTCGCGCGCCCGCGTGGTCAGCTCGTCCAGTTCGGCGGCGACGGCGCGCAGCCGCCGGTAGGCGCCCGCGTACTTCTCCAGCGGCCCGGCGACGGCCGCGCCCGCGTACCGGTCCAGCGCCTGGCGCTGCCGCGCGGGCCGCATCAGGCCCTGCTGGTCGGTCTGGCCGTGGACGGCCACCAGGTCGTCGGCCAGCTCCCCGAGCAGCCCCACCGGCACGGACCGGCCGCCCACATGGGCGCGGGACCGGCCCTCGGCGGAGAGGGTACGGCTGATCAGCAGCGCCCCGTCGTCGAGTTCGGCGCCCGCCTCCTCGGCCCGTACGGCCACCGACGAGCGGGCGTCGACCGTGATCCGGCCCTCGACGACCGCCGCCTTGGCACCGATCCGCACCAGGGCGGCGTCGGCGCGGCCGCCGAGCAGCAGCCCGAGGCTGGTGACGACCATGGTCTTGCCCGCGCCGGTCTCGCCGGTTACCGCGGTGAAGCCGGGTGACAGCTCGACCACCGCGTCGTCGATGACACCCAGGGCACGTATCCGCATCTCCTCCAGCACGTGCATGACCATACGAGGTTTACCGGCCACCTCGCGACGGCCACCCCCGGGGACGGCCGCACCGTCGCTCCGGGTGATCGCCCGGTGGCCGCGCCACCTCGCCTTCCGCATGGCGGGGAGGGTTTCCGGACGTACCCTCTCGAAAGGGTTTTCCCGGCCCCTCCCCCGCGGCTCCCCCGCGGCAAGGACTTCCTAGTGCGGCGCCCCGCGCCAGCCCGCCACCGGCAGCGCGAACTTCGCCACCAGCCGGTCGGTGAACGACGCATGGTGCAGCCGGGCCAGCCGGACCGGCACCGCGCCCCGGCGCACCTCCACCCGAGCCCCGGCGGGCAGCTCCACCGTGCGGCGGCCGTCGCACCACAGCACCCCGTGCGGGGTCTGCGGCTGCACCTCGACCGCGAGCACCGACTCCGGCGTCGTCACCAGCGGCTTCGCGAACAGGGCGTGCGCGCTGATCGGGACCATCAGCAGCGCCTCGACCTCGGGCCACACCACCGGGCCACCGGCCGAGAAGGCGTAAGCCGTCGAGCCGGTCGGGGTCGCGCACACCACGCCGTCGCCGCCGAAGCGGGAGACCGGCCGGCCGTCGACCTCGGTGACGACCTCCAGCAGCCGCTCGCGCGCCGCCTTCTCCACCGACGCTTCATTCAGTGCCCAGTCGGTGTGCACGATGTGCCCGTCGTTGCGGACCAGCACATCGATGGTCATGCGCTCCTCGACCTCGTACTGGCGGCTCACCACCCGGTCCACGACCTTGTCCAGGTCGTCCCGCTCGGCCTCGGCCAGGAAGCCGACCCGGCCGAGGTTGACGCCCAGCATCGGTACGCCGGAGATCCGCGAGAACTCGGCGCCGCGCAGCAGCGTCCCGTCCCCGCCGAGCACGACCAGCAGTTCACAGCCGTCGAGCACATCGCGCCCCGCGTCGACCAGCTCGACCTCGGGCGGCAGCGGCAGGTCCGCGGCCTCCGCGGCGAGCACCCGCACCCCGATGCCGCTGCGCACCAGCCCCTGGACGACGAGTTCGGCGCTGCGGATGGCCGCCGGGCGGCCGGTGTGCGCGAGGAGGAACACGGTGCGGTCGGCGGTCGCCTCGGATGTCGGCTTGAACTCTGTCTCCGCCGCCGACTCCGCCTTTGCCGCTGCTTCTGAAGTGGTCAACTGGGCCCCTCCGCCACTGCACGGTCAACATCGTCCGGGTCCAGTGCCGGCGCCCCGGCGCGCATCCACAAAAAGTACTCGACGTTCCCCGACGGTCCCGGCAGCGGGCTGGCGGTCACGCCGAGTACGCCCAGCCCCAGGTCCGCGGCCTGCTGAGCCACCGTCCGCACCGCCCCGGCACGCAGCTCGGAGCTGCGGACGACGCCGCCGCTGCCGAGCCGCTCCTTGCCGACCTCGAACTGGGGCTTGACCATCAGCACCAGATCGGCGTCGGGCGCGGTGCAGCGCACCAGGGCGGGCAGCACCAGCCCGAGCGGAATGAAGGAGAGATCCCCGACGACAAGGTCCACGGGCTCGCCTCCCATCTGCTCCGGCGTCAGCTCGCGTACGTTCGTACGGTCGAGAACGGTCACGCGTTCATCACTTTGCAAAGACCATGCAAGTTGCCCGTAGCCGACGTCCGCGGCGACTACATGGGCGGCGCCCGCGCGCAGCAGGACGTCGGTGAAACCGCCGGTGGAGGCCCCCGCGTCCAGCGCCCGCCGCCCGGCGACGGTCAGCCCGGAACCGGTGACCGGGGTGGGATCGGACATCGTCCGCCCCTCCCCCTCGCGGTACTCCTCGCTGAAGGCGTACAGGGCGCCCGCGAGCTTGTGGCCGCCGCGCGAGACATAGTCCGGATCGCTGTCGTCCTCGGTCACGACGACCGCCGCACTGGTCTCGACCTGCGTCGCGGCCTTGGTCGCGGTGGCCCCGCCGACGGTCACCCGGCCCGCCGCGATCAGCTGGCTCGCGTGCTCACGCGAGCGGGCCAGCTTGCGGCGCACCAGCTCGGCGTCGAGTCGTACGCGTCGTGGACGGGTCACTGCCACGGGTGGTTCAGCTCCTGGGGTCGGTGCTAGGGGGTCGGTCCTATGAAGAGGAGACGGGCGGGGCCGGAGGGCCGGGCCGCCGGTCGAGTGCCGTCAGCGTGTCGCGCAGGCCCCGGTGCACATCCTCGTACACCTCCAGATGCCCGCTCACCGGGAGGTCGTCGGCGTCGGCCAGCCGGTCGAGCCGGGCGTCGACATCGGGGACGCCGGTGGGCGTACGGCCGACTCCGAGCGGAGCCGGACCGGCGGGCCCGGACGGCGCCTCCCCGGCCGCCCCGGAAGGTCCGGCGGCCGCCTCGGCGGGCTCCGCCTCCGGCCCCGCGGCAGGCTCCGGCTCCGGCTCTGACCCGGGCCGTCCACCCGGCATCGGCTCACTCATGCCCCCGACGCTACCGCGAAGCGCACGTTCTCCGAGCGGCACGACCTGCGGTACCGTCGTCCGCGATGGCCACCTTGGAACAGTGCCGCGACGCACTCGACAAACTGGCGGAGAACCTCGCGGGCGCGAACGGGGACCTCCGTAGCGCCGCCGCGCTCGATCGCTCCGTGAGCTGCTGGATCACCGACCTCGACACGACCTTCGTGGGCCGTCTCGTGGACAGCAGTATCGAGGACGTGACGACCGCGCCCGGCCCGCCCGCGGAGCGCGCACAGATCCGGCTGGCGATGTCCGGCGACGACCTGGTGTCCCTGGTCGACGGCGAGCTGCACTTCGCCCGGGCCTGGGGCACCGGCCGGGTCAAACTGGAGGCCGGGCTGCGCGACCTGCTGCGGCTGCGCAAGCTGCTCTAGCCGCGTACGCACCGCCCCGGCCCGTCACCCCGCGTATCCCCTTACTCTCCCGTATCCGGCTCAGGACTCCGTCGCCGCGGCGGCCAGCGGCTCCGCCGCCTCCGTGCTTGCCGCCTCCGTGTCCGCCGTCTCCGGGTCCGCTGTCTCCTCGGCCGCGGGCTTACGGGACCGGCGGGCGGCCGGTATCACCAGCGGGGTCCCCGTCTCCGGGTCGTCGATGACCTGGCAGCGCAGCCCGAAGACCCGCTCCACCAGCTCCGCCGTGACGATGTCCTCCGGCGCGCCCTCCGCGACGACCTCCCCGCCCCGCATCGCGATCAGGTGGGTGGCGTAGCGGGCCGCGTGGTTCAAGTCGTGCAGCACCGCGACGAGGGTGCGGCCCTGCTCCTCGTGGAGCTGGGCGCACAGGTCGAGGACGTCGATCTGGTGCTGGATGTCCAGGTACGTCGTGGGCTCGTCCAGGAGCAGCAGCGGGGTCTGCTGGGCGATGGCCATGGCGATCCACACCCGCTGGCGCTGCCCGCCGGACAGTTCGTCGACATAGCGATCGCCGAGCTCGGCCACCCCGGTCGACGCCATCGACTCCTGGACGATCCGCTCGTCCGTCTCGGACCACTGCCGCAGCAGCCCCTGGTGGGGGTAGCGGCCACGGGCGACGAGGTCGGCGACGGTGATCCCGTCCGGGGCGATGGAGGACTGCGGCAGCAGACCGAGAGTGCGGGCGACCTTCTTGGCGGGCAGCGAACCGATCGCCTCCCCGTCCAGCAGCACCGACCCGGCCGTCGGCTTGAGCATCCGGGACAGGGCGCGCAGCAGGGTGGACTTGCCGCAGGCGTTGGGCCCGACGATCACCGTGAACGAGTGGTCGGGGATGGTGACCGACAGGTCCTCGGCGACCGTGCGCCGGTCGTACGCGAGGGTCAGCCCCTCGGCGGTGAGCCGCTGCCGGCCCGTCGTCGTGTCCGTCGTCGCGTCGGTGCTGCTGCTGGTGTTGGTGCTGGAAGCCACGGTCTGCCCGGTGTCCTTTTCGCTGTAGCCCTGGTCGCTCTTGCCGTCCGTGCCGCGCTCGGCGTCCGCCCGCACGTGCTCCGTCATATCCGCCCCGCCTTGCGCTCGGTCACCAGCAGCCACAGCAGATAGACGCCGCCGAGCATCCCGGTCAGCGCCCCGACCGGCAGTTGGTCGGCGCCGAAGGCCCGCTGCGCCGACCAGTCGGCGGTGACCAGCAGGGCCGCCCCCATCCAGGCCGAGGGGAGCAGATTGGGACCGGCCGAATGGGTGAGCCTGCGGGCCAGTTGCGGGGCGACCAGCGCCACGAAGGCGACGGGCCCGGCGGCGGCCGTGGCCGAAGCGGTCAGCAGGACGCCCGCGAACATGAGCACCAGCCGGGTCCGCTCGACCCGCACCCCGAGGGCGTACGCGCTGTCGTCGCCCATCTCCAGCATCCGCAGACCCCGCGCCTGCCCGAGGATCACGGGCAGGAGGACCGCGCATACGCAGGCCAGCGGCCAGACCTGGCTCCAGTCGCGGCCGTTGAGCGAACCGGTCAGCCACACCACCGCGCGGGTGGCGTCGGGGAGGTCGGCCTTGGTCAGCAGATAGCCGTTGACGGCGGCGAGCATCGCGGTGGCGCCGATGCCGACCAGCACCAGCCGGTAGCCGTGGACGCCCCGCCGCCAGGCCAGCGCGTAGACCCCGAACCCGGTCAGCAGACCGCCGCAGATCGCGCCGGCGGCCACCTCGGTCGGATCGCCCTGGAAGAGGACGATCACGGTGAGCGCCCCGGCCGCCGAGCCCTGCCCGAAGCCGATGACGTCCGGACTGCCCAGCGGATTGCGGGAGATGGACTGGAAAACCGCTCCGGCCAGCCCCAGGGCCGCGCCGACCAGCAGCCCGACCAGGACGCGCGGCAGCCGCAGGTCATGGACGATGAAGTCCTGGGCCATGGTGCCGTTCCCGGCCAGGCTGCGGAGCACATCGCCGGGGGCCATGGGGAAGTCGCCGGTGCCGATCAGGACCACGCTCATCGCCAGCGCCACGGCGAGCAGCAGCAGCCCCACGACCGCGCTGCGGACGTCCAGGCGCAGCGAGAGGCCGCCGGTGCGCAGCGTGACTCCGCTCGCCCCGGTCGTCGTGGTGCGCTTGCTCGCGTTCACAGTTGGGCCATCCTTCGGCGGCGTACGAGGTAGAGGAAGACGGGTCCGCCGACGAGCGAGGTGACGACGCCGACCTGGAGTTCGGCGGGCCGGGCGACGACCCGCCCGATCACGTCGGAGCCCAGCAGCAGGACGGGCGACAGCACGGCGGCGTACGGCAGTGTCCAGCGCAGATCGGGTCCGGTGAGCGCCCGGACCAGGTGCGGAACCATCAGCCCGACGAAGGCGATCGGCCCGCAGGCGGCGGTCGCGGCGCCGCACAGCAGGGTGACGGCCAGCATGGACATCGCCCGGGTGCGGACCAGGTTGGTGCCGAGCGCGCGCGCCGTGTCGTCGCCGAGCGCCACCGCGTTCAGCGAACGGCCGAGCGCCAGCGCCAGCACCGCGCCGACCAGGAGGAACGGTGCCACCTGCCGGACCACCGTCATATTGGCGGAGGCGAGCGAACCGACCGTCCAGAAGCGCATCTTGTCGAGCGCCGCGCTGTCCAGCAGCTGTACGGCGTTGATGTAGCCGTAGAGCGCCGCGTACACGGCCGTACCGCCGAGCGCGAGCCGCACCGGGGTGGCGCCCCGGCTGCCGCCGAGCGCGTACACCAGCACGGAGGCGACGGCGGTGCCGAGGAAGGCGAACCACACATAGCCGGTCAGGGAGGTGACGCCGAGAAAGCTGATCGCCGAGACGACGGCGGCGGACGCGCCCGCGTTCAGCCCCAGCAGCCCGGGGTCGGCGAGCGGGTTACGGGTGAGGGCCTGGATGACCGCGCCCGCGAGCCCGAGGCCGAGGCCGACGAGCAGCCCGAGGAGGGTGCGCGGCAGCCGTACGTCCTTGATCACCACATCGGTGTCGCTGCCGGTGTAGTGGAACAGCCCGTGCCAGACGTCCCCCAGTGCGATCGGTTTGGCGCCGATCGCGATGCTGGCGGCCGCGACGGCCAGCAGCACACACAGGGCGGCGACGAGCCCGGCCGCCCGGCGCGCGGTCTGTCGGCGGGGTGGCGGGGCCGCCGTATCGGTCGCTGTCTCGGGTCCGGCTTTCACCGGACTGACCAGGGTCACGCGGAACTCCACCTCACAGCACGGCCGATCAAGACTTAGGTTAGGTTACCCTAAGCCGCGCTTGTGACACCCCGGCGGGTCCGCGCCCCGGTCATGCCTCCGGTCACATCGCCCCAGGCCCCGGCCTCGTCACGCCCCTGAAGCGGGAAGCGGCCCGGGGGGCGGCCCCGGGAGGCCCGGGGCGGCTCACAACCCCAGCCGGGCCAATGCCTTCCCCGCGTCCGCGCCGCTCACACCCTCCCCCGCCTCGCTCCAGGCCGCGGCGCACAACGCCCGCAGCCCGTCCAGCGGCTCGTCGCCGTCCCCCTCCAGCAGCAGCGCGCCATCGGCCGCCCGCGCGGTCCAACCGCCGCACCGGAAGCCGCCGTCGGCAGGTTCGACCACCGGCTGGGGCGTCAGCAGCCCCCGCAGGTCGCGGTCCACATAGGCGGGCCGGTGCTTCGGCTCCGCGGCCAGCAGCTGCGCCGGGGTCGTCACCCCGGTCAGCACGAGCAGCGAGTCGACCCCGCCCGCGTACGCCCCCTCGATATCGGTGTCCAGCCGGTCCCCCACCACCAACGGCCGCTCGGCCCCGGTCCGCAGGATCGTCTCGCGGTGCATCGGCGGCAGCGGCTTCCCCGCGACCTGCGGGTCCCGGCCCGTCACGATCCGTACGACCTCCACCGCCGCGCCGTTGCCCGGCGCGATCCCGCGGCCGCTCGGAATCGTCAGATCCGTGTTGGACGCGAACCACGGCACCCCGCGCGCCACCGCGTAGCCCGCCTCCATCAGCCGCGCCCACGGCAGGTCCGGTCCGCCATACCCCTGGACGACCGCCGCCGGGTCGTCGTCGGCGGACTCCACCGGCGTCAGCCCGCGCTCGCGCAGCGCCACCCGCAGCCCCTCGCCGCCGATCACCAGCACCCGCGCGCCCCGCGGCAGCTGCTCGGAGATCAGCCGGGCGACGGCCTGCGCCGAGGTGATCACGTCATCGGCCCCGGCGGGCACCCCGAGCCGGGTCAGATGCTCGGCGACGGCCTGCGGTGTGCGCAGCGCGTTGTTGGTCACGTACGCCAGCCGCATCCCGCCGTCCCGCGCGGTGACGAGCGACTCCACGGCGTACGCGATGGCCTCGCCACCCGCGTACACCACCCCGTCGAGGTCCAGCAGCGCGGTGTCGTATGCCTCGTTCAGCGACCGCTGGCTGCCCTCGGGCGCGATCCGGACGGTCTGGTTCATGGGGTGCCACTCTCCTCGCAGATCCATACGTTCTTCCCCGATCATGGCGCATCGCCGACCGGGGCATAAGATTCTCTAATGAGCATTCCAGGGCCTGGCGGGCAAGGTCTCCAGCTCACCCCCTTCCGGGGGCTGCGCTACGTCGCGGAACGGGTCGGCAGTCTCGCCGCCGTCACCTCACCGCCCTACGACGTGGTCGTACGCCCCGACGGTCTGCGCGAACTCGAGACCGCCGATCCGCACAACATCGTCCGACTCATCCTCCCGCAGGCCGACACCCCCGCCGAACGGCACCGCCAAGCCGCCGACACGCTGCGCCGCTGGCAGGCCGAAGGGGTCCTCGCCCCCGATCCCGAACCGGCCCTGTACGTCTACGAACAGCGCGACAGCCAGATCCTCCAGCGCGGGCTGATCGGCGCCCTGCGGCTGAGCCCGCGCGAGGAGGGCATCGTCCTCCCGCACGAGGAGGTCATGCCGCACATCGTCGAGGACCGCGCCGACCTGATGCGCGCCACCGCGGCCAACCTCGAACCCCTGCTGCTCGCCTACCGCGGCAACGGGGACGGCGGTGACGCGGCCGGGGGCGCCGCCCGGGTCGTCGAACGCGCCATCCAGCGGGAGCCGTTGCTCTCCACCACCACCGAAGACGGCTTCGACCACCGTCTGTGGCGGGTCACCGACCCGGCCGACCTGGTCGAGATCGCCGCCGATCTGCGCGACCGCCAGGCCCTCATCGCCGACGGCCACCACCGCTGGTCCACCTATCTGCGGCTGCGCGAGGAGCGGGCGGAGCCCGGCCCCTGGGACTTCGGCCTCGTCCTCCTCGTCGACACCACCCGCTACCCGCTCCGGGTCCGGGCCATCCACCGGCTGCTGCGCCACCTTCCGGTGGCCAAGGCGCTGGCCTCGGCCCGCACCGCGTTCCGGGTACGGACGGTCGACGGCCCGCTGCCCCGCGCCCTGGACGCCCTCGCGGAGGCGGCCGCCGCACCGGACGGGCGGAACGCGTTCCTCCTCGCGGGCGACGGCGGATTCCACCTGCTCGACCGGCCCGACCCCGGGCTGCTGGCCCGTACGGTCCCCGAGGGACGGCCGGAGACCTGGCGGACGCTGGACGCGACCGTCCTGCACTCGCTGCTCCTGGACCACCTCTGGCAGATCCCGGACAGCGCCGAGCAGGTCGGCTACATCCACAACGCGGAAGCCGCCGTCGAACAGGCGGAGCGGTACGACGGCACGGTGGTACTCATGCATCCGGTGCGCGAGGATGTCGTCCACGAGCTGGCGCGGCAGGGGGTCGCCATGCCGCGCAAGTCGACGTCCTTCGGCCCGAAGCCCGCCACCGGGCTGGTACTGCGCAGCCTCACGCTGGGCTGAGCCCAGGGCTGAACCTTGGGCTGAAAGCGAAGAGGGCGGAGCCCCGGCCGGGGGTGGTGGCCGGGGTTCCGCCCTCAGGCATCAGCCGCGGTCGCTGTCCGCGGTGTCCTCGGCGCCGTCCTTGGAGACCTCGGCCTCGACGGCCTCTCCGGCTTCGGCGACCTCGACGGCCTCCTCAGCCGACTCGGCCTCCTCGGGAGCCTCATCGACCTCGGCGGTTTCGGCGACCTCGGTCTTCTCGGGAACCTCCGCCACCTCAACGGCTTCCACGACCTCGGTCTTCTCGGGAACCTCGGCCACCTCGGCGGCTTCGGCGACCGCTGCCTCCGCGACGACCTCGGCCTCCTCCACGGCCTCGTCCTCGTCGAGCGCGTCCACGAACTCGACACCGTCCAGCTCCGCGAGCCGGTCGGAGGCGTCCGTGGTACCACCCTGGTCCGCCTCCAGGGCCTTCGCGAACCACTCCCGCGCCTCGTCCTCACGGCCGACGGCCAGCAGCGCGTCGGCGTAGGCGTACCGCAGCCGGGCGGTCCACGGCTGGACGGAGTTCGAGGCCAGCTCCGGGCTCTGCAGCGTAACGACGGCGGCGTCGGCCTGGCCCATGTCGAGCCTGGCACCGGCAGCCACCAGCCGCATCTCGACCTGCCCGGCCCGGTCCAGCTTGTGCACCTCGGGCTCACCGGCCATGGTCAGCGCCCGCTCGGGACGGCCCATGCCGCGCTCGCAGTCGGCCATCACGGGCCACAGGTCGTTGTTGCCGGTCATACGGCGCGCGGCGCGGAACTCCGCGAGCGCCTCCGAGTACTTCGCGACGGCGTACGACGCGAACCCGGCCGCCTCACGGACGGCGGCGACACGGGAGGCGAGCCGCAGCGCGATGCGCGAGTACTGGTAGGCCCGCTCCGGCTCTTCGTCCAGCAGCTTGGCGACCATGACGAGGTTCTTGGCGACGTCCTCGGCAAGGGTCTTCGGCAGGCTCAACAGCTCCTGCCGTACGTCCTTGTCGATCTCGTCCCCGGTCACGTCCTCGGGGATCGGCAGCCGCTTGATCGGCTCGCGGTCGCGGTCCCGGACACGGTCGTCGCGGTCGCGACGGCCGTAGCCCCCGGACCGGTCGTCACGCCCCCGCCCCTGGCCACCGCCGCCGCCGTACGGCCGCCGAGACCCACGGTCGTCCCGCCCACCGCGGGAGCCGCCGTCCCGGTCATCACGCCGAGGCCCACGCGGCCGGTCGTCACGACGGTCGTCCCGACGATCATCGCGGCGATCGTCGCGGCGGAACGCGGGCCGGTCGTCCCGGCGATCGTCACGACGGAACCCACTCGGGCGGGAGCCACTGTCACGGTCGTCCCGACGCGGCCCACTCGGGCGGGAGCCACTGTCACGGTCGTCCCGACGCGGCCCACTCGGGCGATCGTCGCGCCGGTCGTCCCGACGGAACCCGCCACGGTCGTCGCGGCGCTCGTCACGCCGGTCGTCACGCCTGGGCCCACCACGGTCATCACGCCGATCATCACGACGGAACCCACCGCGGTCGTCACGACGGTCGTCGCGGCGGAATCCACCACGGTCATCCCGGCGATCATCGCGTCGGTCGTCACGCCGATCATCCCGACGGTCATCGCGCCGGAACGGGGGCCGGTCGTCCCGGCGCTCGAAGCCACCGCGGGGCCGGTCACCGCGATCGTCGCGGCGGACGAACCCACCCGGACGTCCGCCACGGTCATCGTCACGACGCGGCCCACGGGGCCGGTCATCACGCCGCTCATCACGCCGCTCATCACGACGGTCGTCACGCCTGACCCCGCCACGGTCGTCACGCCGGTCGTCGCGGCGGAACGGGGGCCGGTCATCCCGGCGATCATCGCGCCGATCGTCACGACGGAACCCACCCGGGCGGGAGCCACCGCCACCGTCGCGGTCGTCCCGACGCGGGCCGCGCGGGCGATCGTCGCGTCGGTCGTCGCGGCGGTCATCCCGCCGGTCGTCACGGCGGACGAAGCCGCCGCCGGGGCGTCCACCACGGTCGTCGTCGCGACGCGGCCCACGGGGCCGGTCGTCACGCCGATCGTCACGCCGGTCATCCCGTCGGTCGTCGCGGCGGAACCCGCCACGGCCACGGTCATTGTCGCGGCGCGGTCCGGAGTCGCGGGTGTCCCTCCGGTCGCCGCCGTCCCGGCGCCGCGGCTCGCGGTCTCCCCGGTCGTCGGAAGAGTTGGTGGACATCTCGTGACTCCTGTCTTCAAGGACAAAACAAAAAGGACCCCTGGTCCCAGCATGAACGCTGGGACCGGGGGTCCTCCAAAGATTGTTCGGCGGCGTCCTACTCTCCCACAGGGTCCCCCCTGCAGTACCATCGGCGCTGAAAGGCTTAGCTTCCGGGTTCGGAATGTAA
>NZ_JBEXVE010000053.1:0-25743 GCF_040629205.1 Streptomyces sp. NPDC005962 | reverse complement strand
AACTGCGGCGGATAGTTCTTCATGACCACGAGATGTCCGTTCTCAGATCCTCAGGATCCAGTGTCTCGTGTGTCCAGGATCAAGGGTCAAGGCCCATCGACAACAACAAGCTCGCCCTGGCCCGCCCAAAGACCCGCAAGAGCAGCGACCCAGCCCCACACGCCCAGCGGCCCGGGAGGCGGATTCGCCTTCCACCGCGAATACGGACGTCCCCTGCACCCGGAGTACGTCCTCAACCACTTCCACTACCTCGCGCGCCTGGCAGGCGTTTCCGCGCACCAGCGTCCACGACCTGCGCCACCTCGCCACAACGCTGGCGCTGACCCACGGGATCGAGCTGACCATCGTCTCAAAGACCCTGCGCCACTCCACGATCGGCTGCAGCCTGGAGGACGCTGGAGAGCGTCACCCGTGAGGGTGGCCGACGGTGCAAACTCCCACCGCATCATCCGGATCTGCGAGCGTCAGGGCGTCCCGATCCTCACCGACCGCGCCTACACCTGCGCCGGCCCCGGGGTCACCACCGGACTCAAACGGCCACCGGGTGGCGAACTCATCACCGTCATCACCAAAGCTGTGCTCACCCCGGGGAGGCAACGCTGAAAGTGTTCACCAGTTGCATTCATAAAGTTCATCTCGACGTAGCAGAAATTCACCTCCACGAAAGGGGCATCAGCTAGGGCGGTGTCGAACGGAACGCACAGTTCCGGCCACCGCCGGAAGGGAGTGCCCGCCTTTCAGGCACGACAGATGCCCGAATACGGTTATCACCAGCCCACTTCCCGCCCGAATGGCCCGCACCCCCGCACGCACACGCCATGGCGACGGAAGGGAGCCGGTAGCGCTGGTCAACCCGGCGTTGCATAGGCCACCTATATCCACACCGCCCACCGAGGCACACCCGTGAATTCTGGAGGGAAAATTACATGAGCCCTAAAACACCCAAGACAGGCCAAACCATGATCATCGATCAGGAATTCAACGTCATCCGCGCCTGTGCCCGCATGCCCGGTTGCTGGGCATGAATCCAGCCAGGCTGGCCGCAAGTCGTTGACACGACTGGGAGAGGTCACAGAGACTCACATCCAGTAGGCCGATTCCGGCAGCTAGCCGAATTCCGGAAAGGAACCCGGATGACCTGCGATGACGCCGGGCGCCCAGAAGCTGCCCACACCTCCGCGCATCGGAATTCCGCTGCATGGCGAAGCGGGCAGGAGGTGAATAAGTGTCATGACACATTTGCAAGGTGTTCATCACATTGACGACTGCTTGATGCTTCCGTCAGCGAATTCCATGTGGTCCACTCACGCGGCTGGAGAAGAAAAGCGATGAGTGCAGACATCGCCTCGCCCACCAGATCGCGTGCCCTGACATCACCTGATACAGCACGCACCACGGTGGCGCCTTTCATCGAGAAAAACGTTTCTGCAATGGAGCCGACCCAGGCCCGTATCTGCGGTTACCACTTCGATTTCATCGACGAAAGCGGAGAACTCAGCAGAACCGACACCGGGAAACTGACCCGCGCGAGCATCATGATGGCCGTCGCCGACGGATTCGGGATACGGCCCGAGGACGTACGGGTCCAGGCGGCAGTCAAATCGCCGCACAACGCGGCGCTGCTCCACGACGCCATCGCGGACTCCGACGACCTGCGGCGGGGCCAGCCAGGCGGAAGGCATTCGGCCTGAGTCTGGCGATTCATACCGGCAACGCACTCCAGGAGGTCGCCCTGGAACTGACTGCGGACGGCTCCTCACCCGGGAACAAGGAAATCGCCCCATCGTTCGCCAAGGCTTTCGCCCTGGTGCACACCGGCCAGGCCCGCGAACTCACCCACCGGCCCGGCACCTGGGCATCGCCCATCCACACACTGACCGGTCCCATCGAGGAACCCGGTGGCCGCCGGACGGCCCTGTTCGACCGCATCGTCAATCGCACGGCATGACCGCACCACCCGCAGGCGCGACATCTCGATAGGAGTAGCCCCCCACCATGCTCACTACTCACGACAGCCCCGCTCCCCCTGTCATCCGCTCCGAGTTCGAGCGCCGCGCGCAGGCCCTCTGCGAGACCAGGACTCAGGACCCGACCAACCTCCCGCTGGGCGAGGAGGACGGACTGCACCACCACTACGCCGTCGGCGGCTTCAACACATCCGCGCACGAAGTCCCCGAGGCCGAGCGGGAGGTGCCCGTCCTCGCCGAGACGGACCGCATGGAGAACGAGCGGGTCGAGCTGGTCCGGCGCGGGCCCTCCCCGCTCTTCTCCGACGCCCATGTCTTCGCGGAGTTCGCGCGGGTGCCGCGCCCGGGTGACCGCTAGGCCGTTTCTCCCGGATCGCCGCGTAGACCAGATGAAGATGGCGGCGAGGCAGACGGTGGAGCTCTTGCTGTAGCGGGTAACCAGGCCGTGCCACTGCTTGAGCTTGTTGACGCAGCTCTCGACGGTGGTGCGCTGCTTGTAGGCGTCGCGGTCGAAGGCCGGCGGTCTGCCGCCACGGCTGCCGAGACGCTTGCGGTGGGCTGCTTGGTCGGCCGGCTACGGGATCACCACCCGGATACCGCGCCGCCGCAGGTGGTCGCGGATCACCCGGGACGTACGCACTGTCGCTGAGGACCATTTCCGGTGTGGTCCTCAGCCGACCGATCGGCCGGGGACCATGACCTCGCGAAATGCGGGTGCGCCACCGCGCCGGCCATGCGTGATGACGAGCGTTGTGGACGCCCTCCACGACCAAAACGCTCGGGCACGTCCATCCATGGAGTCTCCGCGCGGTACTTGAACGCGATCGCTTCGGTGTCCGGTCCGGCAATGACGGCTCGAGCCTCGCCCACTGGACATCACTCAACGACACACATCAACCAAACGATCAGATCATCCGAAGGGCACGGCCCAGCCGGGCTGTACGGAATGGATGGGTGCCATGGATTTTGGTCAGAATGGCTGCGAAGTGTCCCAGCCGGTCGGTGACTGGGTTCTCAGCTCGATCCAAGTCAGGATACTGGAGGGTGTTGCGGCCGGCTTCTCCAGCGGGCGACTTTCGAGAGAGCTGTACCTTAGTTCGAAGACCATCGACTACCACGTCCGCGTCATGTCCGACAAGCTTCAGGCACCGAATCGTGTCGCGTTGGTTTCAAGAGCGTTCGTCCTCCAGATTCTGCGAACAGATGCGTGGCCCCCGCGCATCGCTTGGGAAGCCGTGGATTAATGCTCGGATTCCGTTGTCCGCCGACGACACGGCGACACGCACGATCCGGCAGCCCGCCGCGGTCAGTTCGGCGATCTGCTGCGGCGTGGCGTCGATGTCGGCGGTGGACATGGGAGTCATCGACCGCACTGACACCGGCGCGACGCCGCCGACCGGCACCGTGCCCGCCATGATCTGGCGGGAGGTCCGCCGCGTGGCCACGGAAAGCGGGGCCTCGTCCTCGCGTGGCAAGGGCATTCCCGCATCGACGGTCGTCAATGTTCCTCCCCGAGTGAACCGGCCAGGTGCCGGGGTCGTCGATGCCCGCCGACGCCGGTGCGACGTCGAGGCCGGTCAGCGTCTCCGCCACGCCCCTGGTGATGTTCTGTGTGGTCAGCCCGCAGGCGGCGAGCACCTCGGCCCTGGAGCGGTGGCCAAGGAACCGCCTCGGGATGCCGAACTCGCGCAGCGGGGTGTGCACGTCGGCGTCCCGCAGCGCCTGCAGCACCGACAGGTCCCACATGCCGTTGTGGCTCGGCCCGTCGTCGCCGGTCACCCCGGACCGGTCGAAGACGAACGTCACCGGGCGGCGGTGCAGCGCGACGTCCATGAGCAGTTGGTCGAGCGCGCGGTTGACGAACGTGGAGTAGATGGCCACCACCGGGTGCACGCCGCCCATGGACAGCCCGGCGGCCATCGTGTCCGCGTGCTGCTCGGCTAGTTGGACCAGCTTCTCGCCGAACACCGACGTGAACGATGACGAACGACCGCTGCGGCCCGCCCGCGATGTTGTTGGCGTCAGCTCTGCCCAGTCCGTCCGCGTAGGACAGCGCGGTGGACGCGTGCGAGTTCTCGATCAGGTCGTGCGCGGACTCCTCCCGGCTCGGGTAGCCGGAGACCCCGCCCGACTTGCGCAGGCGGTCGAACCCGGCCTGGCGGCCCGTGAGGATCTTGTGCACGTAGGACTGGTGCCCGGTGTCCCACAGCAACCGGTCCCGCGGGGACTCGGACACCGTGTGCAGTGCGATGGTCACCTCGACCACGCCCAGTGTCCTCCGGTCGCAGGGACCCGCTCGATCAGGACGGCGCGGATCTCCCCGGCGAGGTCGCGGGGTTCCCCGGCGGTCAGCTCACGCAGCCGCGCGGGGTCGCGCACGGTTTCCAGCAGCGCCATGTCGAACAGTGCTCCTCACCGGGTGTGGTAAGCGGTCGTGGCCGCCCTCTCGGTCGGTTCGGGCCGACTGCCCGGCGCGGTGCCGGTTCGGCCGACGGTCGACGCGGCTCAGCGCCGACGCCCACGCCGACCCTGCTCACGCCGGCCGGCCACGCGGGGTCGAAGTGGGGCACGTCCGGCACCAGTTCGACCCTGCCGCCGAGCCTGCGCGCCACCTCGACCATCCGGATCGAGCTACTGGAGTTGGTCGAACCGGACACCCCGGCGCTCGAACTCGCGGCGCGAGGTCGATGATGGCTATCGCCCGGCGTACATCGGCACAAAAACTCCACGGCTCGGCCGGCAAGACCGCTTACCGCCACTCATCCCACTCCGTTCCGCGCCACGACGTCCGCATCGGAACGCCTGGCTCGCGTCGCCGAACAGGGCCTCCAGTCAGTGGAAACCGAGTCCTTCTCAGGAAATCTTATCCGCCGTTGGACACCGACTTAACAGCCGGACTCGAAGTACGGCCTTGGGTGCCGCCCAGCCGCCACCAATCCGCAGAGTAGTCCAAATCCAGCCCTGCGCCGCCCCCTTTGGGGTTTTTCCTAAACCAGAAGATGCGCACGCCACATCGTTGACACGACCAGGGCCGCCCTCCAGGATGGAATCCAATAGCTGCCACTCGATTTCGGTACCAGTCAGTATTCCGAATCGTGAGGGCAGCTTCATGAATCGCCCACTTGCCTCAGTGCCGGGTGACTCTCGCATATGCGAAAGGTGCTGGCACAGTTGATGAACACGGAATCCGGTCCGGCAATCCTTGCCGAACCAGGCATCCTCGCCGAAATCGCGGCAAACGCAGCGTGACGTTCAAAGCAGGCCATCCGCAAACGTCATCGGCATCCGAGCTCTGGAGGAGTGACCCGTGTCGAACCTGGATGAGCTTTCAAGTTCACCTCAAACAGCACTGGACCCTCAGGATGAGGTGAAAATAGTTGGCCAATACTACGACGACAAAACAGCCAGGCTTGTTCGCAAATACGGGCCTGGGCCCAGGATTCACTATCATGTGGGTTACTACCCTTCCTCTGCAGCGCCGCTGCGTGCTGACGATGTGACGCCGGATGCCATTCGCGCCAGCATACGGCGTCATCAAGAAGAATTGCTGCGGTATGCGGCCAAGATCTGGGACGCCGAACAGCGGCTGTCGGGCAAGATCCTGGATGTCGGCTGCGGTCTCGGCGGGGGCTCGCTCTTCTGGGCGCAGGAATACGGCGCCGACGTCACGGCGGTCACCAACGCGCCGGAACACGCGCCGGTGGTCAACGGGTTCGCGCGGGAATGCGGTGTGGACGGAAGGGTCCGCAGCCTGGTCAGCGATGCGAAACGCCTGCCCTTGGACGGCGGCCCCTATGACGCAGCGGTAGCAGTCGAGAGCAGCGGATATTTCGACCGGCCTCTGTGGTTCGAGCGTCTGGCGCGCGTGCTTCGTCCGGGTGCGAGTGTGTGCATCGAGGAAGCATTCATCACACGCCCTCACGGGGCCGATGTGTGGACCGAATACTTCTACACAAAACCAGCTACGGTGCTCGACTACGTAAAGGCCGCACAGGCCGCGGGTTTCGAATTGGTCGATGACGTCGACGCTACGTCAGAAACCGCGCCGTTCTGGGAGGAGAGTGCCGCCTGGACGAAGGCAATGCTGGACAATGACAGCAGCCTCTCACCAGTTGACCGCAGGCAGTTGAGGATATCCCTGCTGGCGAACCAGGCGCTTGGCGCCGAATGGCAATCCGGGGGTGTGCGGCTGGGTTTCTTGCGCTTCGAGCTGAAGTAAGCAAGGAACGAGAAAAGACGCCGAAAATCCGCACGCAAGCCGGGGTCCTCGCGACACCTGATGGTTTACGTGGTTGTCAGTAGATCAAGCAGGCGCTGGGCTGGGGTTTCCCGGCCCAGCGCAGCGGGTTGGCCGACTGGTAGGGCTGCGAGTCGCGCCGCACCACGAGAGCCCCGGGGACGACGAGCAGGACCTGCGGTGGCGTACCGGCACGATCTTCGCGGGCTCACCGCCGGTGGAGCTGAACCGCCGCCAGCTTCCCGCCACCTTCATAACGATACGGAGTTCCTCATGACGATCGAGCAGTCTCCCACTCACAGCGACGACGTCCGTAACGTGTACGACGGGTTCGGTCGGGTCTACGGTTCCGTGTGGGGCCCCAATATCCACTACGGCTACTGGGAGAACGACGCCGACGACAGCTCCGTCGAGGTAGCCACAGACCGCCTGACCGACCTGATGATCTCAGGTCTCGCCGCGCAGCCCGGCCAGCGGGTCCTGGACGTCGGCTGCGGCATCGGCTACCCCGCACAGCGGCTCGTCCGCACTTCCGACGTGGACGTGGTGGGCATCAGCATCAGCCGGATCCAGGTGGCGGATGCCACGAAACTCGCGGCCGAGGCCGGGCTCGCCGACCGGGCCACGTTCCAGTTCGGGGACGCGATGGACATGCCCTTCCCCGACGGCTCGTTCGACGCGGCCTGGGCGTTCGAGTCGATGTGGCACATGCCCGACCGCGGCCAGGTGCTCTCCGAGGCCGCCCGCGTTCTGCGCCCCGGCGGCCGCCTCGCCATCGCCGACGTCATCCAGCGTGACCCGATCAGCCCTGAGGGACGCGTGGTCCTGGACCACATCTGCGAGAACTACGGGGTGCGCTCCTTGGGCACTGTGGACGAATACCGGGAGGCGTTGGCCGCCAACGGTTTCGTCGACGTGGAGATACGTGACATCACCGACAACGTCATCCGTACCCTCGGGCTTATGGCCGACGCCTTTGAGACTGTCCGCGACAAGCTGTCCGACCTGGTCGGCAAGGAACAGGCCGACTCGCTCATCGACTTCGTGCGTAGGTTCGGGTCCATCCCGGAGAGCGGCTACCTCTTCCTGACCGCGGTCCGCGCCTGACCGCGAGCGCCGTCCCCGGGCGTCTCATGGCGTACGGCTGAAGCGCGACGAGCGAGGCTCCCGAGCTGTTGATCGAGATGTCTGACGTCTCCATCACGCTGCTCGGGAGCCTCGTTGGTTTCCAGTCCTGCCGCACTCGACGTGCCCCGTTGGGATGACACCACGCGCGCGCACGAACCCGCCGTCGTCCTGCTCGACGGGACTCTCACGAGCTCCAGATGTCCCGACGACCGCCCGGATGCCCGTGTTTCACCGCTGCCGCACCCGCAACTCGGTCAACGCCCGAAGCGGAAACACTGGCCGGTGACGCGGCAGCGGCCCTGGTGTCAGAGTCAGACTTGGCATCCTGGTGGCGAGGGCCTGTATCGCGATCTCCAGTTCCGAGCGGGCGAACCCGGCTCCGAGGCAGAAATGGATGCCGTGCCCGAACGCGAGATGCGAGGCGGAGCCACTGCTTGGACTGAACGCGGCCGGACACGCGGAGGAGTTGCTGCCCCGGCCGACCGCTCCGTACAGCAGAAGCAGTCGACTCCCCGCGGCCAGGTGGACGTCGCCGACCACGACGTCATTGACCGCGGTCCGGTACATGCCCGCCAGCGGACTGTCGAACCGCAGCCCCTCCTCGACAAGGTCCGGTACGGCGATCGTCCCGTCGGCCACCTTGGCCCAGCCGCCGGGTGCCTGAAACTGCTGGAAGAGGATGGTGCCAAGCGCCTCGGCGCAGGTCATGTGTCCCGCGAAGATCAGTGTGGGGATCATGACGGAAGCCTCGTCGGCGGTGAGCGTGCGGCCGGCCTTGCCCTCGTGGAGCAGTTCACTGATCAGGTCGTCCTGCGGCGAGGCGAGGCGTTCCTGCACGAGTGATCGGGCGAATGCTCCGAAATCCATCAGCCCGCGGGCGTATTCACGCAGCCGGTCGAGATTGGTGTCGTCCTGCACCATCATGAGTTCGATGCGTTGCTCGGACCACGTGCGGCAGCGGTCGAGGTACTCGTCCGGAATCCCAAGACGCCGGCCGATCACCTCAAGGGAGTACGGAACCGCGAACTCAGTGATGAAGTCGAACTCCTCTGCGACCGCGACCCGCTCGACGAGATCGGTGGCGATCGCGCGGATCGTGGGTTCGAACGCTCTGACCCTGGCCGGCGTGAACCCGACATTGAGCAGTTCCCTGATCCTGGTGTGCTCGGGAGGATCGAGCGAGCCGACGGCCAGAGCATCAGCACCGCGCCACGTGCGCAGCATCCGAGTCACGTCCTCGGGCAACGCGACCGCGGGGCGGGGATTGTGGTCGCGCGCCGAGAAGTTCCGGTCGTCTCGCAGCACGGCAACCATGTCCTCGCGCCGGGTGACGCACCACGCGTCGAGCAATGGAGTGTAGAAGACCGGTTCCGTCTCTCCGATGCCGGCCAGAAATGAATAGGGGTCGTCGCGATGCGCGCCATACGGATCGAACGACCCGTCCTCATGCAATTGCCCCGAATCAACAGACATGGCCATTCCGCCTCTCAAGCCTTCTGTGAGCCATTTCTCGGCAATGATCAGTGACGTTGTGTGATATTGCTCGGCCTGGGAGCTATTCAGCGACCTCGGCATGGCCGACTCGGCCGAAGCACGGCAGTTCTTCGCCGGTCCATCTCCGCGGTGCGTCGGGAGGCAGGTCGCGTCGAGCACGTCCAGCCCGCGTGCGTCCGCGTGCCGCCGCACCTGCGGCGAGACACCGTACGCGAAGAAGACACACGCCCCTCGGCCGGCAAGACCCGCTTACCGCCACTCATCCCACTCCGTTCCGCGCCACGGCGTCCGCGTCGGAACGCCTGGCTCGCGTCGCCGAACAGGGCATCCACGCCGGTCGGTGGAAACCGAGGCCTTTCCGAAGAGTAGTCCAAATCCAGCCCTGCGCCGCCTCGTTTGGGGTTTTTCCTAAACCAGAAGATGCGCACGCCACATCGTTGACACCACCAGGGCTGCCCACCAGGATGGCAGTCAGAACGATCACGCAAATTCCAGTACATCACCCCGGGTTCACATTGCACGTAGACGCGGGATCTGCCTACGTATTGACCTGTAGCAGTGTCGGGCGATCATGAACTTTAGGCAAGCTTTCAATTTAAGCGACATATCCAGCACAGTAATTTTCAGTGGTGCAATTCGCGAACCCCATGCGCGTAGCTTCTGACCAGGAATAGGGAAGACGCGCGCCCGGAGGAGAATCCCGATGAGCGCACTCGACACCTCGTCGACCAGGCCCCGCGCCTCCCTGTCGCCGAAGACGGCGCGATCCACGGTATTGCCCGTGACGCGGCGGCAGGCCTCCGCACTGGAGCCGACCTTGGCCCGGGTCTGCGCAGGCTCTTGGGATGCAGATGGTCGTCGACGACCCCGGCCCCGGCCGTGCGGAGGTCTCCAGCGTGTTCGCCGAAGCGCTCGGTCTCGTTCTCGCGGGCCAGGCCCGCGAGCTGACCGTCCGGCTGGTCCGGGCACCGGGATCTCGGAATACGACCGCATCGTGGAGGAGAAGACGAGCCGAGCTGTCCCCGGCCGCGTCCACCGAACTGACCGCGCTGTTCGACCGCATCGTCCATCGCACGGCATGTCCGAACCTCGATTCCGGCGGAGGCCGTCAGTGAGTACCCCAGCTCAATTGCCTTTCGAGCAGACGAATGTGCTGCAACTCGCGCCAGGGCTGCGCACGCTCCAATCCCAGGGCGCGGTCCATCGGGTTCGTACTGCCGAGGGCGATGAGGCGTGGCTGGTCACCGGTCATGCCCGGGTGAGGCAGTTGCTCGACGATGACCGGCTCGGCCGCTCGAATCCCGATCCGGAGGCCGCGGCGAAGGACAGCGGGTCGGCGATTCTCGCCGGCCTGCTGGGCGACTTCGCCACCGACCACGCCCGGTTGCGGGCGCTGCTGGAGCCGCACTTCTCACCCGAGCGGATGCGGGCGCTGCGGCCCTACGTCGAAAAAGTGACCGAGCAGCTCCTGGACGGCTTGGCCCGGCAGAAGCCACCGGTGGACCTGCGCGAGGCGTTGGCGCTGTCGCTGCCGATCCAGGTGATGTGCGAGTGGCTGGGCGTGCCCCAGGAGGACAAGGACCGGTTCGGCGGCTGGACCCAGGACGCCGCCAGCGTCGGGGACCCGGTCAGGTCCAAGCAGGGGCTGGGCGAGTTGTTCGGCTATTGCAAGCAACTTGTCGCTGACAAACGGCGAAACCCGGGCGATGACGCGATCTCCAGGATCTGCGCGACCGAGGGGATCAACGACAACGAGGTCATCGGACTGACGGCGTTGTTGCTGTTCGGTGGTTATGAGACCACGGTGGCCCGGATCGGCACCTGTGTGTCGCTGTTGCTGGCCAACCCCGAGCAGTGGCAGGCGTTGCTGGGCGACCCGAGTCTCATCCCCGGCGCGGTCGAGGAAACCCTGCGGATGTCGATGCCGAATCCGCACAACGGCGGCATGCCCCGTTACGCGCTGACGGACTTCGAGATCGACGGGGTCACCATCCGGACCGGCGACTTCGTGCTGCTGAACATCATCGCGGCCAACCACGACGAGACGGCCTTCGCCGACCCCGGCCGGGTCGATGTCACTCGCGACACCACGGGCGGCCTCATGTTCGGGCACGGTGCGCACCACTGCGTCGGCGCGACGCTGGCCCGGACGCAGCTGCAGGTGGTGCTCACCCAGCTCGTCGCGCGATTCCCGACCATGCGCCTGGCTGTCGGTGTAGAGGAGCTGAAGCTGCGCCACAACACGCTGATCGGCGGGTTGATCCAACTTCCGGTGACATGGTGATTGGTCCTGATGCTGTACAAAATATCTACAGGCGTAGTCACGAGGAGCCCGGATTCAGTCCGCGCATATCTCCTGTTGATGCGACTGGATAGGCCTACGGGGTACGTGCTCTACCTGCTTCCAGGGCTGTGGGCATTCGCCCTCGCCTCCGGGCAACGACCAGACCTGCTGACGGTGGTGGTTCTCGCTGTCGCCGCGGTGCTGGTGCGCGGCGCGGCCTGCACGATCAACGATGTGGTCGACAAGGACGTCGACGCCCGAGTCGCCCGCACCGTGTCGCGTCCTGTCGCGTCGGGGACGATCAGCGTCGGGAACGCACTCCTGTTCGCCGCCGCACAGACCGTGGTCGCACTGCTGGTCCTGGCGGTGGCGAACGTGGAGACACCCCTGGTCGTCGGGGCCTCGTACCCGTTGATCATCGCGTACCCCTACATGAAGCGCTTCTTCTTCTGGCCCTCGGCGTTCCTGGCGCTGGTGATGAGCGTCTACGCGCTGATCGGCTGGACGGCGGTGACCGGGAGCGCCGACTACCCGCTTGCGGTGTACGGCCTGTACGCCGCTGGGGCCTTCTGGACCCTGATCCACGACGGGATCTACTCCCATCAGGACAAGGAGTACGACCGCAAGATCGGTGTCAGGTCTTCCGCTCTGCTGTTCGGCAAGGCCACCAAGGCGTGGCTGGCGATTTTCGTCGTGCTCAGCGTCGGCGGCGTGCTGTGGGCCGGTTCCCAGACATCGATGGGGTGGGCGTTCTACCCGATCGTCGCACTCGCGGGAATCTTTCTGTCCTATCTGCTCGTACGTGTGGACCTGGATGACCCGAAATCGTGCTGGGACGCCTTCGCCGCCAACCCCTACTTCGGTTGGATCATTCTCGCGGCCGTGATCGCCGGGCAGTTCACATGAAGGATGAGCTACGCGTGACAGATTCGATGTGGCAGGGGAGCGGCGTCGACCTTGACGCCTACCTGACCCGCGTGGGCTACCAGGGCGACGTGGCTGCGGACCTCTCCACGCTGCGGGGCCTGCATGCCGCCCACGTCGACGCGATCGCCTTCGACAACCTCGACGCGCTGTTCGGCCGCACGGCGGTGCCGCTGGACCTGGACAGCGTCCAGGAGAAAATCGTGCGACAGGGTCGCGGCGGCTGGTGTCTGGAACAGGTCGTGCTGATGGCGGCCGTGCTGGACCGCATCGGGTTCACGTTCACGGCGTTCGCCGGCAGGACGCGAATCCGCACCGGGTCCAAGTTCGGGCCGGCCCTGCACGTGGCCCTGTGCGTGGAGCTCGACGGCGAACACTGGCTCCACGACGTGAGTTTCGGTGCCTACGGGCCGCACGAGCCGATCCGGCTCGCGGAGGACGCACGGCTGGACGGCGACTGGTCGTTCGATCTCGTACGAGAGCCGACCGGTGAACACGTGCTGCGGTTCCTGCGGCCGGAGGGACCGGTCGAGCTCTACGGCTTCACCACGGACGTGCGCTATCCGTCGGACTTCGAGCTCCTCAACCACTTCTGCCTCACGCATCCGCGCTCACCGTTCAACCACCGGATGATCCTCCAGCGCACACAGCCCGAAGTGAGGCACCTCCTCGCCGGCAGCACTCTCACGGAAATACGTCCCGCCAGGCCGGCGACTTTCCGGGAACTCGACAAGGACGAGATGCTTTCCGCTCCCGAGAAAATCTTCGGGATCACCTTGGAACCGGGCGACGTCCAGACGCTCCGGAAATTCCTGGACGGTCCGTGATGCGTACCTCCGAGATCGAATCCCTCAGGACCTACGCCGGCGCCATGCGCGCCGGACGGCTCTGACCTGGACCGAGGTCACCATGAACGACATACCCAACGAGGCGGAGCCCGGCGCGTTCACCGTGGCGCGACGGCTGCGGTCGCTCCCGGAGCACGACCCGCACGACGCGGTGGAGAACGCCGTCATCAGCAGGCTCGCGGGCAACTGGCCCCGGCGTGCCACGGTCAAGCGGGAGGAGCCCAACCTGGACGACGTCTTCGAACTGGACCGGCCGGACTTCCCCGAGGCCCTGCTGCCCTTCCGCGAGCACCCCACCTACCTCGCGCTCGACGACGGGATGAAGGCGCGGATTCTCGCGTGGGGCTGGATCTCGTTCAACAAGAACATCATGGACATCGAGCAGCACGTGGTGAACCCGGGCTTCGCCCTGGTCACGCAGGACGTCTTCGACACGGGCATCGACAGCGAGTCCATGACGCTCGCGGTCACCCAGGCCATGGTCGACGAGCAGTACCACACGCTGATGCACCTCAACGCGAGTGCCGTGACGCGCCGCAAGCGCGGCTGGCGGATGCCGGAGACGGCGCTGCCTCTCGCGTACAAGGCGCGCAGGCAGGCGCACCGGCTCTCCACGGCCGGGACGGATGAGGAGCGGGCCCTGGTGTCGCTCGCCTTCACCACGGTCGCGGAGATCTCGGTCAACGCCCACCTGGACCTCGTCGCCGAGAACCACGAGATCCAGCCCGTGAACCGCATGACGGCCGTCCTGCACAACCGCGACGAGTACTGCCACGCCTCGATCGCGGACACCCTCGCCCAAGAGGCGTGGAAGCACTTCTCCCCCGGGCAGCGCGACTACTTCCTCGCCGCGATGGCCGATGGGATGGAGGTATTCGCCGCCCACGACTTCACGACCTGGGCGAGGATTCTGGACCTGCTCGGCGTGGAGGGGGGCGGGGAGATGCTGCGGGACATCGGCAGCGCCTCCGGCGGCAAGCGGCTCCTCCAGGACTTCAGCGGGTTGCGGCAACTGTGCCAAGAGCTGGACGTCCTGGACTCCGTCCCCTTCGACTGGTCAACGGTGTCGACCGAAGCCCCCTGACGGCCACCCCACCCTAGGTGCTGACCCATGCGTGTGCTGCTCATCGACAATTACGACTCCTACACCTACAACCTGTACCAGTTGCTGGCGAAGGTGTACGGCGTCGCCCCCGTCGTCGTACGCAACAACGCCGAGGACTGGGACCGGTTCGCCCCGCACGGCTTCGACGCCGCGGTCATCTCCCCGGGCCCCGGCCACCCGGCGCTCCCCCGCGACTTCGGCCGCTCCCGCGACGTCCTGGAGAACTCCGGGCTGCCGGTCCTGGGGGTGTGCCTGGGACACCAGGGCGTGGGTCTGCTGGCGGGCGCGCCGGTCACACCCGCGCCGGAGCCCCGGCACGGCTACCTGTCCACGATCCGGCACAGCGGTACGGGTCTCTTCGCCGGCATCCCGCAGGACTTCACCGCCGTGCGCTACCACTCGCTGAGCGTCGCCGAACCTGTGCCCGCGCACCTGGAGGTCACCGCGCGCGCCGAGGACGGCGTGATCATGGGCCTGGCCCACCGCGAACGGCCGTGGTGGGGCGTGCAGTTCCACCCGGAGTCGATCTGCACGGAGCACGGCGCCCGCCTCGTGGCCAACTTCCGGGACCTGGCACTGGCGGGGCGCGACAGCGGCACGGGTCCGCACGAGGGCCGGGCCGACGCCGTGCCCGTATCGGTCGCGGCGTCGGACGCGTCACCGCCGCGGCTGCGTGCGGAGTACGACATCCTGGACCGGGCCGTGGACGCGGAGGCCGCGTACCTGGCGCTGTATGGGACGAGCACCCGCGCCTTCTGGCTCGACAGCTCGCACGTGGAACCCGGTCTGGCCCGCTTCTCGTTCTTCGGCGCCGCCGAAGAGCCGGGCGCGGAGATGCTGACCTACCGCGTCGAGGACGGGCACACCGTCGTGGACCACCCCGACGGCGCCTCGCACCGGGAGGACGGCAGCGTCTTCGACGCACTCGACCGCCGCACCGGCCGCGTGGTCGAGGGGTCCGGGGAGCTGCCCTTCGACTTCACCGGCGGTTACGTCGGCTACTTCGGCTACGAGCTGAAGGCCGACCTCGGCGGGCGGCGCGCCCACCGGTCGAGGACCCCGGACGCCGTGTGGCTCCAGGCGGACCGCTTCGTTGCCGTGGACCACTCCGAGAACCGCACGTACGTCGTCGCCGTCTGCGAGCAGCAGGACTCCGACGCCGCGCAGAAGTGGATCAGAACGGTCGTCCCCGTCCTGGCGGAACTCCCCGCCGCGCACGCGGACGCCTCCGCCACGCCGCCCCCCGAGGAGCACGACGCCTCGGCATGGCTGGCCCGCCCGCGCGCGCGGTACCTGGCGGACATCCAGGAGTGCGACCGTAAGCTGCGCGAGGGCGTGAGCTACGAGATCTGCCTCACCACCAACCTGCACCTGCCCGCACCGGCCGACGACCTCGCCTACTACCGGCGCCTGCGGCGGCTCAACCCCGCCCCCTACGCGGCGCTGCTGCGCCTCGGCGACCTCGCGGTGTTGAGCTCCTCGCCCGAGCGGTTCCTCAAGGTGGACGCCGCCCGCACAGTGGAGGCGAAGCCGATCAAGGGCACGGCGCCCCGACACCCGGACCCGGACACCGACGAGGCCACGCGCCGCGCCCTGCGCACGGACCCCAAGACGCGCGCCGAGAACCTGATGATCGTGGACCTGCTCCGCAACGACCTCGGGCAGATCTGCGAGATCGGCACCGTCACCGTCCCCTCGCTCATGGCGGTGGAGTCCTACGCCACCGTGCACCAGCTCGTCTCCACCGTCACCGGCACCCTGCGCGAGGGCAGTTCCGCCGTGGACGCGGTCCGGGCCTGCTTCCCCGGCGGGTCCATGACGGGGGCGCCGAAACTGCGCACCATGGAGATCATCGACGACTTGGAGGGCGAGGCCCGCGGCGTCTACTCCGGCGCCATCGGCTTCGTCGGCTACACGGGCACGGCCGACCTGAGCATCACCATCCGCACCGCCGTCCGCCACGACGGCGAACTGACCATCGGCGCGGGCGGAGCCATCGTCCTCGACTCCGACCCGGAGGCCGAGTACGAGGAAATGCTCCTCAAGGCCCAGACCACCCTGCGCGCACTGCCGAAGGAGACGTACGCACACGGGGAGACCGGCGGGCGGTGATACGCACCGGCCGCGCGCGTGCCGACGCTTTCGTGCGTGTGGACGGCCGGTTTGGCGGGGGTTTACGCCGGCCAGCTCTGCGAACGCTTTGCCGGTTTTCCGAAGAGCCTTCCGCAGAAGAAGGGCCTCCCGGCCCGTCCACCTGGTCACCCCCGCCATGCGCCCGCCCTACAGTTTCTCGCCGGGGATCGACAGGTAGGTCTCGCGGAGCTGGCTCAGTACGGGGTGCTCCGTCGTCAGCTCGGTCTCGTCGATAGCGGCCAGGGCCCGCACGCCGATGCTCGTGTTGGTCGCGAACGCCGTCATGCGTTTGGCCTGCGCCAGGGTGACGGGTGCGACCCGGTGTTCGACGTGCTGCTGGAGCAGCGCCATGGTCACGCCGGGGAGTACGGGGGCCTGCGGCCACACCACGGCGCCGTCCTGGTCGATGAAGCCGACGTTCCAGGTTCCGCCCTCGCTCACGAGACCGTCGGGGCCGACGAACAGCGCGTCGTCGAAGCCGTTGAGCTGCGCCGTGCGGCGGGCGTGCAGGGCTCCGAACAGGCCGCAGTGCTTGACCTCGGGCAGGTCACGCTCGTACGGCACGCTCATCGCGCGCAGCGGCGACGGGGGCATCGCGCCTGCGGGGCGCACGGAGACCATGACGCCCGGCTGGTCGGCGTCGGCCGGGCGGCCCATGTCCACTGCCGGGTCGAAGATCGTCACGCGTACGACGTGCGGCCCGCTCTGCCCGTTCAGGGCCTGCCGGACGTGGTCGCGGACGTTGCCGCTGTCCAGATCTGTGCCCCATACGGTCTTGCAGTCCCGCACCAGGCGTTCCATGTGCAGGAACAGACCGCGGATGCTGCCGTCGGCGTCGACGCGCATGGACGTGAAATGTCCGTAGCTCGTCAGGGTCAGGGGGAGCAAGTCGCCTGCCCCTACGGGGTTTCCGTCGAGTGTTGCCATGCCGCACAGCATGTCAGGACGGGTGTTCCGCGCGGCACCCAATCCGGGTCACTGAGCGTTTTCCAACCTCAGGTTGACGCGTGGTGAAGGACGAGGACGGCCTTCACCATGTCGGTGATCCGGACAGGTGTCGAGGTCCGCATCCGCGAGACCGACCTGACCGATCCGACCTGCGGACTGCGCGCCGGACTGGTCGACGTCGCTCTGACCCGTGGGCCGTTCGACGAGACAGGTCCGACAGTGCACGAGCGGCAGCATCAGAGTCTGGCTGGTCCGCGGGAGCCTGTCACTCGCCCGCCACCTTTCCGCCCTGCCGGACCAGGAGGTGGACCATGTCCGAGGAGTACGAGCGTCCTGTCTGGCTTACCGAGAGCGTCGCCCAGTTGGAGAGTGTTCGGGTGGACCGGCCGTTGTCCGCACAGGAGTTGCGTCGCCGAAGCATCCGACGCCGTCAACGCCGTACCCGTTCTGCCGCCCTTGCGGCGATTGTCGTGGCGGCACTCGGTGCGGGCGCCTACTGGAATTCCGTGGGCGCGGACCGATCGGCGGAAGATCCTGCCCGCCTCGGTGAGGTTTCCAAAATATCGGCGACCCAGGAGCAAATGCGGGCTTACTACTCGGCTCTGCCGGATGCCTTCGCCACCCGGCATTCGACGTCGAAGCTGCGGAAGCTGATGACCGCGTATTTCACGGACACGGCACTGAAGCGAGAAGTTGTCCCGAAGGCCGCGGAGCCGGCGACCTGGCGGCCACGTGTGGGGATGTGGAGGCCACCACCACCTTCACCGTCGGCGACCCCCGTAGCGCCGGGGCCAACACCGTCCGTGCACGCGTGACGAGCAACAGCGCACCGGAATCGATCGAGGTCGATTTCGATCTCCGCACCATGAGAATCTTGAGATGGTCCTGCCCCGACGGGTCCTGACCTCTGCCGGCCGTCACGGGCCGTAGGCCCCGGGTACCGGAGGGCCGGTCCCCTCAGCCCGGATCCACCGGCTTGATGCCGGTGGATGGTTCACCCAGAAACGAAGAAGTGCCTTGCGACCTGCGATGATGGGGTTTGTCTAGGACCACATCAGGCACGATCGACAAGGCACTTCCGAGATGCAATCTTCCCATGCCGCGGCGACGGTCTCATCCGCGTTCGATGATCCGAACCTGATCGCGTACGGCGGGCTGGAGCCGGTGGTGCGGCTGGCCGAGCGGTGCGGTCTGCCCGCGCTGGTCGGGGAGACGGACCCTAGTACGGCTGAAGGGGTTGGACTATCCGTTGTGTGCTTCGAGCTCGGTCGCCAGCGTCTGTTGGGTGGCCGCCCACGACGCCAAGAGCGCCAAATTGTCAGCGGTCGGTGTGCCCGCGGGTGCGGTGTAGACGTTGAGGTGCAGGCCGGGTTCGGCGGGCAGTTCCAGGGACTCGACGTCCAAGTCGAGCTGGCCCACGATCGGATGGTGCATACGCTTACGGCCGGACCGGTGCAGCCGCACGTCCTGAGATGCCCACCGCTGCCGAAATAGCTCACTGCACGTTGACAGTTCGCCGACCAGGGCGATCAGCTCCTCGTCGTGCAGATTGCGGCCGGCTGCCATGCGCAGCTTCGCAGCCACGGCACCGGCGACTTGGTCGTAATCGACAAAAAAATCTCTGGCCGCCTCGGGCTTCAGATAGACGAACCGCGCTGTGTTCGCGGGCCGTCGCGGGTCGGCCAGCACCGGTGAATACAGCGCGCGAGCGAGTTGATTCATGGCGAGCACGTCATAACGGCCGTTACCGATCCAGGCCGGCGCATCGGAGATGGCGTCGAGCACCTGCTGCAGTGTCGAGCGCACCGTCACGGCAGGCCTGCGCCGGCGTGGGCTGCGGGGCGCCGTGGATTGGCGCGCGAGGTGGAACAGGTGGTCGCGCTCGGCTTCGTCGAGTTGCAAGGCAAAGGCCAACGCGTCGAGCACGCCGTCGGAGGCACCGGCGAGGCTGCCGCGCTCCATGCGCACGTAGTAGTCGACGGATACCTCCGCGAGCAGCGCTACCTCCTCGCGGCGCAGACCTTTGACCCGGCGGTTGCCGCCGTAAGCGGGCAGGCCCGCCTGCTCGGGTGCGGTGCGGGCACGACGCGAGCTGAGAAACTCCCGGATCTCGGTGCGTGGATCCATCGTGGCCATCCCCCTACCATAGGCCCGTTCAGCCGTACTAGTCAGTGGCCCATGACAGGGGGGGTACCCGTTGCAGTCGTCGCGGTGCCGCCATCTACCGGGATGATGGCGCCCGTGAGGTAGGACCCAGCCCGGCTGGCGAGAAACACGGCGGCACCCGCCATGTCGTCGTCGCGGCCGAGCCGGCGCAGTGGGGCCGCCGCCGCGATCTTGTCGCCGATGGCATCGAGCGTGGCCCCCATCATCTGCGACGGGAAGACTCCCGGTGCTACCGCGTTCACCGTGACGTGCTGTGGGCCCAGCTCCCGGGCAAGCACTCTGGTGAGTTGATGGAGTGCCGCTTTGCTGCTGGCGTACGAGTAGGTGGGCGCCTGGGCGACGTGGATGGCGGCGATACTGCCGATGTTGATGATCCGTGCCGGATCATCGGCGGTTCCCGCCCTGCGAAGTGCGGGAAGCAGTGCCTGCACCAGCCAGAACGGCGACTTGAGGTTGAGGTCGAGCACTGCATCCCAGGCCTCGTCCGGGAACGTCTCCAGCGGCTCGCTACGCATCGCTCCCGCGTTGTTGACGAGGATGTCCAGGCGTTCCGAGTCGGCCATGACAAGATCAGCGAGGCGCTGGCACTCGTCGTGCCTGGACAGGTCGGCGGGAATTGCTTGGACGTCGCCGAATTCGGATAGCAGCTGCTGTGCCTCCGCGCACGTGTCCGCGTTGCGTGAGCTGATGACGACGCGGGCGCCCGCCTGGAGAAGGCCGCGCGCAATCATCATCCCAATGCCCTTGGTGCCGCCAGTGACAAGTGCGTACTTCCCACTCAGATCGAAAAGTTCTGTGTGAGTGGTGAATTGGTTGTCCGTCATTGGTATCCGTTCCTCCTGTCGTGTCAGAATGCGCCGACACGGTCACGCATTCGAGGCAGCAGCTGAATTGAGCTGATGGAAGTAAAGCTGAAGTGCGTGTCCATGGAGTGCTGTCGGCGCTTTCGACTCACGCCAGGTTGACAGGCGTTGTGCACATCGGGGAGACCCTGGTGATACAGGTACTGTCAGAACCCCCCTTCCCTGGTGCGCTGAGTCCGGATCACCCCGGCTTGATGCCGGTGGATGGTTCACCCAGAAACGAAGAAGTGCCTTGCGACCTGCGATGATGGGGTTTGTCTAGGACCACATCAGGCACGATCGACAAGGCACTTCCGAGATGCAATCTTCCCATGCCGCGGCGACGGTCTCATCCGCGTTCGATGATCCGAACCTGATCGCGTACGGCGGGCTGGAGCCGGTGGTGCGGCTGGCCGAGCGGTGCGGTCTGCCCAAGCTGGCCGGCGAGCACGTCCGGCTGCCCGCCTCGAAGGACGGCACCGGCGCCTTCCCAGCGGCGAAACTGATGTCGCTGGTGGGCGGCATGGCCGCGGGCGCCGACAGCATCGACGACATGGACCGGCTGCGGCACGGCGCGATGGGCCGCCTGTTCTCCGGAGTGCGGGCCCCGTCCACGCTGGGGTCGTTCCTGCGCTCCTTCACCCACGGGCATGTGAAGCAACTGCACGCCGTGGCCCGCCGGTTCCTGCACGAACTGGCCCGCCACACCCCGCTGCTGCCCGGCGCGGACCAGGCCGCATACGTGGACATCGACGACACCATCCGCCGCACCCACGGCTACGCCAAACAGGGCGCCGGATACGGATACAGCAAGGTCAAGGGCCTGAATGCACTGCTCGGCGTCGTCTCCACACCCCTGTCCGTCCCCGTGATCGCCGCCACCAAGCTGCGCAAGGGACCCTCGAAACTCCGCGCGCGGGGCGGCAGCGTTCGTCGCTGAGACCATCCGCACCGCACGCGCCTGCGGCGCCAGCGGCCCGCTGGTGCTGCGGGCGGACTCCGCGTTCTACGGCGCCGACGTCATCAACGCCTGCCGGGCCCTGGGTGCCCGCTTCTCCATCACCATGCGGATGAATGCCTCCGTCAAGGCCACCATCGCCCGCATCGACGAGGACGCCTGGACACCGATCAAATATCCCCAAGCGGTCTGGGACGAGGAGGGCCAGTGCTGGATCTCCGACGCCGAGATAGCCGAGATCCGCTACACCGCTTTCACTTCCAAGCCGAAGAAACAGCAGGTCACCGCCCGACTGATCGCGCGCCGCGTCAAGCGCCTGAGCGCCGGTACCGTCCCGGCCGGGCAGGGCCCGCTTTTCGACACCTGGCGCTACCACGCCGCGTTCACCGACTCCCCGCTCGCCTTGAGGGATGCCGAGCGTGATCACCGCCGGCACGCTGTCGTCGAGCAGGTGATCGCCGATGTCAAGAACAGCGGCTTCGCCCACGCGCCGTCCGGTCATTTCCAGGCCAATGCCGCGTGGCTCGCCCTGGCGGCCCTGGCACACAACCTGACCCGCGCCGCCGGCGCCCTGGCCTCCGCGTTCCATGCCAGGGCGACCACCGCCACCATCCGTGACCGCCTGATCAACGTGCCCGCCCGCCTAGCCCGCTCCGCCAGCCGCCTCACCCTGCACCTGCCCGAGCGCTGGCCCTGGAACGAGGACTTCACCCAGCTGTTCAGCACGGTGCATGCACCGCCGGCCCTCTGACGCTCCCTGACCGACCTGCCCGAAAGGGCCCGAGACCTGTGGACAGAGTGGAAGAGCTGGGCAGACCAGCGGCCACCCCATGCCCGAATCCGCAACTCAGCCCCAACACGGCCTGCACGACCCCGAAACGATCAACCGGGAATCAAGCCGGTGGATCCGGGCTCAGTCGGTCAGATCGACTGTCTCGACCAGCAGCACTGCCCCGGCCTGCGAGACCACCCCGCTGCCACCACCCTCGAGGCGGACACGTGGGTACACCCCGATACGCTTGCTCACCTGGAGAGTGCTTCCTTCCGTGCAGCCAACAGGACCCTAGACAGGTCCCATCGTTGCAGGTCAGAAGCACTCTCCGCTTATTTAATCAGGCATGGGCGAGCACGCTCGTGAAAGCACGAGGTTAGTGCATGGGGGAATGGATGACGGAGTCGACGGTGATGGTCAGCAGGAGCCGGGTCTGGCCCGGGCCGCCGTACGAGGCGTAGGGGTGGCCTGTGTACTTCTGGGCGAGGTGTTCGATGCTCTCGGCGGCGCCGTCGGTCGTGGCGCTGGTGACGCGTCCCCGTACGGAGAAGTAGCGGGAGGTGTCATCCGGGTCGGCGATGCTGACGGCCACACGGGGGTCGCGTTGAACGTTTTTGGTTTTGCGGTAGCCCTCGACGGTGTTGATGAGGATGTGTTCACCATCGGTGTCGACCCAGGTCTGGGTGAGCTGAGGCGAGCCGTCCGGCATGGTGGTGGCGATGAAGCAGGGGCTGGGCCGGTTCAGCAGTTTGAGGAGTTCGCCGGGCAGGGGTGTCATGAGGTATCGCCCTTCCTGGGGGGAAAGTTGTCGGTAGGAGGTGCCGATGCCGGCGGTGCGCTCAGCGCAAGGAACGGAAGGTGGTCCGGACTTCGTCAACGAAGAGTGCCGGTTGTTCCAGGGCCGCGAAGTGCCCGCCCACCTCAAGCTCGTTGAAGTGGACGACGTTGCTGTAGCGGCGTTCCACCCAGCGCTGGGACTTCCGGACGTGCTCCTCCGGGAACATGCTGAATCCGGTAGGCAGTGTGATCGGTGCGGCGGCGTTCGGCGCGGAGGGCCGTGCCGACCGTGCCATTTCCCAGTAGGTCCGCGCAGAGGACGTCCCGGTGTTGGGAAGCCAATAGAGCATGATGTCGTCGAGCAGCTCGTCCAGGGTGAAAGATGCTTCCGCGTCCCCCGGCGTGCCGCAGGTATCCTGGAACATCGCGTAGATCCAGGCAGCCAGGCCGATGGGGGACTCCGCGAGGGAGTAGCCGATGGTCTGAGGGCGGGTTGCCTGCTCCTTGGCGTAGCCCGAGAGGTTCTCCCAGAAGTAGGCGGCGCTGTCGAGCATTGCCTGCTCATGCTCGGTGGCGTCTCGGATCTCGTCGGGCGTTGGCGGGAACATGGCGAAGTTGAGGTGCAGCCCGACGCATCCGTCGGGGGCCTTGCGGCCGATCTCGTCGGTGACCGCGCATCCGAGGTCGCCGCCCTGGGCGCCCCATCGCCGGTAGCCGAGCCGGTCCATCAGCGTGATCCAGGCATCGGCGACCCGGGGGAATCCCCAGCCGGGTTCCGTAGGCCGGTCGGAGAACCCGAACCCCGGCAGCGACGGCACCACGAGATGGAAGGCGTCCCGCGGGTCACCGCCGTGGGCCGCGGGATCGGTCAGTGGGCCGATGACCTTGTGGAAATCGAGGACGGAGCTGGGCCATCCGTGGGTCATGACCAGCGGGAGGGCGTCCGGCTCAGGCGAGCGCACATGGAGGAAGTGAATGCCCAGACCATCGATGATGGTGCGTGACTGGCCGAAGCAGTTGAGGGTCTTCTCGCACCGCCGCCAGTCGTAGGTGTTGAGCCAGTAGTCGTGCAGCGCGCGGAGCTTCGCCAGCTGGGGTCCCTGGCTGGTGTCCAGAACGGTCTCTGGATCGGGCCACCGGGTGCGGGAGAGCCGCTCACGCAGGTCGGTCAGCTGTTCCTCCGGCACGGACAGGGTGAAGGGTTCGATGAGTTTGGACATGGGGCGTGCTCCTTACCGGGCGATACCGCGCCGACTGCGACGCGGGTGGATTCAAGGGGGGCGGAATCCGGTGTTCAGAGGGTGTCGGGCTGACGGGTCCGTTCATCGGTGACAATCTCGGGCACCGCGTCCAGGACCTCTTGGAGCCAGGCGATCTCGGCGCGCAGCCTGTGCGCACTGTGACTGACCGCTAGTGCCTCGCTCACCGTCAGGTAGCCGCCGTCGATGGCGTTGGCGTTCAGCGCCTCGGTGTCCGAGAGCATGGAGGCGAGTTCATCCAGCCGGGATGCGATCACCATGTGGAGCTCGTCCAGCTTCTCCGGGTCCAGGCGGGTGAGGGCCAGGTCGAACGGGTCCGGCTTCATCCAGATGTGGCGCAGACTCTCGGCCTGGAGTTCCTTGAGACGCAGCCGCCCTTCACCGGTGATGCCGTACACCTGACGCTCGGGCAGATTGCCCTCCTTCTCGGTCCTGACCTCTTCGAGCAAGCCCTCAGCCAGCAGACGCTTGATCGCCTGGTACAGGCTGCCCACGGACACGTCCGTCCACAGGTGCAGATGTTCCCGCTCGGCCTGGAGGCGCACCCTATGCCCGTGCATCTCGCCGTTCCTCGCGAACGTGTCGAGGATGAACAACCTGATCGATGACATACGACTACTCTTGCATGAGTACTCGTTCATAGGCAACCGGCCGATGTGCTGAACATCGGCTCCGGGAGCGACCGCGTCGAGGTCACGAACGGGATTCATCGCCGAGCTCACCGCCGTGACTGAACAGTGAGCGATTTCCAGCATCCCGATGCTGACCTGTTGGACGCCCCTGCGCAACGACAAAACTCCTGGTAGACGGGTTCTCGACCAAGATCACCCGTGCCTGCCAGGAGCTTCGCATGCGTGTCTACTCATCCTCGATCGATCTGTCCAGCCGAACCCTGCGGTTCCTTACCGGTCAACTGGCCGCGCGGCGGGCGAAGATCGGTACACGGTGGCGACGTCTGGCCGTCGGCCGCCAGGCTCTGCTCGCCCTCGCGCACCTGCGGTGCGGTGATACCTACGCCCAGCTCGCTGCCGGATTCGACATCAGGATCGCCACGGTCTACCGCTATATACGCGAAGCTGTCGAGGCCCTGGCCGCCCTCGCGCCTTCACTCGCCGAGGCGATGCGGACGATCCGCGAGAAGGCGTTCGTGATCCTGGACGGCACTCTGCTGCCGATCGACCGGATCGGTGCGGACTCCCCGTACTACTCCGGGAAACACAAGCGCCACGGCATGAACATCCAGGTCCTCGCCGATCCGTTCGGACGCCTGCTCTGGGCCTCGCCCGCCCCGCCCGGATCGACCCACGACCTCACTGCTGCCCGACACCACGGAATCATCGACGCGCTCACCGAGGCGGGCCTGAAGTGCTGGGCGGACAAGGCGTATCAAGGCGCCGGCGGGCCTGTTCGAGTCCCGTTCCGCGGTCGCCGTCTGAAGGGGTGGAAGCGCCGCCACAACACCAGTCACGCCAAGATCCGATGCGTCGGCGAATGAGCTATGGCCACGCTCAAGGACTGGCGTCTTCTGCGGAAGCTCCGCTGCAGCACCAACCGGATCACCGACATGGTGAAGGCCGTCGTCGTCCTTCACCACGCGTCAACGTGAGGTTGGAAAACGCTCACTGACGGGTCAACGTCATCAGGAAGTCATTCGTGCCCTCGATGGACAACTTCATGACGAAGTCGTGCGGACCGCTTTCCCGAGACCTCGGTCTACCAGCGGCAGCCGCTCATACCGGCCACCGACAAGCGCCCAAAGCGTCACCTTGTGGGTATCCCACAATCCGGTGCATGCCCGAGCTGCGGAAAGGTGACACACTCCGGCCGCTTTCTTCGGACAGACATCCCGGCGTCGAGCACATCGTGTAACTATGACCGGGCGATGCCGGGACGACCGAGGG
>NZ_JBEXVE010000052.1:0-41771 GCF_040629205.1 Streptomyces sp. NPDC005962 | reverse complement strand
GCCCCCCCCGCCCCCCCCCCTCACCACCCCAGCCGCCCCCCCCCCCCCCCCCGGTCCCCACTACCGGTCCGGCGGGGCGATCGCCTTTTGTGCGGGCTACTGCTGCGGCGGGGGTGGCGGCTGGTGCTGCCACGGCTGCCCCTGCTGCGGGGGCTGCTGCCCCTGCCCCTGCTGGGGGCCGGGCTGCCAGGGCTGGCCGGGCTGGGGCGGCTGCTGTGCCTGGTGCGGCGGCTGCTGCCAGCCCTGCTGCGGTCCGGGCTGACCGGGCTGTCCCGGCTGTCCCGGCTGGGGGTAGCCGCCGGGCTGCTGCGGCGGCCCCTGCTGCGGATAGCCGTACCCGTACGGCGGCGGCTGCTGGCCCTGCTGCGGCTGCTGAGGCGCGTACGCCCCCGGGTAGGGCTGCTGACCGTGCCCGGGCAGCGGCGGGGCCTGCTGCGGCGGCTGGGCGCCCTCCCCGGCCGTCCACAGCCCCTGTGCCTGCTGCGCGCGGGAGAAGTCCTCGGCGACCATGGCGGAGAGGTTGAAGTACGCCTCCCGGGTCTTCGGGCGCATCATGTCGAGGTCCACCTCGGCGCCCGCCGACAGATGCTCGTCGAACGGCACGACGACCACCCCGCGGCAGCGGGTCTCGAAGTGCGACACGATGTCCTCGACCTTGATCATCTTGCCGGTCTCGCGGACCCCCGAGATGACCGTGATCGAGCGCGACACGAGGTCGGCGTAACCGTGCGCGGACAGCCAGTCGAGCGTGGTGCTCGCGCTGCTCGCACCGTCCACGGAGGGCGTGGAGATGATGATCAGCTGGTCGGCGAGGTCGAGCACCCCGCGCATCGCGCTGTAGAGCAGACCGGTGCCCGAGTCGGTGAGGATGATCGGGTACTGCTTGCCCAGGATGTCGATGACGCGGCGGTAGTCGTCGTCGTTGAACGTCGTCGAGACCGCCGGGTCCACGTCGTTGGCGAGGATCTCCAGCCCGGAGGACGACTGCGAGGTGAACCGCCGGATGTCCATATAGCTGTTGAGGTACGGGATCGCGGTGACCAGGTCGCGGATGGTCGCGCCGGTCTCACGCCGCACCCGGCGGCCGAGCGTGCCCGCGTCGGGGTTGGCGTCGATCGCGATGACCTTGTCCTGGCGCTCGGTGGCCAGGGTCGAGCCGAGCGCGGTGGTCGTCGTGGTCTTGCCGACGCCGCCCTTGAGGCTGATCACCGCGATGCGGTAGCACGAGAGCACCGGCGTACGGATCAGCTCCAGCTTGCGCTGCCTCTCCGCCTCCTCCTTCTTGCTGCCGAGCTTGAACCGCGAACCGACGGCGTTGTTCTTCTTGGGCTTCTGCTTCCCGCGGATGAGCCGGTCGGACGACAGCTCGACCGCCGCCGTGTACCCGAGCGGGGCGCCCGCGTTGCCCTGTCCGGCACCCGGCCGCTGGTCGGGCGCGGCGGCGGGCCAGCCGCCGCTACGGGGATCGGCGGCGGGGGCGGCGGCGTCGGGGCGCGGGTAGGCGTAGCCGTCCTGCGGCTGTGGCGGCTGCGGCTGTGGCGGCTGGTGGTGCTGCGGGGCGGGCGCGGGCGGCGGGTACGGCCCCTGGCCCTGCTGGGGGCTGGGATACGGCTGCCCCGCGTCGGGACGCGGATAGCCGTATCCGTCCGGCGTGGGCGCCGGAGGCTGCCCGGGCGCACCGGGGTGCGGGTAGCCGTACTGCGGTGCCTGTGGGGCCTGAGGCGCCTGCGGGGGCGGCGGTGCCTGGGGCCCCTGCGGGTTCTGCTGCGCACTCTGCGGCCCCTGGGGACCCTGGGGCCCGTGCGGACCCGGCGCGGCGGGGCCGCCGTGAGGGTAACCACCCTGCGCGGGGGCCGGGTTCGGCGCCGGGGGCTGCGGCCCGGGCGGCCCGGCGGCCGGGCCGGGGGCGGGCTGGCCCTGCGGGCCCGCCGCCGGCGGCGCCCACGGCCCGGTCTGCGGCGGCAGCGGACCACCGGCCGCGCCGGGCCCGCCCGTACGCTGCTCCGGAACCGGTGCCGGACCGCCGCCCGTACCGCCCGACTCCGGCGCGGCGGGCTGGAAGTCGGGCGGCAGCGGCGGCAGCCCGGACTGCGGAGCGGCGGGCGGTGCCCAGTTGTTGCCCGTCTCCTGCGGCGCCGTGGAGCCGGACGCCCCGTCCTGCCGCTCGGCCTCGGCGCGCTCCTCGGCCTCCCGGCGCAGCGATGCCGCGGAGAAGCGCATGGTGCCCTCGCTGCGCACGTCGCCGCTTCCGGCCTCGGCGTCACCGTCCGACCCGGCGGCGGCTTCCGCGTCGGCGGCCTGCTTCCGCTCCGCGATCTCGCGCCGCATCGAGGCGGTGGAGAACCGCACTGTGGAGTCGCTCGGCACGCCGTCGCCCTCGTCGGCGCCACTGTCGGCACCGGCACCGGTCTCGGGGGTGGCATCGGGGGCGGCGACCGGCGGGGGCGCGGCGGGCGCCAGCGCGTAGTCGTCGTCCTCGTCCGCGGCGGCGTCGGGAAGATCGGAAGCGTGCTGCTCGACCCGGTCGCCTTCCGGCGTGCCGTCAGCCGGGGCCGGAGCGGCCGGGCTTGCGGCGAAGCCGGACAAAGAGGGTGTTCCGTCGGCCTCGTCGCCCCGCGATCCGGCCTCCGCGTCCCCCGCGTCCTCCGCGGTCCCGTCCGGCGCGGCCTGGTGCACGGAGGCATCAGCGGGCGCGGGCTCGACGGAAGGCGCCTCTGGCGGAGGCGTCCACGTCTGGAAGCCCTCCGGCTCCGGCGGTCCGGGCACGTGCACCGGGTTGCCCACCGGCGGCGGAGGAGGCGGCGCCGCCCCGCCCCCCGTGTCCGCCCCGGTCCCCGCGGCGGGTGGTGCCGACGGCGAAGCGTTCTGCGTGTACCAGGCAGGTGGCGTGTAGTCGATGGTGAACTCGCCGGTGTGCTCGGTCTCGGCGTCGGACCGATCATCGCCGGGTGTGGTTCCGCCCGTGCGGATCTCGTCCCGATCGCTGCTCACAATGCCTCCTGGTGTGGTCGAACACCCTTGAAATTCATGGCGAGGCCGATCTGTTGCCGATCGCTACTGTCGTCCGACCGTTCGGCTTTCCCCTTTTGCGGCGCCGGGGACACCTGATCAGGTTCGTCACCGTGCGCACACCAAGCCTAATCACCATGAGGGACCCTATGGCAGGCCCGTCCCGGTACTCGCCCTGTCCGCTACCTCACGGTCTTCCGGAGGGACCGTGACCGGGCCGCACTCGACAACCGCTGGACCACCGGGTAGGGGCTCATGACCTGCTGATAATCGCACGACGGGGGTCGAGATTCTGCCGCCGCGTACCCGTCGGCAGGGCGAGAGGGCGGAAGACGAGGCGCTCCGGGAAACAAACGCCGCGTACAAGGCGACAGCAGCGGAACGAGGGCAACCGCGGCGGAAACCGATGGACTGCCCGCACCCCGGCAGGGACGCCGCGAAGGAGACGCTGGCCTGTGCCCCGGCTGCGGTCCTCCCCGAAGGAAAGGGGGCGCACCGCACGGTGTCCGCCCCCTCAGCACTTCACCGAACCGGCTCAGCGCACGTCGAACTCGCCGTCCCGCGCACCGAGCACGAACGCACGCCACTCGGCCTCCGTGTAGCGCAGCACCGTGCCGGGGTCGGCGGAATTCCGCATGGCCACGGCCCCGTTCGGAAGATAAGCGATCTCCACACGTTCTTCGGTGGTGCTGTCCGGCGCGCTGTGCCACGTGACATCGGAGATGTCGAGCGCGTACAGCTCAGCCTTCTCTTTGGCGTCAGCCATCGGTGGAGAATCCCTTCCCGTTACTGCGGGTGCCCGCACCCGCACAGACCTTGTCGACAGTCTCATCCACCCTGCACGCGGCGGCAATCGAACACCGTCAGTCCATCCGGCGGGCCGCCCCCAGCAGCCCGGATTCCACGTCGGTCGGATGCGTCGCCACGTATACCCGCGACTGACGATCACACCAAAGAGTGACTCCGTCCGGCAGAGCGGACAGCGACTCGACGTCTGCCGACGGCAGCCCCATGATCCGCCCGACCTGGGCGGCCTCATCGGGCGACACCCGCTGGATGCCGACCAGGTCGGCGTTCTCCATCAACCGCGGGGCGACCGGGCTGAGGTACGGCAACAGCGTCAGCACCGACTGCCAGGGAGCCGACGTCACCCGCCCGCGGGGCGGACGCATACCCGCGTCACGGATCACCAGGACCGGGCTGCCGATCGAGGGTCCCTGCGGTGGCACCCGGCCCACGTCATGAAGCGTGAGGCTCTGATGGCCGCTGTTCGCCGCCTGCGCCAGTGAGGTCCACATGTGCTGGCGACCGGTCTCGACGGTGACCCGGGCGCCCGTGGCGACCGTGCGCAGCCCGAGCACGTGCGCCGTCCACAGCCCCCCGATCAGCACGACGTTGAAGGGCATGGGGCGGTGCAGGCCGAGCACCGCCGGTTGGTCACGCGCACCGACCCCGATGATCACACCGTCGTCGCCGACGGGCAGAGACAGCGCGTCGAACTGCTCGGGCGACAGCTCGTGCCGCTGCCGCCGCGGCCCGATGAGCCCGAACCCCCTCCGCTGCCTGCGCGGTGCGGTGGCCGCCTGACCAGGGGCCAGGCCGGGCCCTGCCGCCGGGGCGGGCGACGGCCCGTTGAAGACGCTCGTGGGCGTGGCCATCAGCGGGTCCCTCCCAGGGGCAGAGTGGCGAGTACACCGGGTACCTGCTCGCGATCCAGCCGTACGAGCCCCATCCGCACCCCGCGGGCGGTGCGCTGCAGCTCCCGCCGCAATGCGACCAGGTCATCCGCGCTGCGGCCGGTGATCCGTACGTGCCCGGCCACCGTCGGCGCGTGCCGACCGCCCTGCGTGCCGCCCCGGCGCAAGGTGAGGCTCAGGGTCGTCGCGAGCGCGGGCAGCGAGGTGAGCAGCGCCGCCAGCTGCGGCAGCGGCGCGCCCCCCGGCCCCAGCTGTGGCCAGCGGCCGATCCAGTACGTGGTGTGCCAGCGGTCGTCGCAGCGCCAGGCCCGTGCGCTCTCCAGCGTGCGCCGGTTGTGCGTGTTCGTCTGCCGGGCCTGGGCGGTTGCCCTCGGATTCACGCTCGCCGCGGTCGCGACCGCGGCGGTCACGCCTTCCTCCGACAGCAGCGTCACGCCGAAACCGGCCCCTTGGAGCCTGCTCGACAGCTGATCCGCGGCACGCAGCACGCACCGCTGTGCGCCTTCCATGCCCCCGCCGCGCGCGGCGACGGCCTCCGGGCACAGCTCCGGGTCGAACTTCAGAGCCACCCAGGTCAGACGGACCGACGGCGCGCCGGTCCGCTCCTGCAGCGGCCCGTAGTTGCGCACGGGGACGGTCTGCGCCGACAGGTCGGGCGTGGGCGCGGGCAGCGCGTGCTGCACGATCTGCACCGACTCCAGCAGAATCCCGTCCACGTCCATGGCGTCGCGCAGCAGTGCCATCGGCAGCGGGCGCTGTGCGCGCGGCGGACGCAGGGGCGAGTCCACCGCCTCGACCCGCAGCACGGTGGTCAGGAAGGTGCCGTCCCCGACCAGGCCCACCGCGCGCCGCTCCCGGTCGGTGAACGTAAGGGTGCGCAGAGCCGGTTCGCACTCCACGGCAGGTGTGAAACCGGGGTCCGTGTCCGAGTCGACCGGCTTCGCGGCCTGTCGCTGCCGCCTGCGCAGCGCACCCGTGGTGCTGAGCCACTCCGGTACCGGCTGCTGATGGCGGTGGACCACGGCGAGGAGGACGAGGACCACGCCGACGACCGCGGCGGGCACCACGAGCAGCTTGTCGACGACCCAGGCGACGAGCACGAGCGCGGCGGCCACTTCCACCAGCACGAGCTGCTGCAGCCGCAGGGGGCCCATGCTGCCGGGCCGGGACATCAGCCGCGGGGTGACGGAGGCCGGGGCCGTCGCCTGCGGGGGAGTGGGGGCAGATGATCCCGAGCCGTATCCGGTCGGTGTTTGTCGGCCGGACGCGCTCCTCGCGCTGCGTCCGCGCGTGGCGGCAGCCATCCCCGTCAGCCCCTTAAAGTCTGAAACCCGCCCGAACAGCCCGGTCGTTGGGTGTGCTCACGAGTGTCCCCGGGCTACATGAGTCAATTCACTACCGGCATAGTAGAGGGTCGGTACGACACCAGGACCGAGGGCAGGCCACCTGACTACCGAGGCCGAAAACCGGGGAGAAGCGGCTAAACATGGCATCACGGCGGGATGAACTCAACGCCTATACCTTTGCGAAGAAGCGGACAGTCGCGGCATTTCTGCAACCTACGCTCAGCGGTACCGAGGAGGGCGCGCCGCGTCCCCTGCGGGCGGCTCTCCCCGGTGTCATCGTCGGTGCCCTGATTCTTGCGGGGTTCGGGGCCTGGGGGATGTTCAAGCCGGTCGCGCCCAAGGGCTGGGACGATGTCGCCTCGCATGTCATCGTGGGCAGCGACTCGACTACCCGCTATGTCGTCCTCAAGACCGACGGGAAGGTCCAGCTCCACCCGGTACTCAACTTCGCCTCCGCCAAGCTCCTCCTCGAGCCGGGAAAGTCCGGCATCCTCAAGGTGAAGGAAACCGAGCTGGACAACGGGCACATCCCGCGCGGCCCCACCATCGGCATCCCGTACGCACCGGACCGCATGCCGACGTCCGATGAGGCGAAGAAGCAAAAGGCGTGGGCGGTTTGCGAACAGCCGGGCGGCAATGGGAAGACCACGCAGAAGGCGGTCTTCGTCTTCTCGGAACGCGATCCCAAGCTGAAGAAGCTCCGTGGCCCCCAGGCGCTGCGGGGCGGCCAGGCCCTCTACGTAGAGGGTCAGGACGGCGCCCGTTATGTGGTGTCCCCGAACGGCACCAAGTACCTGATCGGCGGCCCGGACTGGAAGCAGAAACCCACCGCGGACACGAGTCTCCTGCTTCGCTCGATCTTCCATGACGGCGCCCGGCCCCAGCGGGTGACCAGCGACTGGCTGGCCACCCTCCGGGACGGCTCCCCCATCGACTTCCCGCAGGTCCCCGGCTCGATCGGCGGTGACGCCGGAATCCCGAGCCTGGGTGAGCGGGCCAACCGGGTCGGCATGGTCATCGAAGCGCCGAGCGGAACCGGAACGCAGAAGTACGTGGTGCTGCGGGACAAGGTGCAGCGCGTCTCGGAGTTCGTCGCCAAGCTCCTGATGCGCAGCAAGAGCTCCATCAACGACGCGAGCTCGGCGGTGCGGGTGAAGCCGGGCTCGTTCAACCCGGACCCCGACGAGTTCTACGGCACCAACCACTGGCCCGGCGAAATCCCGGATCAGTCCAACTCCGTCAATGGCGCGGCGGGCGGGAGCGCCCGCGACACCAGCTGCAACATCTTCAACGGAGTGACCCCCGAGGGCGATCCGAAGCTGACCACCTGGGCCGGCACGAACTTCCCCGCCACCATCCCGGACGGCGCCACCAGTGCCTACGTCACCCCGGGCTCGGGGCTCCTCTACCGCCAGGTCACCGGCCGCCAGATCAAGGACGGCCCGGTCTTCCTGGTGACGGACACCGGCCTTCGCTACGCGGTTCCGTCCAACAACGACAGCGATTCGGGGAAGTCCAAGATCGGCGGGGAGGACAAAACCGGGAAGGCCGCGACCGCCGAGTCCCAGCAGGATGTGAACAGGGCCCAGCGGAGCCTCGGTTACGAAGGCGCGAAACCCGTTCCGGTGCCCGCCAACTGGTCCGGATTCCTGCCGACGGGGCCACGGCTCGACTACAACAGCGCCAGGCAGCCGCAGGGGTCGTGAGACATGGGGCACTCGATGAACACGAAGTCGGTGTGGAGCGTGACCAAACCATTCGCTCTGTCGGCGGCCATGCTCCTCACGGCGCTGACCACGGCAGCCGGTCCGCCCCCGGCGCCGCACGTCCAGGACATGTCCCTCGCGGGCAGCGGTGAATGCACCTACCCCGCCAAGCAGATCAAGGGCACGCCCTGGTCGCTGCAACGCGTTCTTCTCGACCAGCTGTGGCAGGACACCAAGGGGAAAGACGCCGAGGGCCGTCCCGTCAAGGTCGCGGTGATCGACACCGGGGTGGACAACACCAACCGGCAGCTCAAGGACGCGGTCGACACGAGCGACGGCAGCGAGGTCCGCAAGGGCGGCAAGAAGAGCCTTTCCAAGGGGAAGAAGGGCGACGGCACGGACGATTCGGTCGGCCACGGCACCAAGGTGGCGGGCATCATCGCGGCACGCCCTCACTCCGGCACCGGATTCGTCGGCATCGCACCCGAATCCAAGATCATTCCGATTCGGCAGAACGACGAAAAGGGGTCCGGCACCACCGACACCATGGCCATCGCCATCGACCGGGCGGTCGCGGCGGGGGCCGGTGTCATCAACATCTCCCAGGACACCGTCAAACCGCTCGAAGCCAACAACAATCTGCAGCGGGCGGTCCAGGACGCGCTGAACAAGAATGTCGTCGTGGTCGCCTCGGCCGGAAACGACGGGCTCGACGGCAAGGTCAAGGAGACCTACCCGGCCGCCTACGACGGCGTTCTCGCGGTCGGCGCCTCGGACCGCAACAACGAGCGCGCCCCGTTCTCCCAGTCCGGTGACTTCGTCGACGTGGCGGCGCCCGGTGTCGAGATGGTCTCCACGGTCCCCAAGGGCGGCCAGTGCGTCGACAACGGCACGAGCTTCTCCGCCCCCTACGTCGCCGGCGTCGCCGCCCTGATCCGGGCGAAGCATCCCGACTGGAAGCCGCGCCAGGTCGTCGCCCAGATCGGGCAGACAGCCGAACGCGTGGTCAACCACCATGACCGGTTCGTCGGTTGGGGTGTCGTCGACCCCGTCCGCGCCCTCACCGAGGACGACGCCCCCCTCGACCGCGTCACCCCCGACAAGGGAGCCGCCGACAACGTCGACGCCCCCGACGGTGCGCCCATGATCCTCGGCGAGACCCCCCAGGAGCGGAAGGAACGCCTCGCGACCTACACCCTGGGCACCGCCGCCGTCCTCGTCGCCTTCCTCGCGGGCTGCGCGGCGGTCGTCAACGAACGAAACCGCCGCCGCCGTCCGTCCGCCGCATCTGAGTAGAAGTACTCATGGCGATGTCCGAGGGTGCTTATACATTGGATTCTTCGTTGTCGGCATGACGAAATGCGACATGGCGGGGCAATTGGGTGATGGATGTGGTCGTCGATATCGCCGGAGTATGTAACGGAAGTGTCGAAGAGTTGCCGCCGATACGTAGTTGGGGCTGGGCTGTTCGGGGGATACAGTGCTGGATGGGCGACGTGACGTCGCACGGGGAGGACGGGGCTGATGAACGGGGAGAGTCGTGGGTGAGGCGGGGGCACGGCCTGGACTCAACGTCGGCTCGGGCATATCGAAGAAGGCCGAGACGCTGGCCTACTTCAAGAAGCAGCTCGACAAGATGCTGAAGGACCTCGAGGAGTCGCCGGCGGCGAAGAGCGCGATCAGTCGGCATCGGATCGCGGCGGCGGCCTACGGGAAGTTTCCAGCGGCTGAAGAACTGGCGGGGAGCTACCAGAAGGTCCACACCCGTCTCGAAGAACTCTCACAGATCCTCGGTGACCAGCTCGAAGCGCTTGGCGTCGCCGTTCAGATTTCCGATCGCGGCTACGACAGTATCGATTCCGAGCAGGCAGCCCGGCTGCGAGAGATCCACAAGCGCGCGCAGAACTACTACGACAAGACGGATCCTCAGCAGGGGCGGTCGGCCGACGACGCCAACGCTGCCGGTACGGGCACGGGCAAGAGCGGTACGTCGGACGAGACCTTCGGCTAGTAGCGGGGAGTGGGGGCAATGGCAAGCTCGGACTTCGAGGGCATGTCTCTTGCGGAGCTGCACGCGTTGGTCGCTGACGCCGACCCGGACAAGCTGACCAGCGCGGGGACCGCGGTGGGTGACGCGAGCCCCAGGATCGACGCCATCGGGCTCGGCCTGCGTGGGTACGCGGAGCGGGTGGAATGGGACGGCGAGGGGGCGGATGGGTTCCGCGACTGGACGCGTGAGTTCGCCGGCGAGGTCATGAAACTCGCTCAGTACGCGGCGGTTGTGGGCGATCAGATGGCCGCGGCGGGCCAGGCGTTGAGGGAAGCACAGAAGGCCGTCCCCAAGCCGGTGGACGTGGCCGAAGCTCATGGGGACCCCGACCTGGACGACGCGCTCCAGAAGGACGCGACGACGAACAAGCAGGCGGCCATTCATCAGCTGGAGCGGGTGACCTCGTATTACCGGTTCGCGAATGATGAAATCAAGGCGCGGGAGGAGCCGAGGTTCAAGCCGCTGGCCTTTCCCGACGATCACCTGGACGTGGGCCAGGCATACGGTTCATCTCCCGGGGCCGAAACCTACGCGACAGCTTCGGATGCCAAGGTTCAGCCGGATGGGTCCAGCGTCTCCGAACCTCGGACTCGTGTTGCTCAGGACGCTGGCCAGGACACCCGTACTGCCATTGACGGGGCGAAAACTCTGACGCCGCCGGACGCCGCCGAGCGACGGCTTGGCGACGCTCCGCCGACTAACCGTCCTCCAGAGACGCGACGGGAAGTGACATTGCCGCCCGCGCCAATGAGGCCAGGGCCACCCACTTCAACCGCGAAGCCGCTTTCGCCGCGTATCGGCCCCACCCCTAGGAGTCTTGGTCCTTCGGGTGAAAAGCCCATTACCAGTACGTCAATCCCCAGGGGTCCCGTCCTGCCTCGGACCGGGAACACTGAGGGGATCGTCGGTGGGAAGCAGCGTCCGTTGAACAGTGGGCCGAGACTGCCTCGTTCGACGGTGATCGGTGAAGAGAGAACGTCGATGCCACGAGGGCCGGTAGTGGGTGGCGGTCCCCCCAACACCCGGGGCGGACAGTCGATTACGGGTAGATCCACGCCGGAACGTCGGCTTACCTCGGAATCCGGTGGACAAGTGAATCCGCCGCGGACTCCGTTTGTCTCTGAGGGGGGCAGGCCCGGCAGTCCGGCGACTGATCGGCAGGGGTCGGAGCGCCGCTCGGTTTTGGAATCCGGAGGTTCCGTCGCGAATCCTCGTAACTCCAGCCGGGGTCGAACTGAGTTCACTCCCGGTGGCGCGGGTCTTGTCAGGGGAGGCCAGGCAGGAACGCCAGTCCCCTCATCACGCATCAGCACAGCTAGGGCCGATCACGAGACGGGCGAGGCGCCCGACTACCTGGTCGAAGATGAAGAGACCTGGACTCTGGGGCGGCGTGACACTGTTCCTCCAGTTGTCGACTAGCGACATGAGTTCCGCAGTAAGTTGAGGAGAGCCACACGCCATGCCGATCCCGATTCGAGCCGCGCGGAGTAACGCGCAGCGCTCGCTCGTACTGCTTACGGCGGCACTGACTTGTTGGGCTGGAACAGCCCCGGCCGCATCGGCTGAAGACGTGCGGTCCCGTCAGTGGTATCTGGACGCCATGAAAGTTGACCAGATGCAGGAGGTGGCGACAGGAAGTGGCGTGACTGTCGCTGTTGTGGACAGTGGCGTTGACCGTGGGGTTCCGGAGCTTCGCGGGCGTGTTTTGAGCGGTAAAAACATGATGGGTAATTCGACAAACACCGCTGATGATACCGAGGGGCACGGCACGCGAATGGCCTCCCTTATTGCGGGAACGGGGGCCAGTGGCGGAATTCAGGGCGTGGCTCCTGATGCCAAAATTCTCCCTGTAAAGAATCAAGCGGGGAAGATATTTGCCGCCGATGAGGTAATGGGTAAATCCATCCGGTTTGCGGTCGATAATGGCGCCAAGGTGATCAACATTTCGATGGGCGCTCCGGGACCCAGCGAGGACGCCCCTTATACCAGGCGTGCGGTTGATTATGCCATGTCGAAGGGAAAGTTGATTTTTGCTTCGTCGGGAAATGATGGAGACCAGAGCAATGAGTCCGGTTATCCTGCAAATATTCCCGGAGTGGTCGGCGTAGGTGCGGTGAATTCCAGTGGTGCTGTGGCCAAGTTGTCCACCTTTGGTCCCCAAGTAGCCTTGGCGGCGCCGGGCGAAGATATTCCAGGGCGTTGTGAGGGCATGAAGGCGCTCTGCAACACTAAAGGGACAAGCCCGGCCGCTGCCCTGGCATCCGCGTCCGCCGCACTCATCTGGTCGAAGCATCCCAGCTGGACCAACAACCAGGTCCTCCGGGTCATGATGCAAACTGCGAACAAGCCAAAGGGAAAGGTTCCGAGCCGGTACATCGGATACGGCATCATCCGACCCGCTCAGGTCTTGCTCGACGGTAAGGGGAAGCCGGGCCCGGCGGACGTGAACCCGCTGCTCGAGCGCGAGGGGGCGACCACGCCGGACCCGTCCCCTTCCGCTTCGAAGTCTGGCGGCACCCAACCGCAGCCATCCGATTCGAACAACCAGGCTTCCGATCAGCAGGCAGGTAAGGAAACCGCTGCTGACGCCAAGTCGAGCGAGGGTGGCAATACCGGTCTTTGGGTCGCCTTGGGAGCGGGGGCTGCCGTCGTGGTTGCTGCCGTGGCCGTTGTCATGGTGAGGCGCCGTGGCAGCCAGTACTGACATCGCCTCGCTTTCCGTAAGCGAAACACGTGCGAATGGCGAGCGAGGGGTTGCTGCTTCCCGCCGGACTCGGTAGGAAGCTCTGACAGGGTGAGTTGAGGTAAGAAACCCCATCTCGACTCACCAACACATCATGGGGGAAGGTGGAATATGTCGGGCTCTCAGCACGTTAGCGACGCAGCATTCCAGAGCTTCGAGGCGTCAATCGAGCAGATTGGCTCCGAGCTCGCGACCAACTTGAAGACTCTGGCGAATGCCGTTGCCACGGTAGAGGCGGCCTGGAAGGGTGACGGCGCCAACGCGTTTCAGAAGGCGCAGTCGGATCTGAATCTCGACCACGAGGCTCTGCAGAAGTTGATCAAGGGCATTCATGAGGCAGTGGTTCTCACCCACCGCTCCAGTGGTGCCAACGACGGCGAGATTGCAGGAAAGCTCCAGAAGGTCGACGTCAACGGTAGTGCCGCCGGCGGACAGCTCGACCCTGGCAGTCAGTCTACTGGCATTAGCAAGATCGATCTGTACGGTCAGTAAAGACTGAACGCGGTCGTCGAGGTCCTCTAGGGCCAGGTCGATCGACACATCCGACACAACACCGGAGATGGCATGGACCTCAAGGTCAATTACAGCTCAATGGACTCGACCGCCAGCGACATCGAAAAGGGCGCGCAGGTAGTGCGCAAGCAGATCGATGACATCGTGGCTGCCGTGAAGAAGGTTACCGACGGCTGGGAGGGCGAAGCCCACACGATGATGCTGGCGGCTGAGAGGCAGTTCAACGCCAGGGCCGCCCACATCGATCACACCCTGAAGCACGTCGCGAAGCTCCTGCATGAAAGTAAGGCGGACTACCACCTTACTGACAAGAAGTCGGCCCAGATGTTCGAGGACATCACGTTTTGAGCCTGTCTGGGGGTGGGCAACCGTCGCACGGTTGCCCACCCCCTTTTCTCAGTTCACCGGCGGCCTGAGCTCCATCATGGAGTCTGGAGTCCGCTACAGCCGTGGCGCTTGGCGGACTGCTGAGCGAACGCCTTCAGTGTGGCTCGCTCGAACGCGGGGTCGGGCTTTTTCAGGGAAGGTTCGCCCTGCGTCCTCCAGGAGAGTCCCGACAGGGTGTAGAGACCCGTACCCAGGCCCTCCGGGCAGCGGGCATTTCCGTAAGCGCGGTGGGTTTTCGCGTCGGCACCCGAGTCCTCACCGGCGCCGAGGGAATCGTGGAGCTCGAAGCTCGACGATTTGTCGCGCACGTTCTTGGCGAAGCTCCCGTAGAGGGCGGTCAGCCTGTACGCCGGCTCGCCCTTCGCGTTGTTCAGGTAGCAGTCCTCCGCTGGGGAAGTCGGGTCAACGGGGGCTTCCGCAACCGACTCCAGCTTGTGGCCCTTGAGGTTCAGCTTGGCCACCGCGGAACAGGTTCCCTCGGCCTGGGCGACCGGGGTCGGGTTCTGCGGCGGGTTGGGGGCGATTTTCTTGATGACGTTGCCCGAGGGGGCGTCGCAATTGAACTTCTCGTCAGCGCTCTTCGCTATGCCGCTCGTCACCCGGGCGAAGGCCGCGCGGCCTTCGCCCGGGTTCGCGGGATCGAGGAGGTTATCGAATGCGTAGGTGCTGACGAGGAGACTCTCGCCCTTCTTGTTGCGGCATCCGAGCTCCATGCCGCCGTACAGACCTTCATCCGACACCACGGTGCCCGGCCACCCTCGCCCCATGGGGACGGCGCCACCGCCGACAGCGGTGAGGGAGTCGTGCTTGATGGCCGATGCCACCCGCTCCGCCTGTGAACTCCAGTGCATGTCCACCGTGATGGTCTTGCCGTTGTCCGGGTCTTCGACATAGCAGTTCGTGATGCGCCCGTCCTCACCGCCCGGGAAGTACCGCGTGGTATCCGACTCGGCGCGGACGTGGTCGCTGCCAAATCCCGTGCGAGCTTCGTCCTTCGGAACGACACCTCCGCAGGCCTCGTTCAGGGACCTGCCGTCGCGCCACTTCGCGTAGCCGCCGGTGAAGTAGAAAGTGCCACCGGCGATAGCCACCAGGCAGACGGTGATTGCCGACCCGATGCTGAGCCGACGCTGTACAGAGGTCTTCACAGGGGTGTTTCCCCAGGACCAGTTCTGTTACTGCTCGGGCAGCCAGCCCACCTGGGTGAGGGGAATGCCCCGCTTGCGGGAGACGAAGTAGCCGCGGCCCGGGGGCATGGGGCGGGGGCGGATGCCGCCGAGGACGTCGCCTTCGCCGGGGTCTCCTGACAGCACCATTCCCTGGGCGCCGAGTTCCTTCACCCGCTGCATGAAGGACTCGAACATCGAGCGCGACGCACCCGCCGAGCTGCGGGCGATGATGAAGCGCATGCCGACGTCGCGCGCGAAGGGGAGGTTCTCCGTGAGGACGGACAGGGGGTTGCCGCTGCCGCTGGAGACGAGTTCGTAGTCGTCGACGATGACGAAGAACTGGGGGCCGCTCCACCAGCTGCGGTCCCGCAGTTGCTGCGGGGTGATGTCGGGCTTCGGGGCGCGCCGTTCCATGAGGCTGTTCAGCGCGCCGGCGTGGAGTTCCAGTGCGGAAGCGATCGGCGCGTATTCCAGAAGGTGGCTGTCGGGGATGACGCCGAGCAGGGAGCGGCGGTAGTCGCCGACCACGATCTTGGCCTCGTCCGGACCGTACCGTTCGGTGATCTGCTTGGCGATGAGGCGGATGAGGGAGGTCTTGCCCGATTCGCTCTCACCGAAGATGACGAAGAAGGGGTCGGTTTCGAAGTCGACGAAGACCGGCTCGAGGTTGTTCTCGTCGATACCGATCGCGATGCCGTGCTGCGGGTATTCGAAGCCCTTCGGGAGTTCGTCGGCGCGGAGCTTGCGCGGCAGCAGGCGGACGCGGGGAGCGGATGCGCCGGACCAGGCGGCGCCCACGGCGCGGACCATCTCCGCGGTCGCGTCCGTCATGCCGTCGGGGTCATGGCCGGTGTCGATGCGCGGCTGGGCGCCCATGAAGTGCAGCTTCTCCGGCATCTGGCCGCGACCCGGCACGCCGGCCGGGACGTTCGCGGCGACCTTGCGGTCGAACTCCGAGTCCATCGTGTCGCCGAGGCGCAGCTCCAGGCGGTTGAGGAGCTGGTCCTTGAGCGATGCCCGGACCTCCATGTTGCGGGAGGCGGTGATGACGATGTGAACGCCGTAGCCCAGGCCGCGGCCGGCGATGTCGCTGACGATGCCTTCGAGCATGTCGTACTCGGCCTTGAAGTTGGCCCAGCCGTCCACGACCAGGAAGACATCGCCCCACCCCTGGTTGGCGTGCTGCCCGGCCGCCCGCTGCCGCCGGTAGGTGCTCATGGAGTCGATGTTCTGGGTGCGGAAGTACTCCTCGCGGCGTGCCAGGACACCGGCGACCTCGGCGATGGTGCGCCGCACCTTCTCCGGGTCCAGGCGCGAGGCGATTCCGCCCACGTGCGGCAGGTCGGTGACGGTGCTCAGGCCGCCACCACCGAAGTCGAGCCCGTAGAACTGCACTTCGGCCGGGGTGTGGGTGAGGGCGAAGGCCGAGACCAGGGTGCGCATCAGGGTCGACTTGCCGGACTGCGGGCCGCCCACCACCAGCATGTGGCCGGCGGCTCCCGAGAAGTCGCGGTAGAGGATGTCGCGGCGCTGTTCGACCGGCTTGTCGATGAGGCCGATGGGGACGACCAGCCCGCCGGGCCGGGCGTAGTCCGCCGACTGCAGACCACGCTCCGGGGTCGTGGCGAGCGGCGGCAGCAGTTCGTCCAGGGACGGGGCCTTGTCCAGGGGCGGCAGCCAGACCTGGTGGGCCGGCTGTCCCTGTCCTTCCAGGCGGCCCACGATCACGTCCAGGACCGTTTCGGCCAGCGCGTCGTCTTCCTGCCGGGCCGGGTTGATCAGCGCCGCGGGGTCGGGCGTCGTGTACGTCACGGGGACGGCGCCCGCGGTGAAGAGCACCGGCCGCCGTTCGACCGGCAGCGACGAGCCGTCCAGTTCGGTGCGGGTACGGGTGCGGTAGGTGCCCGAGACGTACGCCGCCTTGAAGCGGGTCATCTCGTCGGTCCCGAACTTCAGGTAGCCGGAGCCGGGCACGGACGGCAGGTGATAGGCGTCCGGTACTCCCAGGGCCGTACGCGACTCCGAGGCGGAGAAGGTACGCAGACCGATGCGGTACGAGAGGTACGTCTCCAGACCGCGCAGCCGTCCCTCCTCCAGCCGCTGTGAGGCCAGGAGCAGGTGCACGCCCAGCGATCGGCCGATACGGCCGATCTGGATGAACATTTCGATGAAGTCCGGCTTCGCCGTCAACAGCTCACTGAACTCGTCGATCACCAGGACGAGTGAGGACAGCGGCTCCAGTGGAGCTCCGGCGGCACGGGCCTTCTCGTAGTCATGCACGTTCGCGTAGTTGCCAGCCGACCTCAGCAGCTCCTGACGCCGCTGAAGCTCACCGCTGATCGAGTCGCGCATGCGGTCGACCAGCGTCAGGTCGTCCGAAAGGTTGGTGATGACCGCCGCCACATGGGGGAGTTCGGACATCCCGGCGAAGGTCGCGCCGCCCTTGAAGTCCGCCAGAACGAAGTTCAGGGTCTCCGACGAGTGGGTCACCGCGAGACCCAGCACGAGGGTCCGCAGCAGTTCGGACTTGCCGGAACCCGTCGCGCCGACGCACAGACCGTGCGGGCCCATGCCCTCCTGGGCGGCCTCCTTGAGGTCCAGCATGACCGGTGAGCCGTCCTCCGTGATGCCGATCGGCACCCGCAGCCGCTCGGCCAGGGAGCGCGGCCGCCAGGTGCGGGACACGTCCACGGAGCCCGCGTCCCCCAGCCCCAGCAGATCGGTGAAGTCGAGGTTGGCGAGCAGCGGCTCGTCGTCGTCGCCCCCGCCCATACGCAGCGGGGCGAGCTGACGCGCCAGTGCTTCCGCGGCCTCCGCGGACAGCAGGTCCGGGGTGCCGTCGTATGCCGCGACCTGTGAAAACAGGTGCAGCTTGCCCGGGCGTACGACGACCGACAGCCCGCCGCGCGGCTCGTCGAGCTCACCCGCCACCACCTCGATGACGGTCACCCCCTGCAAGCCTTCGGGCGCTGCGAACATCGAGTCCGGCGGCACGATCCCACCGTCCAGCACGACCAGGAGATGCGGCTGGTCGAGGGCGGGCTGCGCGTCCCGGCTGAACCGGCTGCGTCCCTCCAGACGGCCCTGGAGCAGTTCTTCCAGCTCGGCCAGCGAGTCGCTGAAAAGCCGCCGCGAGCCGGCGCCGTCGACCGCGCCCGCCACCTGCACATGCGGGAGCCACTTGGTCCACTCCCACTGTTCCGCCGCCCCGCGGGCGGCGACCACCGCGATGACCAGGTCCTCCGGCGAGTGCAGCGTGGCCAGCTGGGCGATGAGCGCCCGGGTGGCCCCGTGCGCGTACTCCGGCACTCCGGACACCGTCATGTGGTAGAAGGCGCGCAGCGAGACGGCCATGGGCATGCCGTCCAGCGACCCCTGGGTCGCGAGGAACTTCTGCATCGCGCCCGCCGTCAGCGGCTCCAGATCGTCGACGGTGGCGGTGTCGGGGGCGACCAGGGGAGTGGCGAGCTGCTGCGGTCCGAGTCCGACGCGCATCTGGCCGAAGTCCTTGTCGGTCAGACGCCGTTCCCACACCCGGCTGCCCTCGGCGACGACTGCCCAGAGCTGTTCGGGGGCGGGGTGCAGGTAGTACTGCGCGTCGCGCTGCCGCCGCGCCGTCTTCCGTACCGTTCTGCGGGTCTGCGCCAGGTACTTGAGGTAGTCGCGGCGCATGTCCGCCATCTGGCCCTGGGAGCCCCGCCGGTGCCGCATGATCATCGCGATGGTCATGCCGAGCGTGGAGAACATCATCATCACGCCCATGATCTTCATCATGGGCTGAGCGCCCGGCATGAAGAAGTAGACCATCGACGAGCCCATGCCGAGTGTCGGCAACAGCTGCATCAAGATGCCCTCTTGCTGCCCGCGCGGCAGTTCCGGAGGCGGTTCGAGGCGGAGTTCCTCGGTCGGCACCTCGGGCGGCAGAGCCCGCGGCTGGCGCTTGACGACGACCTGGCTCACCGAATCCCTCATCCCTCAGCGCGGCGGGACAGTTCTCGTCCGGCACCCCCGTGGCGACGGCCTCCCTCCGCGAGGGGTGATCCTATCGACGTATTGGCTGCACGGCCCGGGTAGGGTGGCCGCCGCGCGCACGTAATACGAGCGAGGCGGAAAACCGAACGAGGGGGACCTGAAAGTGAGTACGTCCGCTACGACCGGCTTCTGCCGAGTCACTGTGGTGGCTCCCGACAGCCGGATCGACGTCGCCCTTCCCGAGGACGTCGCCGTCGCCGACGTGTACCCGGAGATCCTGCGGCTGACCGGCCAGACCCAGCCCGCGGGTACGCCCACCGGATACCACCTCGTACGGCGCGACGGCACGGTCCTGGACAGCTCCCGTTCCCTGACGGCCCAGCAGGTGCTCGACGGCGAGCTGCTGTCCCTGCGCCCCTTCGCCGACTCGCTGCCGCCCGCCGTCTACGACGACGTCTCCGACGCGATCGCCTCTGCCGTCACCCGTGACCGGACCCTGTGGAACGACCAGTTCCTGCGCGCGTCCGGTCTCTTCGGCGGCTCCCTGCTGCTCATCCTCATGGGCTTCGTGCTCTGGTTCGCCGACCCCGTCAAGCACGACATGCACAGCCTGCCGGGCATCATCGCCGCGGCCGTCGGCGCTCTGCTGACCGCGCTCGCCGGGGTGCGGGCCCGGGTGTACGAGGACCGCGCGTCCGCCATCGCGCTCGGGCTGGGGGCGCTGCCCCACCTCATGATCGCGGGATCGGGCCTGCTGGCCCTCGAACAGGGCGAGGGGATCGGCCGTCTGCAGTTCCTGCTCGGCTGCGTAGCCGTGCTCGTCGGTTCCGTCGCCCTCGTCGCCGCGATGCCGGGCGGTGACGCACCGTTCGTCGCGGCCGTCTTCGCCTCCAGCGTCGGCACCGTCGCCACGTTCTGCGCGATCCTCACCGAAGCCGATCCCACCGGGACGGCGGCCGTCTGCGCCGTCGTCGCGATCGGCGCCGTCGCCTTCCTGCCGGGCCTGTCGGCGCGCGTTGCCCGGCTGCCCATCGGATACGCGGCACCCCACTCGGCGACCGACGAAAGCCTGGAGCCGAACAACGCGAACAACGTCCACGCCGCGGAACCCCTCGACGCCGAGCGCGTGGCCGCCCAGGCCCGCCGCGGCCACGAGATGCTGCTCGGCCTGGTCGGCGGCTGCTCGGCCGTCGTCGTCGGAGCCGCCGCCGTCCTGGGCTTCTCCGACAACATGTGGGGCCAGCTGCTGGCGCTCGCCTCCGGCCTCGCGATGCTGCTGCGCGCCCGCCTCTTCCGTTACACCACCCAGGTCGCCGCCGTCCTCGGCGCGGGCCTGGTCTCCCTCGGCCTGCTGGTGCTGGGGCTGTCCCTGAACCCGCCGGCCGACGCGGTCCTCAAGCTGATGACCGAGAACGACCGCGGGCCGCTCGACATCCGCACCATCTGGCTGGCCGCGGCCGTCACGGTGGGCGCCGGTCTGCTCCTGGCCATCGCGCTGATCATCCCCAGGGCCGGGATGTCCCCCTTCTGGGGCCGTCTCTCCGACCTCGCCGAGAGCGCCTTTCTGCTCTCCCTGGTCCCCCTCTGCCTGGCGGCGCTGGACGTCTACAGCACGGTGCGCGGGCTGACCAGTGGCTGATGGGCGCCGCCTCCCCCTCGGCCACCGCGGGGGGCGCGTGTGGAACCGCTGAGCCAGGACGATCCGCGGCGGCTCGGGCCGTATCACGTGATCGCGCGGCTGGCTCCGGCAGCGGGGGAGATCACCGTGGCCACCCGCCAGTTCATCGCGCGCGGCGCGGACGGGGCCCGCACCGTCGTGGTCACCACCCCACTGACGGAACTCGTGGACGACGCCGCCCATCGGGCGCGTTTCCTGGCCGAGGCGGAGAGCGCACGCCTGCTCGGCCGCGCCCGGCGGTTCCCCTGGCTCGCCCCGGTGGCGGAGGTCTCGGAAGCGGTCGGCGGACCCCCGTGGAGTGCGTCCCCGTACCGCCCGATGGTGCCGCTGCCCGCCGCGCTGGAGGCGTGCGGAGGCCCGCTCCCGGTCCGCACCGTGTGCGCGCTGGGCGCGGCCCTGGCCGAGACGCTGGCCGGGATTCACGAGACGGGCGCCACGCACGCGGGGACCGCGCCGGGCACGGTGTTCATCACGGACGACGGTCCCCGGCTGTCCGGATTCGGCGCGGTACGGGCCGCGGTCCCGGAAGGCAGGGAGCGGTCCGGCGTCCCGGGGCTGTCGGCGGACACGCTGCCCCCGGAACAGCTCGGGGGCGGGCGGCCGCGCCCCCTGGGGGACGTCTACGCGCTCGGCGCGGTCCTGGCGTACGCGGCAACGGGGCGGCTGGAGCCCGAGGCGGACGCCCTGCCGGAGGAGTTGAGGGGCACGCTGAGGTCATGCCTCGCCCCCGACCCGGCCGACCGGCCGACGGCGCAGAGCCTGCTGGACGAACTGATGCGAGGCGTCCGCCACGCCCCGGCCGCGGCGCCCGCCGCTGGACCGCAGGCCCCCGCGGGGGCGATGCCCACGGTCGTGGACGGCGCGGCGGCCGGTCCGCCCGCGCGGAGCGGCGGCCCGGGGGCGACCGAGCTGGACGGCGGTGGCATGAGCCGGGCCGCGGGCGCGCTGGGGCCGGGCTGGCTGCCCGCACGGCTGGTCGTCGCGCTGGCGGAGCAGTCCTCGGCGGTGCTGGCCGCGGAGATCGAAGCGGCAGCGGAGAACGAAGCGGCGGAGACGGCCTCCCCACAGGAAGGGGCGGCACCCGCCGGCACCGGCCACACGCCCATGCCCGAGCAGACCACCGCCGGCCGGCGCGGCACGGTCGGCATTCCGCATCCGCCGACCGGTGTGCCCAGCCGTCCGGACACCGCCGACGGCCCCGGGGCGCGGGACAGAGCCCGCCCCTCCCGGCGATCCCTGCTCCTCGGGGCGGCCTGCGGTACGGCGGGCGTCGCCGCAGGAGGCACCGTGGTGGGGGTGGCGACGGCCGGGGACGCCCCCGCACCGCTCACCCCGGCCGAGCGTCTGGCAGCGGCGCACCGCTCCCGCCGCCGGCTCGCGGGCGCCCCGCCGACCCCGCTCTGGCGGTTCGACGCCGACGGCGGACCGCTTGCGGACGCCCCGCTCATCTGCGCGGACCAGACCGCTGTCATCGCGACCGGCGAGGGCGTCACCGGGCTCGATCTGCGTACCGGGAAGCGGCTGTGGACCAGGGACGACGTCCGTGCACGGGGGCCGCTGAGGGCCGTCGGCAAGAACCTGGTGCTCGTCCCGGGAACCAAGATCGCCGCTCTCGCTCCCCGTACCGGAGACATCGAGTGGGAGCCGGAGGAATTCCGCCCCGGCGGCCGGACCCCGTACGCCGCTCTGCTCGCGGCGGAAGGCGGCACCGTCTGGATCGCCGCCGAACGCCGGGGCGGGGGCGACAGCCGGGTCCTGATCGCCTACGACCTCACCCGGGGCAAGGAACTGTGGACCAGCCCGCTGCCCGGCGGCTTCGACCAGGGCTACCTGATGAAGGACGTCCTCGTGGCGCGGGGCAAGGAGTTCATGGCGTTCGACCGCACCCATGGGGCGCGGCGATGGACGCGCTCCTACAAGGGCGTGACGGCCGGACGGCCGGTGACCACCGACAGCGGCGGCACACTCATCGCCTCGGTCAGCTCCGATCTGTGCGGCTACGACGTGGCCCGTGGCGGCGGGCCCTCGTGGACCGTACCGGCGAAGGGCGAGGTCTCCTACAAGCATCTCGCCGACTTCGGCCCTCCGGTCGTCCACGGGGACACGGTGTACGCCACCGATGGCGCCTACGCGGTCCACGCGCTCTCGGCACGGACCGGTGCGGTGCGGTGGCAGCGCGTCTACGGCCTCGTCACGAAGGCGCTGTCCGGAGCACGCACGCCCGATACGACGGTGAGTCCTTCCGGGCACACGGTGCTGATGAGCAATGACGTGGAAGTCGACGCCATCGATGCCGAGGACGGCACTCTGCGCTGGCGCTTCACGGACAGCGGCGCCGCGGGAGCCAAGGGGATCGTGGCGCGTCGCAGAGTCGCGCTCACGGACGATCTGGCCGTCGTCGTCAGTGGAAAGAGCGTCTATGCCCTGCCGCTGCGTTGAACCGCGGCCGTCCTGGAGGAGTGAATGAGTGTGCAGGCGGCCGAATCGGCGCGGCTCGGCCCGTTCCGTATCGTCGGCACGGCTGATGCCCACGCCTGCTTCGACGGTGCGCGTCGCCGTATCGCCCGGGACGATCGCACGGGCCGCACGGCCGTGTTGCTGCTGCCCGCCGTAGAGCTAGCAGAGGACCCGGGGTACCGGGTGCGGTTTCGCGCGGAGGCCGAGAACTCCCGTCGGCTCACCGGCTTCTGGGCGGCCCCGGTCATCGATATCGCTCCGGCTCATGAGGACCTCCCGTGGGTCGCCTATGACTGTTTCCCCGCTCTGTCGCTCGAAGAGGCGCTCGCCGCGTCCAAGGGGCCGTTGCCCGAGCCCACCGTGCGTGCGCTGGGCACGGTCCTCGCCCAGGCCCTCGCCGGTTGGCATGCGAGCGGGCTGGTGCACGCGGGGATCTCGCCCGCGACCACCCTCCTGATGGCGGACGGTCCGCGGCTGACCGGCTACGGACTGGTGCGCGCGGCGGCGTTGGACGGCTCCGAGCGCGCCCACCCTCCCGGAGTCGACCCCTTCAGCCTGCCGCCCGAGCAGCGAGGGGGTGGCCGACCCCGCCCGGCCGGAGACGTCTACGCGCTGGGCGCCGTGCTCAGTTACGCGGCCACGGGACGCGCGGATCTCTCGTACGCATCACGGGCGGCATTGCCGGAGGCGATGGGCGGCCTTATCACCGCATGCCTCTCGGCCGACCCCGAAGCGCGCCCGCAGCCGGTCACCGTCGCCCGGGAACTGAGTGCCTCATGGTCCGCGGACGCCTCGGGCGGACTGCCGACCTCCGTTGTGGCAGCCCTCGGCGAGCTGGCCGCGGCATATCCCGCGGAGCCCCCGGGGAGCGGCGCCGAGGCTGCGACCGAGCCGCGCACGGCAGCGCGGCCGGGTCCCTCCCGGCGCGCTGTGACGATCGGTGCCCTCTCGGGTGTGGCCGGACTCGGTCTCGGGGCGGGCGCGGTCGCCGGATGGCGGGCGGCCGGGGAGGAGCCGGGGCCCCGCGCCACGAATCTCCGAGGGATCGCGCCCGCTCCGTTGTGGCGATATGACTTCGGAGGTGAACTGCAAGAGGACCCGCTTCTCTGGCAGGGAAGGATCGCGCTCGTCAACACGCTCAAATCCGTGACTGCCCTGACGCTGCGGACCGGCAGAGCGCTCTGGTCACGCCACGATCTCTATCCCGATCCCCTGTCCACCATCGTGCTGCTCGGCGACGGAACGTTCATCTCTCCGGACACGTCCGCCTTCTCCGCGGTCTCGCTGAGCACAGGCCGGATCAAGTGGGTGGAGAGGCGATACAACGGTATGGACGCCCCCTCGGTCTCGACGTTTCTCGCGGCCGACAAGAACGCGCTGTGGTTTCTGATCCAGGGGAGCTCCGAGGAAGGGGCGTCAGCCGACGAATGCGCGGTGGTCGCCTATGACCTCAAAAAGCGCAAGGAGCGATGGCGCACTCCGCTGCCCGAAGCGTTCCAAGGCGACGATGGTGACACCGTCGCGTTCCTGCTCGAGAGCATGATCCTGGTTCCCAGGACTGGTGAGACCATGCACGACGGGCCTGTGTCCTATCTGGCGCTGGACCGCCGCAACGGCCGGAAGCTGTGGACCCGGACCTACCGGGGGGAAGACGATTCTCCCGAGTCGCGTCTGGTGACCCCCGGGAATCTGCTGATCACCTGCGACGGCGATGGCATGAGGGCCCACGACATCGTCAGCGGCAAAGAGCGCTGGCGGGTCAGGACGGGAAGAACGACGGCCGGTGCTCCGGTGATGCATGGGCGTTCGGTCTACGTCACCGATATGGACGCCATCACCTACGCCGTCGACGTACGCAGCGGAAAACCACGGTGGCGGCGTCGAAGTCCCGTGCCTCTCAACTCCTTCGGAACCTCGGGTGAGACCGCGGTGAGCCATGCGGGCACCACCGTCTTCCAGTCGACCGAAGCCGAGATCGAGGCGCTGGACGCGTCGAACGGTGCGCTGAAGTGGAGGTTCGCCCCTGCTGACAGAGAGCAGGCGACCGCCTTTCCCGGCCGCGTCGTGGGCACGGCACCCGGCATGGCCTTCGTTCTGAGTGACCGTGTCCTCTACGCGCTTCCGGTGGACTGATACCGATGGTCTCCCCACTCGCACATGACGATCCGCAGGCCATCGGCCCGTACACCCTCATCGCCCGGCTCGGCAGCGGAGGAATGGGCACGGTCTATCTCGGGCGTTCGGCCAAGGGCCGCACGGTCGCGCTGAAAACCGTGCACGAGCACTTCGCCGCGCGGACCGAGTTCCGCAGCCGCTTCCGCCTGGAGGTCGACGCCGCCCGGATCATCGGCGGGCAATACGGCGCTGAGGTCATCGACGCCGACTCGCTCGCCCCGACGCCGTGGCTGGCGACCGAATACGTCCTCGGCCCGCCGCTCGACGAGGCGGTGGTGCTCTGCGGTGTGCTGCCCGAATCCGCCGCACGCGTCCTGGGCGCGGCGCTGTGCGACGCACTCGCCCAGCTGCACCGCTCCGGCGTCGTGCACCGCGACCTCAAGCCCTCCAACATCCTGCTGACCGCCCTCGGTCCCAAGGTCATCGACTTCGGCATCGCCCGGGCAGCCGGAGACGACCGGCTGACCCGCACGGGCACGACGGCCGGAACACCCGCCTACATGTCACCGGAGCAGACGATCGGCGGCGAACACACGGCGGCGGGCGATGTGTTCGCGCTGTCCGCCGTGCTCGCCTTCACAGTGAGCGGCAGCCCGCCCTTCGGCAGCGGACAGCCTGCAGATCTGCTCTACCGGGTCCGGTACGCGGAGCCCGACCTGTCCGGTGTGCCGGACGGGCTGCGCCCCGTGCTGGCCCGAGGTCTGGCCAAGGATCCGGAGCAGCGCCCGAATACGGCGGAATTCAGGACGCTGCTCCATGACGGGGGCGGTGACTTCGCGGAGCACCTCCCGGACGGCCTGCTCGCGGACATTGCGCGGCGCAGTGCGGCCGTATGGGAGATCCAGCCCGCCCGACTGCCCGTACCGGAGGAGGAGTTCACCACTCTGACGTCCGCGTCGCGACGGCCCCGCGTCAGCCGCCGCGGGCTGCTCGCCGTCGGCGGCGGCGTGCTCGCCGCGGGCGGCGCGGCGGGTGCCTGGGGGCTGCTCGCCCGTGATGACGACAGCGCGGGCCCCTCGGGGGAGGGGCCGTCCCCGACCGCGTCCGGAGGAGCACCGCGCATGGTGTGGAAGGCCTCCGTCGAGGACCTCGGAGACGCGGTCCCGCTCCCGGTCGGCGACGACTTGGCCCTGGTTTCGGAGGGGGCGCTCCTCTGCGTCGACGCGAGGACCGGCGAGCGGCGCGCGGAGAGCGAGCTGGTGGGCGGCGCGAAGGCCGTACTGTCGGACGGCGAGCGGCTGTTCGCGTTGGACGGGAGCGACCCGCGGCACCTGGTGCCCATCGACCTCACCACGGGCAGCTTCCGGACACCACTGGCCCGGCTCGATGGCGTCGACGCGCTGGAGACGCGCCTGGTGATCGCCATTGGCCGATCCCTGGTTCTGGAGGGGAAGTCCAGCAAGAGCTGGGTGCGGATCGCCGTCGACTCCCGGACCGGCAAGCGGTTGTGGCGCCGCCCGATGCCCACTCCGGCGGACACTTTCGCCGACCTGATCGCGACCCCCATTGGCTCGTCGTTCCTCCGCACACAGGGGGCGTCGGCCTCCCTGATCGACGCCCGCACCGGGGCGACCCGCTGGTCGGTGCGGATCCCCAAGAAGTACTCGAGCGGCATCTCCACGGGGACGCGCCATGCCCTCTCCTCGGACCACCTGTTCCTCGGCACGACGGAAGTGCTCGCGCTGCGCCTCTCCGACGGCAAGATCACGTGGAGCTTCGGCAAGGGCCGGAAGTTCGGCGAGGATTACGACCCGGTCCTCCCCCACTACGGCCCGCCGATCTACAAGGGTGGCGTCGTCTACACGACGGAGCGCGATAACGGCCTCATCGCCCTGGACGCCCGCAGCGGCCGCCTGCTGTGGGAAGAGGACAAGTCCACCGCCTTGTCGCTCTCTTTCGGCGCCACCTCCGCCGTGAACGGGAACTACTTCTACGCCTCGCCGAACAACGACGCCCAGTGGATCGCCACGATCGACCTGCGTACGCACCGCGTGGCCTGGACCTTCCAGACCTCCTTCGGCGACCAGGGGTCTTCGACGATCATGACGCTCCCCAGGGCCAAGCGGCTCATCGTCGTGCGCGGCCCCAACGTGTGCGCTCTCCCACTCGACGAGTAGCGGTGGTCCATCCGCTCATCGACCATCCCCACCCCATTCCAGGAGCCCCATGAACCCCCTCGGCACCGGCGATCCCCTCCGCCTCGGCCCGTACCGCCTCACCGGCGTGCTCGGGGCCGGCGGGATGGGGCAGGTGTACCTCGGGCGGGACGCGGCGGGCCGGACCGCGGCCGTCAAGGTGCTGCGGCCCGAGCTGGCGCACGATCCGGAGATGGCCCGGCGCTTCCTGCGCGAGGCGTACGCGGCGCAGGCCGTGCGCAGCGGCGGGGTGGCGCGGGTGCTGGCCGCGCAGACCGAGGGCGGACGGCCGTGGATGGCCACGGAGTTCCTGGTGGGGCCCACGCTCGACCAGGCCGTCGAGCGGTACGGGGCGCTCGCCGAACCCGCCGTCAGGGCACTGGGCGCGGCGCTCGTGACGACGCTGCGGGAGATCCACGCGGCCGGGCTCGTACACCGCGACATCAAGCCGTCGAACATCGTGCTGACCTCGCGCGGCCCCAGGATCATCGACTTCGGTATCGCCCGTCCCGAGCACGGGCTCACCCTCACCACCACCGGACAGACGCTCGCCACCCCCGGCTACGCCGCGCCCGAACAGGTCCTGGGGCGGCGGACCGGGCCCGCGGGGGACGTGTTCTCCCTCGGCGTGGTCCTGGCGTACGCGGCGGGCGGTCGGTCGGTCTACGAGGGCGGGCATGTGGCCGCCGTGCAGTACCAAGTGGTGCACGGCGAACCGGAACTGGGCGCGGTGCCGGGGGACATACGGGCCTTGGTCACACCCTGCCTCGCCAAGGAGGCCGCGGAACGGCCCGCGCTCGACGCGCTCGCCGGGGCGCTGGCGCCGCCCCGCGGCGCCGGGCGCGCCTGGCGGACCGGGCCGCTCGCGGAGGACATCGCACGGCGCGAGAAGGACGCCCGCCGGATGGCCACCATGCCTGGCGACGAGCCGTCCCGCCCCACCCGGCGCAGGCTGCTCACCACCCTCGCCGCGGGCGGCGCGGTGCTCGTGGCGGGCGGCGGGGCCGGGGCGTGGTGGCTGTCGCGCGACGACGAGGCCGCGGCGGACGGTGCGCAGCCGTGGGACGCGAAGCCGCTGGCGAAGTACGACGAGGGCACCGCGCCCTCGCCCCTGTGGGGCCCCGTCGACCTCGGTCCCCTGAAACTCGCCGACCGGGCCGTGCCCGACCCGCTCCCCGTCCGCGACTTGGTCGTCGTCGCGGTGACGGACGGTCGGCTGCGCGGCTACGGCGTGACCGAGGGGAAGCCGCGGTGGACGACGTCGATCACCGGGCTGCGGGGACGGCTGCTGGCACTGGGCGACGAGGGTGTCCTCGCGGCCGACGCCAAGGGCGTGGTGCGGATGCTGAGCGCGAAGGACGGCACCCAGCGGTGGAAGGCCGAGGGTGCCGACGCGGCGGCGCTGCTGGCCGTGGACGAGAGCGCCGTCTATCTGGTCACGCGGGCGGGCCGGGTGCGCGCCGTCGGCCTCGACTCGCACCGCACCCTGTGGACGGCTCCGAGACCGGTACGGTCCTCCGGCAACAGCCCGGCGGCGGCCGCGGTGGCCGACGGACGCCTGGTGGTGTACGGCACCTTCGGCGAGGTGGTGGCTTTCGACACGGCGAACGGCAAGGTCGTCTGGGGGCCCGACAAGCGCGGCTCCACGTCCCTCCCGCCGGTCATCGTCGACGGCACGGTCTACCTGGGCGGGCGAAGCCTGGCCGCTCTGACGCTGTCGGACGGCAAGGAGAACTGGGCGCATGCCGCCGTCGGCGAAAGCGGGTGCAGCGCCCCGGCCGTGCGGAAGGGCGTCGTGTACACCGTTGACGGCACCGATCTCTCCGCACGCAAGGCTGATGGCGGGTCGGACCTGTGGACCATGCCCTTCGCTTCCCAGGACCACTCTCTGGGCGCCCCCGTGGCTGTGGGGAACAGCGTGTGGGCGGTGGCCGACGCGGAAGGCACAGGAGGGGTACAGGTCGCGGACGTCCGGGAGGGGAAGGCGGCTTGGCCCTATACCGCGGGTACCGTCGGCAACTGGCAGCCGGCCGCGGCCGGGAACCGCGTCTTCCTGCTGCACAACCGGACACTGACGGCCATGCCGGTGTTCTAGGACAGCCGCCTCAGGACAACTGCTTCACTCACCACCACACCGACGCGATCATTCGGAGACTCCCTTGGACAGCGACGCGCTGGACGCGTACATACGGGCCCGGCTGGCACTGGCCGGGGTCGACATCGACCAGCTCCCGGACGTGGCCGACCCCGAGACCGGCAGCCCGACCCGGGCCGTGATCATGGTGGCGCTGCGCGAGTTCGTCGCCACGACGCCCGGCGCGCTGGCCGAGTGGACGCCGCCGACGGGCGGCGTGGGCGGCGCGCTGGGGGCGGCGTACGCGCAGCAGGAGGCCGCGCCGCTCGCGTACCCGTCGATCACCACCGCCTGGACCGGGGAGGCGGACCGCTGATGGGCCGGGACCTCAACCGCCGTACGTTCCTCGCCGCTTCGGCCGCCGCCGGGTCCGGTGGCGCCCTGGCCGCGTCCGCCGCACCCGCCGCCGCGGCCCCGGCCCGTACGCCCGCGGGGCCCACCGCCCCAGCCCCGCCCGCCGTCGCCGTGCCCGACCTGCCGGTGCGGGAGGCGGCGCGGCACGACCCCACGGAGGCCACGCTCGCCGAGGCCGTCGTCCTGATCCGCACCGGGCGGCTCACCTCCGCGGATCTCGTCCAGGCGTATCTGGACCGCATCGAGAAGTACGACAAGACCTACCAGGCGTACGCCGAGGTGACCGGGAAGCAGGCGCTGCTCGCGGCCTACGCGGCGGACCGGGCGAACCGCGGCGGGGACGGAAAGGGCGGGCCGCTGGCCGGGGTTCCGCTGTGCGTCAAGGACAACTACTTCACCAAGGGCGTCCCCACCCGCGCCAACTCCTTCATCTTCGAAGACTTCGTGCCGGTCACCGACGCCACCGCCGTCGCCCGCCTCAAGGCGTCGGGCGGCATCCTGCTCGGCAAGGGGCAGATGGGACCGCTGGCCACCACCCGTGCCACCACGCCCAACGGCATGATCACCACCGTCAACGCCTGGACGCCCGACAATCCGCTCATCGACCCCGGCGGTTCGTCCACCGGACCGGCCTGCGCGGTCGCCGGACGGATGGCGTCGTCCTCCATCGGCACCCAGACCGGCGGTTCGATCGTCAACCCGGCCAACCGGCAGAACCTCACCGGCCTGAAGCCCACGATGGGCCGGGTCTCCCTGAACGGCGTCATCCCGCTCTCGTACACCCGGGACCACTGCGGACCGATCGCCCGCGACGCGATGGACGCGGCGATCATGCTGACGGTCATGGCCGGGCCGGACGCCGAGGACCCGCGGACCCAGGGCCTGCCGCGCCTGCCCCATCTGGTGCGCGCGGCCACCCCCGTGGTCTCGTCCAAGGGGCCCAAGGGGAAGGTACGGCTCCGTCGGCCCACCCGGATCGGCGTGCCGCCGGGCTTCACCGACGGCATCGCCCGGCGCTCGGCGCTCCTGGACACCCTGGCGGATCTGCCCGGCGTCACCCTCGTGGAGATCCGTTACCCCACCGACTGGTCGCTGCTGACCGGTAGCGCGTTCAACGCCGCCCGCCTGAGCGAGCGCGCCGAACCGTTCCGGCACTGGCTGCGCGAGGATCTGACGAAATTCGGCGTCTCGGTGCTGGGCTGGCTCCAGGGGCTGATGCTCTCCGGCGACGAGTGGATCACCGCGCAGCGCGCCAAGCACCATCTGCTGCGTGCGGTGCTCGACGGTCCGTTCGACCACTGCGATGTGCTGCTGCAGACCAGCCCGGTACCGTTCGACATCCTGGGCCTGCCGGAGATCGGCTTCCCTATCGGCTTCACCGCCGGTATGCCGACCGGCGCGATCCTGGGTGGCGCTCCGTACGAGGAGGACCGTCTGCTGGAGGTGGTCGCCGCCTATCAGGCGGTCACCGACTGGCACCGGCGGCGCCCGGCGGACCCGGCGCTGGAGCCCGTCAAGCGCGTCGTCCGCCCGCTGCTGGACGCCGTGGAGGCCGCGGCCGCCAGCGCGTAGCGACGGGGGCCACGGCATGCGCGGCGACGGCCTGGCGGACCCGGGTCGGGACACTGGTACTCTGTGTGCTGGCCGTTTGCGTACGCGCCCCCGGAGCCTTCCCCGAAGGCCCTGGAGACAGCGCCCAGCGGACCCCGCCTTCCGAGTCACGGAAGATCCCCTGAGACACCGACCAGGGGCACTCGGCGGCAGAAACAGAGAAACCAAGGAGTACGCGTGTCGCTCGACGCCGTTACGAAGAAGCAGATCATGACCGAGTTCGCCACGAAGGAAGGCGACACGGGCTCCCCGGAGGTCCAGGTCGCGCTGCTGTCGCGTCGCATCTCCGACCTGACCGAGCACCTCAAGACCCACAAGCACGACCACCACTCCCGCCGTGGTCTGCTGCTGCTGGTCGGCCAGCGCCGCCGGCTGCTGCAGTACCTGGCGAAGAAGGACATCACGCGCTTCCGCGCGCTGGTCGAGCGCCTCGGCATCCGTCGCGGTGCGGCGGGCGCCAAGTAAGTCGTCGTGAAGGGAGCGGCTTCCGCGTCAGCGGGCCGCTCCCTTTGCCGTACGCGGGCCCCTGAGCCGCGCCGTACGGCCATGTACGGAGCGTGTGTTGTCCACTACGTCCCGTACACGCCAGACCACACAGCCATCGTGATGACGGCTGAAGCTTTGTAGTCTGGTCCCAACAACTCCATAACGCACGAGGAGGAGCGCCTCATTCCCGCCGCACCGGCGCCATAGGAGCCGGTCCTCGGTAGTGGCTCCCGGAACTGGCAATTCCGGTGGCTTCGATCGAAGACCGGCCCGGCCGCCGGACAGCAAGGCCCAGAGGCGCTGCTCCACCACCGTCCACCGTCATACGGACGGGGACGCAGACGAGGAGATTTCCCTGGTGGAGAACGAGACCCACTACGCCGAGGCCGTCATCGACAATGGCACCTTCGGCACCCGCACCATCCGTTTCGAGACGGGCCGTCTGGCCCGTCAGGCCGCCGGCTCGGCCGTGGCCTACCTGGACGACGACACCATGGTGCTGTCGGCCACCACCGCTTCGAAGAACCCCAAGGACCAGCTCGACTTCTTCCCGCTGACGGTCGACGTCGAGGAGCGGATGTACGCCGCCGGGCGCATCCCCGGCTCGTTCTTCCGCCGTGAGGGCCGCCCGTCCGAGGACGCGATCCTCACCTGCCGCCTGATCGACCGACCGCTGCGCCCGTCCTTCAAGAAGGGCCTGCGCAACGAGATCCAGGTCGTTGAGACGATCATGGCGCTCAACCCCGACCACCTCTACGACGTGGTCGCGATCAACGCCGCCTCCTGCTCCACGCAGCTCGCCGGCCTGCCCTTCTCCGGCCCGATCGGCGGCACCCGCGTCGCCCTGATCAAGGGCCAGTGGGTCGCCTTCCCGACCCACTCCGAGCTGGAGGACGCCGTCTTCGACATGGTCGTCGCCGGCCGGGTCCTGGAAGACGGCGACGTCGCGATCATGATGGTCGAGGCCGAGGCCACCAAGCAGACCATCCAGCTGGTCCAGGACGGTGCCGAGGCGCCGACCGAGGAGCTCGTCGCGGCCGGCCTCGAGGCCGCCAAGCCGTACATCAAGGTGCTGTGCAAGGCCCAGTCGGACCTCGCCGCCAAGGCCGCCAAGCCCACCGGCGAGTTCCCGATCTTCCTGGACTACCAGGACGACGTCCTGGAGGCGCTCACCACCGCCGTCCGCGACGAGCTGTCCCAGGCGCTGACCATCGCGGGCAAGCAGGAGCGCGAGTCCGAGCTGGACCGCGTCAAGGCGCTGGCCGCCGAGAAGCTGCTGCCGCAGTTCGAGGGACGCGAGAAGGAGATCTCCGCCGCGTACCGCTCGCTGACCAAGACCCTGGTGCGCGAGCGCGTCATCAAGGAGAAGAAGCGCATCGACGGCCGCGGCGTCACGGACATCCGTACGCTCGCCGCCGAGGTCGAGGCGATTCCGCGGGTGCACGGCTCGGCGCTGTTCGAGCGCGGCGAGACCCAGATCCTGGGTGTCACCACGCTGAACATGCTCCGCATGGAGCAGCAGCTCGACACGCTCTCGCCCGAGACGCGCCGTCGCTACATGCACAACTACAACTTCCCGCCGTACTCCACCGGTGAGACCGGCCGCGTCGGCTCCCCGAAGCGGCGCGAGATCGGCCACGGCGCGCTGGCCGAGCGGGCGCTGCTGCCGGTGCTGCCGACGCGCGAGGAGTTCCCGTACGCCATCCGGCAGGTCTCCGAGGCGCTCAGCTCCAACGGCTCGACCTCCATGGGCTCGGTCTGCGCCTCGACGATGTCGCTGCTGAACGCCGGTGTGCCGCTGAAGTCCCCGGTCGCGGGCATCGCGATGGGCCTGATCTCCCAGGAGATCGACGGCGAGACCCACTACGTCACCCTCACCGACATCCTCGGTGCGGAGGACGCGTTCGGTGACATGGACTTCAAGGTCGCCGGTACCAAGCAGTTCGTGACCGCCCTCCAGCTGGACACCAAGCTGGACGGCATCCCGGCCTCCGTCCTGGCCGCGGCCCTCAAGCAGGCCCGCGACGCCCGGCTGCACATCCTCGACGTGATGATGGAAGCCATCGACACGCCGGACGAGATGTCCCCGAACGCCCCGCGGATCATCACCGTCAAGATCCCGGTGGACAAGATCGGTGAGGTCATCGGCCCCAAGGGCAAGATGATCAACCAGATCCAGGAGGACACCGGCGCCGAGATCACCATCGAGGACGACGGCACGATCTACATCGGTGCCGCCGACGGCCCGGCCGCCGAGGCCGCCCGCGCGACCATCAACGGCATCGCCAACCCGACGATGCCCGAGGTCGGCGAGCGCTACCTGGGCACGGTCGTGAAGACCACCACCTTCGGCGCCTTCGTCTCCCTGCTCCCGGGCAAGGACGGGCTGCTGCACATCTCGCAGATCCGCAAGCTCGCCGGTGGCAAGCGCGTGGAGAACGTCGAGGACGTGCTCGCGGTGGGCTCCAAGGTGCAGGTCGAGATCGCCGAGATCGACCAGCGCGGCAAGCTCTCGCTGCACCCGGTCATCGAGGGTGAAGACGACGACGACGCCAAGGACGACGAGGCGAAGGACGAAGCCGCCCAGTGACGTCCCGCGACGACGCGACGACGGCCCGCACCTCTTCGGAGGGGCGGGCCGTCGCCCGTACCCAAACGCTTCTCGCGGGCGAGAACGGCATCGGTACGGTCCGCAGGACCACGCTCCCGAGCGGCCTGCGCATCCTCACCGAGACCCTGCCGTCCGTACGCTCCGCCACCTTCGGCATCTGGGCGCATGTGGGCTCCCGTGACGAGACCCCCACGCTGAATGGCGCCACCCACTACCTGGAGCACCTGCTCTTCAAGGGCACCCGGCGGCGCAGCGCGCTCGACATCTCCGCGGCCATCGACGCCGTCGGCGGCGAGATGAACGCGTTCACCGCCAAGGAATACACCTGCTACTACGCGCGGGTGCTCGACACCGATCTGCCGCTGGCCATCGACGTCGTCTGCGACATGCTGACCGGCTCGGTGATCGACGCGGCGGACGTGGACGCCGAGCGCGGCGTCATCCTCGAAGAGATCGCGATGACCGAGGACGACCCGGGCGACTGCGTCCACGACCTGTTCTCGCACACCATGCTCGGCGACACCCCGCTCGGCCGCCCGGTCCTGGGCACCGTCGACACCGTCAACGGGCTGGGCCGCGATCAGATCGCCCGCTTCTACAAGAAGCACTACGACCCGACCCACCTGGTCGTCGCCGCCGCGGGCAACGTCGACCACGACGCGGTCGTCCGGCAGGTGAGCGACGCCTTCGAGCAGGGCGGCGCCCTCACCCGCGCCGCCGACGCGACCCCGGTCGCCCCGCGCGCCGGTTCCAAGGCGATCCGCACCGCGGGACGGGTCGAGCTGCTCAACCGCAAGACCGAGCAGGCGCACGTGATCCTCGGCATGCCGGGCATCCCGCGCACCGACGACCGGCGCTGGGCGCTCGGCGTGCTCAACACGGCGCTCGGCGGCGGCATGAGCTCCCGGCTCTTCCAGGAGGTCCGGGAGAAGCGTGGCCTCGCCTACAGCGTCTACTCCTACAACTCCGGCTTCGCCGACTGCGGCCTCTTCGGCGTCTACGCGGGCTGCCGCCCGAGCCAGGTCCACGACGTCCTCAAGATCTGCCGCGACGAGCTGGACCAGGTCGCGCGCGACGGCCTCACCGACGAGGAGCTGCGGCGCGCCATCGGCCAGCTCTCCGGCTCCACGGTGCTCGGCCTGGAGGACACCGGCGCGCTGATGAACCGCATCGGCAAGAGCGAGCTGTGCTGGGCCGACCAGATGTCGGTGGACGACATGCTCGCCCGCATCCAGTCGGTCACCCCGGACGAGGTGCGCGAGGTGGCCCGCGATGTACTGGGGCAGCGTCCTTCGCTGTCGGTCATCGGCCCGCTGAAGGACAAGCAGGCGGCCCGGCTGGACGAGGCCGTCGCCTAGCCGACGGAATCGAAGGAATCCCAGGAAGTCTCAGGAAGAGGAACGATGAGCAAGCTGCGCGTGGCCGTCCTCGGTGCCAAGGGCCGGATCGGTTCCGAGGCCGTACGAGCCGTCGAAGCCGCCGAGGACATGGAGCTGGTCGCCGCGCTGGGCCGGGGCGACAAGCTGGAGGCCATGGTCGAGGCGGGCGCCGAGGTCGCGGTCGAGCTGACCGACCCGGGCTCGGTGATGGGCAACCTCGACTTCTGCGTACGCCACGGCATCCACGGCGTCGTCGGCACCACCGGCTGGACCGACGACCGCCTCGCGCAGCTGCGCGGCTGGCTCGACGGCTCGCCCCGCACCGGCGTGCTCATCGCCCCGAACTTCTCCATCGGCGCCGTGCTGACCATGCGCTTCGCCCGCCAGGCCGCCCGCTTCTTCGAATCCGTCGAGGTCATCGAGCTGCACCACCCCAACAAGGTGGACGCCCCCTCGGGCACCGCGGCCCGCACCGCCCAGCTGATCGCCGAGGCCCGCCGTGAGGCCGGCCGCGCCCCGCAGCCGGACGCGACGGCCACGGGTCTTGAGGGGGCGCGGGGCGCCTCGGTGGACGGGGTGCCGGTGCACTCGGTACGCATGCGCGGGCTCCTCGCCCACCAGGAGGTCCTGCTCGGCGGCGAGGGCGAAACCCTCACCATCCGCCATGACTCCCTTCACCACAGCAGCTTCATGCCGGGCATCCTGCTCGGCGCGCGGCGCGTGGTCACCACCCCCGGCCTCACCTTCGGCCTGGAACACTTCCTCGATCTGGACTGAGGGCACACCGGTGCGCGCAAAGATCACGTATTTCGTTCTCGCGGCCGTCCTGGTCGTCTACTTCGTACTGGTCGGCGACCGCGGGGTGCTGCTCATCCGGCAGGGCACCCCGGTGACCATCGCCTACGGTCTGGCCGTCCTGGTGATGCCGCTCATCGGCGTCTGGTTCCTGTGGCAGACCACCCAGTTCGCGCGCAACGCCGACCGGCTCGCGCGCGAACTGGACGCCGAAGGCGGCCTTCCGGTCGACGAGCTGGTGCGGACGCCCGGCGGGCGCATCGACCGCGACTCGGCGGACGCGGTCTTCGCGAAGCGGCGCGCCGAGACGGAAGGCGCGCCGGAGGACTGGCGCTCCTGGTTCCGGCTCGCCGTCGCGTACCACGACGCCCGCGACACCGCCCGCGCCCGCAAGGCGATGCAGCGCGCCATCGCCCTCCACGACGGCAAGCCGGTCCGGTCCGGGAACAGCGCCTAGCGCCGGTCCGCCCACCCGTCGAGAGCGTCGGCGGCCGCGGCGAATGCCTCGGGGCGCCCCAGGAAATCGGTGTCATGGCTGGTGACCAGGGTCAGCGGGGCGCCGCCCGACGTCCGTCCGGCGAGCACCGCCTGCCCCTGCACGGTGCGCGGAAGGCCCAGCACACGTACCGGCTGCTGGGCCGTACGTATCGACGCGACGTCCTGCCAGGGGAGCGTCGTGGACGAGAACAGACCGGTCCGCCGCAGCCCCCGCTCGCTCACCCGGACGCCCGCCCCCACCAGCCGGAACGCGAAGGCGATCACCAGCGCCGCCGCGACGGCGCACACTCCTGCCGTGGACCCGGAGCCCGCCAGGACGATGATCAGCGCCGAGAAGAGGAGATACGAGGCGAGGAGCAGCAGCACCGCCGCCCCGCCGACCTTCCAGGGACCCGGCCGGTACGGACGGCGCCAGCGCTCCGGGTTCTCGTAGGTGACATCGGCATACGTGACGTCGACATGCGAGAGCGGGGCCCCTTCGGGCCCCGCTCGGTCGTCATCATGCGCGCGGTCGGCTGTCAGGAAGGGCAGGGGCACGAGATGTCCTCACTCACACACACGTCCGGTGGTCTGTGCTGAGCGAGGCTATCTCAGCACAGCTCAGCGCCTGTGCGATGCCTCCTGCACTTGCTGCTGAGTGGGGTGCGACTGACTGTCGAGCGCGGGCATCCCGAACATCAGAGCGCCGACGAAACCGGCGACGATCGTCAGTCCCATCAGCGTCCGGCCGGTTATCTCGGACCGGGACGCCCTGGGGCGGGGAGGAGGGGTGACATTACTGCGGTAGCGGTCGGCTTCGGCGACGAAGGCGAACGGTACGGGCTCTCGCCGGCGGAACATGAGCGGGCTCTCCTTGGAACCTCGAGCGCGGGCACTTCAGTGTGTAGGACGTGTGAACGGCCTTTCTGGTGCCCTGTTTCAAGAACTTCAGTCAAAATTTTCCGCGGGGGAGTACGGAGGCCCCCGCATGGGTCCGTACGGACGCTCCCGCGGGGTCCGGTGGAGCGGACCTGTCGGTGGTGGCCCGTAAGCTGGGGCCCGCCCCGAGCGATGCGATATGGAAGGACCCGTCGGTGAGTGAGACCCCCGCCGAGAGGCCGGTCGAGACCGAGAAGGCCAGTTTCCGCAGCGATGTGACCGTCGAGCTGGTGAAGCACAGCGCCGCCGACTCCGACGTCCTGTGGGCCGCGCGGGTATCCACCGCGGGTGAGCAGTCCCTCGAGGAGCTGACGAAGGACCCGGAGCGCTCCAAGGGGCTGATCAACTACCTGATGCGCGACCGGCACGGCAGCCCGTTCGAGCACAACTCGATGACCTTCTTCATCAGCGCCCCGATCTTTGTCTTCCGCGAGTTCATGCGGCACCGGGTGGGCTGGTCCTACAACGAGGAGTCCGGCCGCTACCGCCGTCTGGAGCCGGTCTTCTATGTGCCCGGCGAGGACCGCAGGCTGGTCCAGCAGGGCCGCCCGGGCAAGTACGAGTTCGTCGAGGGCACCCCCGAGCAGCACGCGCTGACCGGCCGCGCGATGGAGGACGCCTACCGCCAGGCGTACGAGGCGTACCAGGAGATGCTGGCCGCCGGGGTCGCCCGCGAGGTGGCCCGCGCGGTGCTCCCGGTCGGCCTGTACTCCTCGATGTACGCGACGTGCAACGCGCGCTCGCTGATGCACTTCCTGGGTCTGCGCACCCAGCATGAGCAGGCCGCCGTGCCCTCCTTCCCGCAGCGGGAGATCGAGATGGTGGGGGAGAAGATGGAGGAGGCGTGGGCCGGGCTGATGCCGCTCACGCACGCCGCCTTCAACGCCAATGGCCGGGTGGCTCCGTAGCGCGAGCGAGGTGTCCGTATTGCGGCGTTTCGAGAAGTTCATCTAGGCTGAACAAAGGGGCCCGGCACTGCTTGAACCCCCGAGCAGGCAGTGCCGGGTCCTCTTCGGCGCCGCTCTTCCGCCGCCCCGAGGGAGCGCTGCGGGGCGCGCTACGAGTAGCGTGGTGCCCATGGCACCGACATCCACATCGCAGACCCCTTTCGGGCGGGTGCTGACCGCCATGGTCACGCCATTCACCGCTGACGGAGCGCTCGACCTCGACGGCGCCCAGCGGCTCGCCACTCATCTGGTGGACGCCGGCAATGACGGCCTGATCGTCAACGGCACCACCGGCGAGTCCCCGACCACCAGCGATGCGGAGAAAGCCGAGCTCGTACGAGCCGTGGTGGAGGCGGTCGGCGACCGCGCCCACGTCGTAGCCGGAGCCGGTACCAATGACACCGGGCACAGCGTCGAGCTCGCCCGCGCGGCGGAGCAGGCGGGTGCCCACGGCCTGCTCGCGGTCACGCCGTACTACAGCAAGCCCCCGCAGGAAGGCATCTTCCTCCACTTCACCGCCATCGCGAACGCCACCGGCCTGCCGGTCATGCTCTATGACATCCCCGGCCGCAGCGGCGTCCCGATCAGCACCGAGACCATGGTCCGGCTCGCCGAGCACCCGCGCATCGTCGCCAACAAGGACGCCAAGGGCGACCTCGGGCGTGCCAGCTGGGCCATCGCACGCAGCCGCCTCGCCTGGTACTCCGGCGACGACATGCTGAACCTGCCGCTGCTGTCGGTCGGCGCCGTGGGCTTCGTCTCCGTGGTGGGCCACCTGGTCAGCCCCGAACTGCGCGCGATGCTCGAAGCCCACCTCCAGGGCGACGTCGCGAAGGCAACGGAGATCCATCAGCAGCTGCTCCCCGTCTTCACCGGGATGTTCCGCACCCAGGGCGTCATCACGTCGAAGGCCGCGCTCGCCCTCCAGGGCCTGCCCGCGGGGCCGCTGCGCCTGCCGCTCGTCGAGCTGACCCCCGACGAAACGGAACAGCTCAAGCGCGATCTTGCCGCTGGCGGGGTACAGCTCTAGTCAAAGAAGCGACAGTCGCACCTTCATACTTCACAACTGCATAGAGACACATCAGCAAGTGCACGAATGTCACGCGCGCCATGTGCCCCAGGGGGCATGTGGCGTGTGTGGTGAGGAGAGTCTTTTGAGTCATCCGCACCCTGAGCTCGGCTCGCCGCCGAAGCTCCCGGAGGGTGGCCTGCGTGTCACCCCGCTCGGCGGCCTCGGCGAAATCGGCCGCAACATGACGGTCTTCGAATACGGTGGACGGCTGCTGATCGTCGACTGCGGGGTGCTCTTCCCCGAGGAGGAGCAGCCCGGAGTCGACCTGATCCTGCCGGACTTCACGTCCATCCGGAACCGCCTCGACGACATCGACGGCATCGTGCTCACCCACGGGCACGAGGACCACATCGGCGGTGTGCCGTTCCTGCTCCGCGAGAAGGCGGACATCCCGCTGATCGGCTCCAAGCTCACCCTCGCACTGATCGAGGCGAAGCTCCAGGAGCACCGCATCCGCCCGTACACCCTCGAGGTGGAGGAGGGGAATCTGGAGCGGATCGGCCCCTTCGAGTGCGAGTTCGTGGCGGTCAACCACTCCATCCCGGACGCCCTCGCGGTCGCCATCCGCACCCCGGCCGGCCTGGCCGTGCACACCGGCGACTTCAAGATGGACCAGCTTCCGCTGGACGGCCGTCTCACCGACCTGCCCGCCTTCGCCAAGCTCGGCGAGGAGGGCATCGACCTGCTCCTGTCGGACTCCACCAACGCCGAGGTGCCCGGGTTCGTCCCGCCGGAGCGGGAGATCTCCAACGTCCTGGGCCAGGTCTTCGCGAGCGCCCAGAAGCGCATCATCGTCGCGAGCTTCGCCAGCCATGTGCACCGCATCCAGCAGATCCTCGACGCGGCCCATGAGTACGGGCGCCGAGTGGCCTTCGTCGGCCGCTCGATGGTCCGCAACATGGGGATCGCCCGCGACCTGGGCTATCTGCGGGTCCCGGCGGGCCTAGTGGTGGACGTGAAGACCCTCGACGACCTCCCGGACGACGAGGTGGTGCTCGTCTGCACCGGGTCCCAGGGCGAGCCGATGGCCGCGCTGTCCCGGATGGCCAACCGCGATCACCAGATCCGCATCGTCCCGGGCGACACGGTGATCCTCGCGTCGTCGCTCATCCCGGGCAACGAGAACGCGGTCTACCGCGTCATCAACGGGCTCACGCGCTGGGGCGCGCACGTCATCCACAAGGGCAACGCCAAGGTGCACGTCTCCGGCCATGCCTCGGCCGGTGAGCTGCTGTACTTCTACAACATCTGCAAGCCCAAGAACCTGATGCCGGTCCACGGCGAATGGCGCCATCTGCGCGCCAACGCCGAACTGGGCGCCCTGACCGGGGTCCCGAAGAACCGTTGTGTCATCGCCGAGGACGGAGTGGTGGTCGACCTCGTCGACGGCATCGCGAAGATCACCGGCAAGGTGCAGGCGGGCTATGTGTACGTGGACGGCCTCTCGGTCGGCGACGTCACCGAGAGCTCGCTGAAGGACCGCCGCATCCTGGGCGAGGAAGGCATCATCTCGGTCTTCGTGGTCGTCGACAGCACGACCGGCAAGATCGTGGGTGGTCCGCACATCCAGGCCAGAGGCTCCGGCATCGAGGACGGGGCCTTCTCCGCGGTCATCCCGAAGATCGAGGACGCACTGGCCAAGTCGGCTTCCGACGGCGTCGCGGAGCCGCACCAGATCCAGCAGCTCGTGCGCCGCGCCGTCGGCAAGTGGGTGTCCGACAGCTACCGCCGGCGCCCGATGATCCTCCCCGTGGTGGTCGAGGTCTGACGCGACCTCAGCTCCAGGAGGCGCTGAACCCCGGGCGGGGCTCCCCGATTTGCATCGGGGAGCCCTGGAAGTAGTGGATCTTCCCCTGCTGCACATACTCCTTGAACTGGGCGAGGGTCGGCGACGGGTCGCTGCCGTTGAAGCCGCCGATGGCCATCACC
>NZ_JBEXVE010000051.1:0-44182 GCF_040629205.1 Streptomyces sp. NPDC005962 | reverse complement strand
CACACCACCACAGACACCAACCGACCCAACCCCCTCGTAGCAGCCACCCTCACCCACAAACAACCCGACATCCACGCCCTCGGCCACACCCTCGCGCGGCTCCACACCGCAGGGGCCGACGTCGACTGGGCACCCTGGTTCCCCGCCACCCCGGCCCCCCGGCTCGTCGAATTGCCGACGTACGCCTTCCAGCACCAACGGTTCTGGCTCGCCCCGCCCACTCGCCGTCCCGACGGCCGCGACGCGCAGCGTGACCCGGTCGAGGCGCAGCTGTGGGGTGCCATCGAAGCGCAGGACGTAGACGCCCTCACCAGCACACTGCACCTGGAGAAGAACAGCCCCGACATCGACGCCCTGCTCCCCGCCCTCCCCCTTCTCTCGGCCTGGCGGCGACGGCATCGGGAGCACTCCACCATCGACTCGTGGCGCTACCGGATCGCCTGGGACCAGCTGCCCGACGCGATCTCCACTCCTACTCTCACCGGGACCTGGCTGCTGCTCGTGCCATCCGGTCTAGAGGATCACTCGGTCGTCCAAGCCGCCGCCCAGGCACTCGATGACCACGGCGCGGCGCGCGAGACGCTCACCATCGACACCGTTGCTACTGATCGCAAGGCCCTCGCCCAGCAGCTCGCAGGCGCCACAGACGCACATACCGCACCCGTCGGTGTGCTGAGTCTCCTCGGCCTCGACGAGACCGCGCACCCGGATCAACCGGCCGTTCCCACCGGGCTGGCCGCCACCACCGCCCTCGTCCAGGCCCTCGATGAACTCGGGTGGCGCGCAGCCCTGTGGTGCCTCACCCAGGGCGCCGTGACGGCCACCGCCTCCGATGGGCTCCCTCATCCGCACCAGGCACAGATCTGGGGCTTCGGCCGGGTTGCCGCACTCGAATACCCCCAGCTCTGGGGTGGTTTGATCGATCTGCCCGACACCATCGACGGCCGTACTCCCGGCCGTATCGCCGGGATGCTCACGCCGGGGCAGCCCGAGGACCAGGTGGCGATCCGTTCGGCCGTGCTCGGGCGCCGTCTGGAGCACGCGCCCGCCACCGATGCCCTCGCGGTCCCCTGGCAGCCGACCGGTACGACGCTCATCACCGGTGGCACCGGTGGACTCGGCGCCCACCTCGCACGCTGGCTCGCCCACAACGGCGCACCCCACCTCCACCTCACCAGCCGCACCGGCCCCGACGCACCCAGGACTGCCCAGCTCAGCGAAGAACTCACCGCTCTGGGCACCACCGTCACCATCACCGCCTGCGACGTCTCCGACCGCACCGCCCTCCACCACCTCATCCAATCCACCCCCGCCGAACACCCCCTCACCACCGTCATCCACGCCGCGGGCATCGCGGAGAACACCTCGCTCGCGGAGATCGATCTCCCCCACATCAACGAAGTCCTCGGGGCCAAGGCACTCGCCGCCACCCATCTCCATGAGCTGACCAAGGACCACGATCTCAGCGCGTTCGTCCTCTTCTCCTCCGGTGCGGCCTCCTGGGGCGGCAGTCGGCAGGCCACCTACGCCGCCGCCAACACCTACCTCGACGCCCTCGCCGAACACCGCCGATCCCAAGGCCTCCCCGCCACCAGCATCGCCTGGGCTCCCTGGAGCGACGCGGGCATGGCCGCCGACGAGGCCGTCGTCGACTACTACAACCGGCGCGGGATGAATCCGCTCGACCCGGGTCTCGCCGTCGCCTCGCTTCAGCACTCCCTCGACCACGACGACATCACCGTCACCGTCGCGGATATCGACTGGCAGAAGTTCCCCGCCAGCTTTACGGCGCAGCGGCCGAGTCCCCTCCTCCGGCGCCTCATGCCCGCCCCGTCGTCCGGCGCCGATACCACCCTGGATTCGACGGCCGATAAGACCTCGCTCCAACAACAGCTGCACAGCGGCACGCCCGCCCAGCAGCATCAACTCCTCCTTCACCACCTCCAGACGCACGCCGCCGCGATCCTCGGCCACTCCAGCACGGACGCCATTCCCCCCGCCCAGCTATTCCAGGAGCTGGGGTTCGATTCCCTCACCGCCGTCGAATTCGGGAACCGGCTCACCGCCATCACCGGTATCGATCTGCCACCCACTCTCATCTTCGATCACCCCACGCCCAACCAGCTGGCGGACTTCCTGCGCGAGTGCCTCGTCGACACGGAGGTGACCTCCGAGGGGCGGCTGCTGTCCGACCTCGACAAGTGGGATTCGGTGTCGGAGCCGTCGGCGGTGGACGAGGCGGCGCGTCGCCGGATCACCGGCCGACTGCAGCTGCTGCTGGCCAAGTGGAGCGACACGGAATGCGAAGCGGACCGTTCCACGGCTCACAGCGAGCTTGAGACAGCAACAGCGGAAGACATTTTCGACCTCATTTCCGATGAGTTCGGAAAGTCGTAAGCCCGATGAACTCCACCCTCCGCGCCGCGCCAAGGAGCTTGCGCCAGATGTCCAACGAAGAGAAGCTTCTCGATCACCTCAAGTGGGTCACGGCCGAATTGCGCCAGACCCGCCAGCGTCTGCGCGAGATCGATTCCACCGAGCCGGAGCCGATCGCCATCGTGGGAATGGCGTGCCGATTCCCGGGCGGGGTGCGGTCACCCGAGGACCTTTGGCAGCTGGTGGCGCAGGGCGACGACGCCATCTCCGCGTTCCCGGCGGACCGGGGCTGGGGGCTCGGCGAACTCTTCGACCCTGATCCCGAGCACTACGGCACGTCCTATGTGGACCAGGGCGGATTCTGTTACGACGCGACCGCGTTCGACGCGGCTTTCTTCGACATCAGCCCGCGTGAGGCGCTGGCCATGGACCCCCAGCAGCGGCTGCTCCTCGAAACGGCGTGGGAGGCGTTCGAACGGGCGGGATTACGTCGCGACACCTTGAACGGCAGCAACACCGGTGTGTTCGCCGGGGTCGGTTCCCATGACTATCTGTCGGTCATCGGGAACATCACCAGCGAGGTGGAGGGGTACGTCGGGGCGGGCAACCTCGGCAGTGTGGTGTCGGGCCGGGTGGCGTACGCGCTGGGCCTGGAAGGGCCCGCGGTCACGGTGGACACGGCGTGTTCGTCGTCGCTGGTGGCCATGCATCTGGCCTGTCAGGCGCTGCGCCAGGGCGAATGCGATCTGGCGTTGGCCGGTGGCGTGGCGGTGATGGCCACTCCGGGGGCGTTCATCGAGTTCTCCCGGCAGCGCGGCATGGCCCCGGACGGCCGGTGCAAGCCCTTCGCCTCCGCCGCCGACGGCACCGGCTGGGGGGAGGGCGCCGGGCTCGTCGTACTGGAGCGCCTCGGAGAGGCACGGCGCCGCAACCACCGGGTACTGGCGGTGATCCGTGGTTCGGCGGTCAACCAGGACGGGGCGAGCAATGGTTTGACCGCGCCGAACGGGCCGTCGCAGCAGCGCGTGATCCGGCAGGCGCTCGCCAACGCCCACCTGGCCACCGCCGAAGTGGACGCGGTCGAGGGCCATGGCACCGGTACGACGCTGGGCGACCCGATCGAGGCGCAGGCGCTGCTGGCCACGTACGGGCAGGGCAGGGCGGAGGACCGGCCGCTGTGGCTGGGCTCAGTCAAGTCGAACCTCGGGCACACCCAGGCCGCCGCGGGTGCGGCCAGTGTCATCAAAATGGTGCTGGCGATGCGGCACGAGCTGCTGCCCGCCTCGCTACACATCGACGAACCGACCCCCCACGCGGACTGGACCTCGGGTGGCGTACGGCTGCTGACCGAGCCGGTCGGGTGGCCACGGGGAGAACGGCCGCGCAGGGCCGGGGTGTCCGCGTTCGGCATCTCGGGGACGAACGCCCATCTCATCCTTGAGCAGGCCCCCGAGGAGAAGGAGCACACGGCAGCACAACCGGCCCCCGGCGGTGTCGGCGTGGTGCCGTGGGTGGTGCCGTGGGTGGTGTCGGCACGCAGCGACCAGGCGTTACGGGGGCAGGCGCGGGCGCTCGCGGAGCGGGTGGCCGCCGATGCGGACGTATCGGCGGCCGAGGTGGGCTGGTCGCTGATCCACACCCGCTCGGTGTTCGACCACCGCGCGGTGGTCGTGGGCGAGAACCGCGACGAGCTGATGGCGGGGCTCACGGCCCTGGCGGCCGGTGACACCCACCCCTCGGTGGTCGAGCCGGGCAGCGCGGCAACCACGGGCGGCACGGGCCCGGTACTGGTCTTCCCGGGGCAAGGTTCACAGTGGGCCGGAATGGGCGCCGCACTACTCGACGACTCCCCCGTGTTCGCCGCCCGCGTGGCCGAATGCGAACAAGCCCTGACCCCGTACGTCGACTGGTCCCTCACCGACGTCCTGCGCGGCGGTCCCCACGCCGCCGACCTCGGCCGCGTCGATGTCGTACAACCAGTCCTGTGGGCCGTCATGGTCTCCCTCGCCGCCGTCTGGGACGACCACGGCGTGGTCCCGGCCGCAGTCGTCGGCCACAGTCAGGGAGAGATCGCGGCAGCCGTGGTGGCCGGTGCGTTGTCGCTGGACGAAGGCGCCAGGATCGTTGCACTGCGCAGCCGCGCCCTGCGCAAACTCGCGGGCGGCGGCGCCATGGCCTCCCTCGCGATGGGCCAGGACCAGGCCGAAGACTTCCTGACCAGCCTGGGCACCCGGGCCGAGGGCGTCGGCGTGGCCGCCGTCAACGGACCCGCGTCCGTCGTCGTGTCCGGGCCACCCGAGCACGTGGCGCACGCGGTGACAGCATGCCAGGAGGCAGGCGGCCGGGCCCGGCTGATCGACGTGGACTACGCCTCACACGGCCCCCAGATCGACGAAGTCACAGACGAACTGACCGACGTCCTGGCCGGAATCGAACCGGCCCAGTCCGAGGCGGCGTTCTACTCCACCGTCACCGGCGGCCGCATCGACACCAGCGGTCTGGACACCGCGTACTGGGTGAGGAATCTGCGCGAGCGGGTGCGATTCGCCGACGCCGTACAGGCCCTCCTCGACGACGGCCACCGCGTGTTCATCGAGGCCAGCACCCACCCCGTACTCACCGTCGGCATGCAGGAAACCTTCGAGGAAGCGGGCGTCGGGGCCGTCACGGTGCCCACGCTGCGCCGCGACTACGGCGGCCGCGCCCAACTGGTCCGCGCCATGGCCCATGCCTTCACGGCGGGAGTCGAGGTGGACTGGTCCCGCTGGTTCCCGACCGACCCGGCGCCCCGCGTCGTCGACCTGCCGACGTACGCCTTCCAGCGCGAACGCTACTGGCTGGACCGCCGGGGCGGGCCCAGTGGCGATCCCTCAGAACTGGGGCTGATGTCCACCGGGCATCCGCTGCTCGGCGCCGCCGTGGAAGTGGCCGAGGGCGGTGCCCACCTGCTGACCGGGCGGCTGTCCCCGCAGACCCACCCCTGGCTGAACGACCACCGGGTGCTGGACACCGTGCTGCTGCCCGGGACCGCCTTCGCCGAACTCGCCCTGCACGCCGCCTCCCGGACCGGCTGTGACCAGGTGTCCGAGCTGGCCCTGGCCGCGCCGCTGGTCGTACCGGACGGCGAGGCGGTCGATGTCCAGGTCGTCGTCGGCGCCCCCGGCGACAGCGGTGAACGCTCCCTCACCATCCATTCCCGTCCCGCCGCCGAGAGCGATGAGACGGCGGCGTGGACGCGGCACGCCACCGGTACTCTCGCACCCGCACCCGCACCCCCGCCCGTCGCGCTCGACGGTGTGTGGCCACCGCCAGGGGCCACGCCACTGCCCGTTCAGGACTTCTACGCCCGGCTCGCCGACCACGGCTATGCCTACGGCCCGTCGTTCCAGGGGCTCACCGCCGCGTGGGGGCTGGACGAGCGTCTGTACGCGGAAGTGGCGCTGCCCGAGGGCGAACGCGCCTCCGCCACCGGGTACGGCATCCACCCGGCACTGCTCGACGCCGCCCTGCACGCCCGCGCCCTGGGCGTCGACCCCGATTCGGAGGAGGCGCGGCGGGTCCTCCTCCCCTTCGCCTGGAGCGGTCTGCGGCTGTGCGCCACCGGCGCCGACGCCCTGCGGGTGCGCATCACCCCGACCGGGGCGGACCGGCTCGCGCTGCGGGTCTGCGATCTGGTCGGCACACCGGTGGTGACCGTGGACGACCTGATTCTGCGGCCCGTACCGGAGGACGGACAGCTCGGCCGGGCCCGTGCCGCGAGCCGCAACGCGCTGTTCCAGCTCGGCTGGGCGCCGTTGCCGCTATCCGAAGGCGGGCCGGTGCTTCGTACGGCCGTCCTCGGGACCGGCTCGGAACCGCTGGCCGACGCCCTGCCCGACGCCGTTCGTCATCCCGGGCTCGACGCCGTACGGGCGGCCACGGCGGATGGCGCACCGGCGCCCGACGTCGTGTTCGCCACCGTCGCCACTCCCCCGGACGCCGACCCGGTCGAGCACACGCATCGCATCAGCACGGAAGTGCTCTCGCTGCTCCAAATCTTCCTCGCCACACCCGAGTTCCCCGGCTCCCGGCTGGCCGTCGTCACCCGGCGCGCGGTGGCCACGCAGAGCCATGACGACATCCGCGACCTGCCCGCCTCCGCCGCCTGGGGTCTGGTGCGCAGCGCCCAGTCGGAGAACCCGGGCCGTCTGGTGCTGCTCGACGTGGACGAGCATGAGCTTTCGGCGCGGGCTGTGGCGGGCGCGGTCGCGTCGGGCGAGCCGCAGGTCGCGCTGCGCGGTGGCCAGGCATATGTGGCCCGGCTGGTCCATGACGACGCCACCAAGCGGCTCACCCCGCCCGATGGCCCGGCGGCGTGGCGGCTGGGGCTCAGCGGGCGCGGCAGCCTGGACCATCTCGCCCTGGTCGACTGCCCGGACAACACGCGCCCGCTGGGGCCCGGCGAGGTGCGGGTGGCGCTGCACGCGGGCGGGGTGAATTTCCATGACGTCGTGGTGGCGCTGGGCATGGTGGAGGACCCTCGGCCGCTCGGTGGCGACGGCGCGGGGGTGGTGGTCGAAGTGGGCCCGGACACCGGCCGGTTCGCGGTGGGCGACCGGGTCATGGGCCTGTTCAACGGAACCGGGCCGCTGGTCGTCACCGACCACCGGCTGATCACCCGGATGCCGGACGGCTGGTCGTACGCGCAGGCGGCGACCATTCCGTCGGCCTTTCTCACCGCGTACTACGGGCTGGCCGATCTCGCGGGGCTGCGCTCGGGGGAGAAGCTGCTGCTGCACGCGGCCACGGGCGGCGTCGGTCTGGCCGCCGTGCAGCTGGCCCGGCACTGGGGGGCCGAGGTGTTCGCCACCGCGAGCCCCGGCAAGTGGCACGCACTGCGGGCCCGTGGCTTCGACGACCGCCACATCGCCTCCTCCCGCGCACTCGACTTCGAGGACCGTGTCCGGGAGGCCAGCGGGTCGGCCGGGTCTGCCGGAGCCGTGGATGTGGTGCTCAATTCGCTGGCAGGTGACTTCGTGGACGCGTCGCTGCGGCTGCTGGCGCCCGGCGGTCGCTTCATCGACATGGGCAGGACCGACATCCGCGACCCCGCCCAGGTCGCCGCCCAGTACGACGGAGTCGTCTACCGTGCGTTCGACCTCGTCAGCGGTGCCGGTCCGGACCGTATCCAGCGGATGCTGGCCGAGCTGTCGGTGCTGTTCGAGGACGGGACACTGCGCCCCCTGCCGACCACGGTGTGGGACATCCGCCGGGCTCCCGAGGCGTTCCGCCACTTCAGCCAGGCCCGCCACATCGGCAAGATCGTCCTGACGATTCCCCAGGCACTCGACCCGGAGGGCACCGTCCTGATCACCGGCGGCACCGGCACCCTGGGGGCCGCCACCGCCCGCCATCTGGTGGCCCGCCACGGCGTACGGAGGCTGCTGCTGGTCAGTCGCCGGGGGCTGGACGCACCGGGCGCCCCCGAGCTGGCGGCCGAGCTGGCCGCACTGGGCGCACACGTCACCGTCGCCGCATGTGATACCGCGGACCGGGCGGCCCTCGCCACGCTGCTGGCGTCTCTTCCCGAGCGTCATCGGCTCACCGCCGTGGTCCACGCGGCCGGGCTGCTGCGCGATGCCACGGTCGAGGCGCTGACGCCCGCTCAGGTGGACGATGTCCTGCGGGCGAAGGCGGACGCGGCGTGGAATCTGCATGAGCTGACCCGGGACCTGGGACTTTCGGCGTTCGTGCTGTTCTCCGCGGCCGCCGGGCTGCTCGGCGCCGTGGGGCAGGGCAACTACGCGGCCGCCAACGCCTTCCTGGACGCCCTCGCCCAGCGCCGCCACGCCCAGGGCCTGCCCGCGACCTCCCTGGCCTGGGGCTATTGGGAGCAGGCGACCGGGATGACCGGGGACATGACCGACGCCGACCGGGCCCGGCTGGCGCGGGCGGGCATCGTGGGGCTGGAGACCGAGCAGGGGCTCGCGCTGCTCGACACCGCCCTCGCCAGTGGTCTGCCCACGCTGGCGCCCATCCGCCTGGATTTGGCCGTCATGCGCCGTCAGGCCCGGGACACCGAACCACCGGCCCTCTTCCGTACCCTCGTGCGCGGTGGCGCTCCGCAGGCGGCCGCCACGGCGGCCGGGGTGTCCGCCACGGACCCGGCGCAGTCGCTCGCGGCGCTCTCCGCGGAGGACCGGCAGCAGGCGCTCCTCAAACTGGTGCGCGGCCATACCGCGACCGTGCTGGGCCACGACGCGGCGGAGTCCATCCACCCCGCGCAGAACTTCCGGGAACTCGGCTTCGACTCCCTGACCGCCGTCGAGCTGCGGAACCGGCTCAGCGCCGCCACCGGGCTGCGGCTGCCCGCCACTCTGGTCTTCGACCACCCCACACCCACCGCGGTCGTCCGGCTCCTGGACGAGCTGCTGGCCCCGGCCGGGGCGGCTCGTACCGGTTCCCTGCTCGCCGATCTGGACGCCATCGGCGCGGCCCTGGACGCGGTGGCCGACGACCGGGAGCAGCGGACGCGGATCGCGGAGCGGCTGCGGGAGTTGCTGCGCAGGGTGGACGGCGACACCGGGGAGGAGCCCGCCGGGGACGATCTGGAGTCGGCCACCGACGAGGAGCTGTTCCAGGTGCTCGACAGCGAACTGAACGTCCCCGCCGACGACAGTCTCCGCTGAGCTCCGCCGACCTTCCCCCGCCTTCCGATGAATCCAGACGGCCGTGACGATCGGGTTGATGTGACATGACGGACGACGAGAAGCTCCGCAGCTATCTGAAGCGGGCGACGGCCGATCTGCGCCTGGCCAAACGGCAGTTGCGCGAGGCCGATGAGCGGGCCCGGGAGCCCATCGCCATCATCGGGATGGCCTGCCACTTCCCCGGTGACGTGGCGTCTGCGGAGGATCTGTGGCGGGTGGTGAGCGAGGGGACGGACGTCATCTCCTCCTTTCCCGAGGACCGCGGCTGGGACCTGGACGGCCTCTACGACCCCGATCCCGAGCGCGCCGGGACGAGCAACGCCCGCGAGGGCGGCTTCCTCCGCGAGGTGGCCGATTTCGACGCCGACTTCTTCGGCATCAGCCCGCGCGAGGCCGCGGCGATGGACCCGCAGCAGCGGCTGCTGCTGGAGACGGCGTGGGAGGCGTTCGAGCGCGCCGGTCTCGGGCGCGACGCGCTGAGCGGGAGCGACACCGGGGTGTTCGCGGGGGTGGACTCGTACCACTATCTGTCGCTCATCGGACAGACGACCGGCGACTCGGCGGGCTATGTCGCCACCGGGAACCTCGGCAGTGTGGTGTCGGGGCGGGTGTCGTACTCCTTCGGCCTGGAGGGGCCGGCGGTGACGGTGGACACCGCGTGTTCGTCGTCGCTGGTGGCGACGCATATGGCGGCGCAAGCGCTGCGGCAGGGCGAATGCACTCTCGCGCTGGCTGGCGGGGTGACGGTGATGGCGACGCCGGGTGGCTTCACCGAGTTCTCCCGTCAGCGCGCGCTGTCGCCGGACGGACGGTGCAAGGCGTTCGCGGCGGCGGCGGACGGCACCGGCTTCTCCGAGGGCGTCGGACTGGTGCTGTTGGAACGACTGTCGGACGCGCGGCGCAACGGCCACCGGGTGCTCGCGGTGATCCGTGGTTCGGCGGTCAACCAGGACGGGGCGAGCAATGGGCTGACCGCGCCGAACGGGCCGTCGCAGCAGCGGGTGATCCGGCAGGCGCTCGCCAACGCCCGGCTGGCGCCCCGCGAGGTGGACGTCGTGGAGGCACATGGCACCGGTACGACGCTCGGCGACCCGATCGAGGCCCAGGCGTTGCTGGCCACGTATGGGCAGGACCGGCCGGACGGGCGGCCGCTGTGGCTCGGCTCGGTGAAGTCGAACCTCGGGCACACCCAGGCCGCCGCCGGGGTGGCCAGTGTCATCAAGATGGTGATGGCGATGCGGCATGAGCTGCTGCCCGCCTCGCTGCACATCGACGAACCGACCCCGCATGTGGACTGGACCGCCGGTGAGGTGCGGCTGCTGACCGAACAGGTCAGGTGGGTGACAGACGACCGGCCACGCCGCGCGGGGGTGTCCTCCTTCGGGATCAGCGGCACCAACGCCCATCTGATCCTGGAGGAGGCCCCGGACGCGGCGGAGTCCGCACCGTCGGTTGCCGGGTCCGGGGCGGGAGGTGTCGTGCCGTGGGTGGTGTCGGCACGCAGCGACCAGGCGTTACGGGGCCAGGCGCGGGCGCTCGCGGAGTGGGTGGCAGCCGACGAGGGCGTATCGGCTGCCGAGGTGGGCTGGTCGCTGATCCACACCCGCTCGGTGTTCGACCACCGCGCGGTGGTCGTGGGCGAGGATCGCGACGAGCTGATGGCAGGGCTCACGGCCCTGGCCGCCGGTGACAGCCATCCCTCGGTAGTCGAGCCGGGCGGTGCTGCGGCCGTGGGGGGTCTCGGCGCTGGTGGCGCGGGCCCGGTGCTGGTATTCCCGGGGCAGGGTTCGCAGTGGGCCGGGATGGGCGCCGCCCTGCTGGACGACTCACCCGTGTTCGCCGCCCGCGTGGCCGAATGCGAACAAGCCCTCGCCCCCTACGTCGACTGGTCCCTCGCTGATGTGCTGCGCGGCGGACCCGACTCCGCCGACCTCGGCCGCGTCGATGTCGTACAGCCTGTCCTGTGGGCCGTCATGGTGTCCCTCGCTGCCGTCTGGGCCGACTGCGGCGTGGTCCCGGCGGCCGTGGTCGGCCACAGCCAGGGAGAGATCGCAGCGGCCGTGGTGGCCAGTGCGTTGTCGCTGGACGAAGGCGCCAGGATCGTGGCGCTGCGCAGCCAGGCCCTGCGCAAACTCGCGGGCGGCGGCGCCATGGCCTCCCTCGCGATGAGCCAGCACCAGGCCGAAGACTTCCTGACCGACCTGGGCACCCGGGCCGAGGGCGTCGGCGTGGCCGCCGTCAACGGACCCGCGTCCGTCGTCGTATCCGGACCCCCCGAGCACGTGGCGCACGCGGTGACAGCATGCCAGGAGGCAGGCGGCCGGGCCCGGCTCATCGACGTGGACTACGCCTCACACGGCCCCCAGATCGACGAGATCACCGACGAACTGACCGACGTCCTGGCCGGGGTCAAGCCGGTGCGGTCCGGGGTAGCGTTCTATTCGACGGTCACCGGTGGCCGGTTGGACACCGCCGAGCTCGACTCCGGCTACTGGGTGGCGAATCTGCGCGAGCGGGTGCGGTTCGCCGACGCCGTACGGGCCCTCCTGGACGACGGCCACCGCGTGTTCATCGAGGCCAGCACCCACCCCGTACTCACTATCGGCATGCAGGAAACGTTCGAGGAAGCGGGCGTCGGGGCCGTCACGGTGCCCACGCTGCGCCGTGACCACGGCGGAACGGCGCAGCTGGCGCGGTCGGTGGCCCAGGCCTTCACGGCGGGGGTCGAGGTGGACTGGTCCCGCTGGTTCCCCACCGACCCGGCGCCCCGCGTCGTCGACCTGCCGACGTACGCCTTCCAGCGCGAGCGCTACTGGATCGACGGCGAGTCCGGGCCCGGTGGCGATCCGGCCGGTCTCGGGCTGGTGTCGGCGGGCCATCCGCTGCTGGGCGCGGCGGTGGAGCTGGCCGACGGCACCGCGCGTCTGCTGACCGGTCGGCTGTCGGCGCGGACCCACCCATGGCTCGGTGAGCATGTGGTGGCGGGTGCGGTTCTGGCGCCGGGTGCGGTGCTGGTGGAGTGGGCCCTGCGGGCGGCCGACGAGGTGGGCTGCGGTGGCGTGGAGGAACTGGCCCTGCAGCGGCCGCTGGTGCTGCCAGCGTCCGGCGGGTTGCGGGTACAGCTGGTGGTGGGCTCCGTGGCGGACGACGGGCGGCGTGAGGTGGCCGTGTACACATGCCCCGAGGACACCGGGGATTTCGGCGCGGACGCGGAGTGGATGTGCCACGCGACGGGTGTGCTGGCCCCGCCCGCCGCCGCCCCCGGTCAGGCGGAGGGGCTGGGTGACGTATGGCCTCCGGCGGACGCGGAGCCGCTGGATATCGATGGGTTCTACGAGCAGGTGGAAGCGGCCGGTTACGGGTACGGACCGGCGTTCCAGGGCCTGACCGCCGCCTGGCGGCACGGCGCGGACGTCCTCGCCGAGGTGGCCCTGCCCGATGCCGCCGGGGACCGGAGCGGGTTCGGCATCCACCCGGCGCTGCTGGACGCGGCGCTGCATCCGTCGCTGCTCATGGACCGGCCGGAGGGACAGGAGGACGACGACCGGGTGCGGCTGCCGTTCGCGTGGAAGGGCGTGTCCCTCTGGGCCTCCGAGGCGACCAGTGTGCGGGTCCGGCTGGCCCGCGACGAGGAGCGGCAGGCGCTGCGGATGACGGTGGCCGACACGGTGGGTGCACCGGTGCTGACGGTGGACTCGCTGGTCACCCGCCCGGCCGGGGCCGACGGGCTACGGGAGGCCACGGCCGGGCGCGGCGTGGACGGGCTGTTCACGCTGGGCTGGACCCCGCTGCCGGTGGCTGCCACCGCGCCGTCGGCGCGGTCGGTGGTGGGTGACGGCGGCTGGGTGGTGCTGGGCGACGATCCACTGGGCCTGGCGGTCTCGGTGGCCGAGGTGGCCGAGGTGGCGGAGGTGGCGGAGGTGGCCGAGGCGACGGAGGACGGCACGGGCCGGGATGTCGTGCGCTACCCGGATCTGGAGGCTCTGATCGCGGCGATCGAATCGGGTGCGCCCGCTCCTTCGATCGTTCTGACGTCCTGTCACGCGTCCGGGGACGTCGTCGATGCCCGCGAGGGGTTGCGGGTGGCGGACGGGCTGCTGGGGCTGGTGCAGGGGTGGCTGGGGCGGGCCGCGCTGGCCGATGCCCGGCTGGTGGTGGTCACGCGCGGCGCGGTGGCCATGGCCGACTCCGGCGACAGCACGGTGGATGGGGTCGGGGCCGGGGCGTGGGGGCTGATCCGCAGCGCCCAGTCGGAGAACCCCGAACGGTTCGTCCTGCTCGACCTCGACCCCGGCACAGATGGCGGCATCGCCGCGCAGGCGGTCGTCCACGCGGTGGACCTGCATGAACCGCAGGTGGCGGTGCGTGCGGGACGCGTCCTGGTGCCCCGGCTGAGGCGCGCAGGTGCCGGTGGCGCCCTCCCGGCGGACACCGCGGAAGCGCCCGGTGGCGATGTCCTCGACCCGGACGGCACCGTACTGATCACCGGCGGGACGGGCACGCTGGGCGGCCTGGTCGCCGAACACCTGGTGCGCGCCTGGGGCGTCAAGCATCTGCTGCTCGCCAGCCGAAGTGGCCCGCGCGCTCCCGGCGCCCCCGAACTGGCCGAGCGGCTGGGTGCGTTGGGCACCCAGGTGCGGATCTGTGCCGTCGATGTCACCGATCCGACGGAGGTGGCGGATCTGGTCGCCGGGGTCGACCCAGCACATCCGCTGACCGGTGTCGTCCACGCCGCCGGTGTGCTGGACGACGCCGTCCTCACCTCCCAGACTCCGGAGCGGCTGGCCCGAGTGTGGGACCCGAAGGCCGCGGCCGCTGCGCATCTGCACACGGCGACGGCGGATCTGCCGCTGGCCCTGTTCGTGATGTTCTCCTCGACGGCGGCCGTCCTGGGGTCGTCGGGGCAGTCCAACTACGCCGCGTCGAACGCGTTCTGCGATGCCCTGGCCGCCCACCGCCGCGCCCTCGGCCTGCCGGGAGTGTCGGTGGCCTGGGGCCTGTGGGCCGACGCCAGTGGCATGACCGGACACCTGGACGAGGCGGACCGGGCCCGGATGGCCCGCTCGGGCATCGGCGCGATGTCCGGTGAACGGGCGTTGGGGCTGCTGGACACCGCCGTCCGGCACGGCACGCCACATCTCGTCGCCATCGATCTGGACGTACGGGCGCTGGCCGGGCAGCCCGCGCTCACCCTGCCCGCCCCGCTGCGGGCGCTCACCGGCGGCGGTCCGGCGCGGCGCACCGCCGCCACCGGCCGGGCGCACGCCGACTGGGCCGGGCACCTTGCGGCGCTTCCCCGGGACGAGCAGCACCGGGTGCTGCTCCATCTGGTGCTCACCCATGCCGCGGCCGCGCTCGGCCACTCGGACACCGGCCGCATCCCGGCCGAACGTGGCTTCCTGGACCTGGGCTTCGACTCGCTGACCGCGATCGAGCTGCGGAACCGACTGACCGCCGTCACCGGACTGCGGCTGGCCACCACCCTCATCTTCGACCAGCCCAACCCGGCCGCGCTCGCCGCGCATCTCCACACCGAGCTGGCTCCCGGGGACGTGGACCCGCTCACCCCGGTGCTGGGCGAGCTGGAGCGGATGGAGGGCACGCTGCTCACCGCCGCCCGGGACGAGGCCGCCTGGGACGCGCTCCGCAAGCGCCTGCGGAGCACGTTGTCGAAGCTGGACGCCCTGCACGACGACCCGGCGACCCCGGCGGCCCCAGCGGCCCCGGCGGAGAGCACCGCCGAGAGCACCGCGGAGACCGCCGCGGTGACCGGCCGCATCCAGGACGCCAGCGCCGACGAGATCTTCCAGTTCATCGACCGGGACCTGGGCCGCGCGGAAACGACGGAGACAACGGAATCGACGGAAAGCGACGGAGCGCATATGGGAGCACACGTTGATTGACGAACGAAGCAGGAAGAAGCTCATCCTCGAACACAGCCGTCGGCTGAACGCCGCGGACGTGGACGGCATCCTGGAGCTCTACGCGGACGAGGTCACCTTCGAGGACCCGGTCGGCTCGGGCCCGCTCAGCGGGCGGGCCGCGCTGCGGGCGCACTTCGAGGAACTGGCCGCGGCGGGCATCGCCGAGGTTCCCGGCGAGCCGGTCGCGGGGCAGGACGGCGTACGTGTCCTGGTGCCCGTCACCGCCACCATGGGCTATCTCCCCAAGGGGCCCGGGTTCGCCGAACGTGGCTGGCTGACGGCGCCCGACACGCCCGAGGACGCCCGCATCACCTGGGACTACGTGCTGATGGTGCGCACGGGGGCCGGTGGCCTCATCCAGGAGCTGCAGAAGTTCTGGGGGAGGTCCGACATCGGCATCCCGGGTGACGAGCCGCGATCGCGGAACGGTACAGGAGGCGTTCATGGCCGATGAGGCGACCCTCAAGAAGATGGCAGTGGAGTACGCCCGGCGCATGAATGCCGGTGACGTGGAGGACGTACTCGCGCTGTTCTCGGATGACATCGTCTTCGAGGACCCGGTCGGCGCTCCGCCGCTGATCGGAAAGGACGCGCTCCGCGAACACATCGCGTGGTCCATCGAATGCCGGGTGCACGAGACGCCGGGCCGCCCGGTCACCTCGATGGACGGCCGGCGGGCGGCGGTGCCGACCACGGTCACGGTCTACGTGCCGACGAAACTGACCTTCAGCATCATCGGTGTCATTGAGCTCGGTGATGACGGTCTGGTCCATCACGCCCAGGCGTTCTGGGGCATCACGGACACCAAAGTGGGTGACGGCCCCGAGCTCACCGGCGTCGCACACTTCATGGCCGTCACCCAGAACCTCGCTCGGATGGTCCGGGCCAAGGGCAGCCCCAGTCCGATGTAAGTGGTGAAAGGGACGAGAGCAGAACCATGACCGAACCGAAGCGCGGAATTGTCCTGGGCGGCGGCTGGGCGGGGATGTTGGCCGCCCATGTGCTCGCCCGCCATCTGGAGAGCGTCACCGTCGTGGAGCGCGATGTGCTGCCCGACGGACCCCATCATCGCAAGGGCTCGCCCCAGGCGCGCCATGTCCATGTGCTGTGGTCGAGTGGCGCCCGTATCGTCGACGAACTGCTGCCGGGCACGATCGACCGGCTGCTGGACGCGGGCGCCCGCCGCATCGGATTCCACGAGGACCTGGTGACGCTGACCTCGCACGGCTGGCAGCACCGCTTCCCGCCGCGGCAATACGCCATCATGTGCACCCGGCCGTTCCTGGACTGGATCGTCCGCGACCAGATCCTGGCGGCCGGGCGGATTTCCGTACAGTCGCGCGCCGAGATCCTCGACCTCGCCGGAGACGGCAAGCGGGTCGCCGGGGTGCGGGTGCGGGACATGGACACCGGGGCGCTCGAAACCCTCGAAGCGGATGTGGTGGTCGACGCCTCGGGGCGCGGCTCGCGGCTCCGGCACTGGCTGTCGTCGCTGCAACTGCCCCCGGTCGAGGAGGACATCGTCGACGCGGGCATCGCGTATGCCACCCGGGTGTTCCGGGCGCCGCCGGGCGCGACCTCCGGATTTCCGGCCGTCAACGTGGCCGCGGACCACCGGGTGCGCGAGCCCGGCCGGTTCGGCGTGGTGTATCCGCAGGAGGACGGCACCTGGATGGTGACCCTGTCCTGCACCCGTGGCGCCGGGCTGCCCACGCATGACGACGACTTCCTGCCGTACGCCCAGACCCTGCGCCATCCGCTCGTCGCCGATCTCATCGCCCTGGCCGAGCCGCTGACGTCGGTGGCGGTCTCCCGGGTCGGCGCCAACCGCCGGTTGTATCCGGAACGGCTGGACACCTGGCCGGAGGGGCTGCTCGTCCTCGGGGACGCGCTGGCCGCCTTCAACCCGATCTACGGCCATGGGATGAGCGCCGCCGCACGCAGCGCCGCCGCGCTCGACGCGGAGCTCGGGCGGTCCGGCTACGACCCGGCGCGCACCCGGCAGGTGCAGCAGGCCATCAGCGCCGTAGTGGACGACCCGTGGATCATGGCTGCGTCCAAGGATGTCGACTACGTCAACTGCCGTACGAATGTGACAGATCCGCGGCTGACCGGTGGGGCGGTGGCGCGGCAGCGCTTCTCCGACCTCATCTCCGACCGGGCGATCCGCGCCTCCGCGGTGTGTGACGTGGTGACGGATGTGATCAGCCTGACCGCCCCGCAGTCGGAGCTGGCGTCCAGCCGCTTCCTGTCGCTGATGCAGCGGGACCGGCCGCTGCCCGAACTCACCGCGCCACCGCTGCGCCCCGACGAACTCGCCCTGGTGGATCTTAATCCGCGCAGCACGGTGGCCGGGCGACTGTCATGACGAACGAGGAAAAGCTCGTCGACTACCTCAAGTGGACCACGGCCGAGCTGCACGAGGCCCGACGGCAGCTGCGGGAACTGCGGCGGGAGCAGGATCTCCGGTCGGAGGGGGATCTGCGGTCGGAGGAGCGGGACGACCCGATCGCGATCGTCGGCATGGCCTGCCGCTTTCCCGGTGGCGTCCGCTCACCGGAGCAGCTGTGGGATCTGGTGGCCGGTGAACGGGACGCCGTCTCCGGCGTGCCCACCGACCGCGGATGGGATCTGGAGCGGCTCCTCCATCCGGGTCCGGGCCACCGCGACACCTCGTTCGTCCGCGCGGGTGGCTTCATCTATGACGCGGGCGCGTTCGACGCGGAGTTCTTCGACATCGGCCCTCGTGAGGCCGCGGCCATCGAGCCGCAGCAGCGGATGCTGCTGGAGCTGGCCTGGGAGGCCACGGAGAGCGCGGGCATCGATCCGCAGTCCCTGCGCGGCAGTTCCACCGCCGTGTACACGGGGGTGATGTACCACGACTACGCCGCACGGCTGAGCGAGATCCCCGAAGACCTGCTGGGGCATGTGGGGAACGGCAGCGCCGGAAGCGTGGCGTCGGGCCGGATCGCGTTCACGCTGGGGTTGCGGAGCGCGGCCGTCACTCTGGACACGGCGTGTTCGTCGTCGCTGGTGGCAATCCATCTGGCCACGCGGTCCCTGAGGCAGCGGGAATGTGACCTGGCGCTGGCCGGTGGCGCCGCTCTCATGTACACCCCGAGCGTGTTCCAGGCGGCCTCCGGTCAGCATCAGCTCGCCCCCGACGCGCGGTGCAAGTCCTTCGCGGACGCGGCCGACGGCATGGTGTACGGGGAGGGCGCCGGTCTGGTGCTGCTGGAGCGGCTGTCCGACGCGCGGCGCCACGGCCATCAGGTGCTGGCGGTGCTCCGCGGTTCGGCGATCAACCAGGACGGTGCCAGTACGGGGATGGCCGCGCCGAACGGCCCGGCCCAGCAGCAGCTGATCCGGGACGCGCTGGCGAACGCCGGGCTGTCGGTGGCCGAGGTGGACGCGGTGGAGGCACATGGCACCGGCACCGCGTTCGGCGATTCCATCGAGGTGCAGGCGCTGCTGGCCACGTACGGTCAGGAGCGACCGGCCGACCGGCCCCTGTTGCTGGGGTCGGTGAAGTCGAACATCGGGCACACGCAGGCCGCCGCCGGGCTGGCCGGTGTCGTCAAGATGGTGATGGCCATGCGGCACGGGGTGCTGCCGCGCTCCCTGCACATCGAACGGCCGACCCGGCTGGTGAACTGGCGTACGGGCGCGGTGCGGCTGCTCACCGAGCGGACGGCGTGGCCGGTGCGCGACGAGGGCCCGCGGCGCGCCGGGGTGTCCTCGTTCAGCGCGAGCGGCACCAACGCCCATCTCATCCTGGAGCAGGCGCCCTCGCCGGTTTCCGATGATGTTCCGCGCGCCGGAGTGGTGCCCTGGGTGCTGTCCGCGCGTCATGCGGCGGCGTTACGGGGCCAGGCGCGGGCGCTGGCCGCCCAGGTGGTCGCGGACGCGGGTGTTTCACCCCGCGATGTGGCGTGGTCGCTGGTGACGACGCGGTCGGTTTTCGACCACCGGGCCGTCGTGGTCGGCGAGGGGCAGGACGAGTTGCGGGCCGGGCTGGAGGCGCTGGCGGCCGGTGAGCCGCATCCGTCCGTGGTCGGCCCGGGCGTGGTGCGTACCGTCGGGGCGGTGGCCTCGCCGCGAAGGACGGTGTTCCTGTTCGATGGCGAGGACGGCGGCCGGTATCCGGCGGCGGGCCGCGAACTGTACGACCGGTTCCCGGTGTTCGCCACCGCCTTCGACGAGGTGTGCGCGCTGCTGGGGATGGCGGGGGAACGTCCGCCGCCGGGCTCGGAGGCCGGGCTGTTCGCGCTGCACATCGCGCTGGTCCGGCTGCTGGACGCGGCCGGGGTACGGCCCGACGCGGTGGCCGGTACGTCCGTCGGTGAGATCGCCGCTGCGCACGTAGCCGGTGTCCTCGACCTGGCCGACGCCTGCCGCCTCGTCGCGGCCGGTCCCGGCGCGCTCCCCCGGGCCATCGGCGCGGCATCCCTCCGTCGCCCGGCGATCCCGGTCCTCGACGGCCGCAGCGGCCTGCCCGTCGACGAGCGGATCAGCACACCCGGCTACTGGTGCGGTCGCGACCCGGCCGCGTCGCGACCCGGGGTCCTGAACCCGGGTGAGGCCGGTGTGATCTGGGAGCTGGGGCCCGGGCGTGGTCTGCCGGACGGGGCGGCGCCTCTGGTGCTCTCGCCCTTCGGTGGCGACGGCGAACGGTCCGAGGTGCGCGAGCTGATGTACGCGCTGGCGCGGCTGCACACCACGGGCACCACCGTCGGCTGGGCCGCCCTCTTCGGCGGTGGCACCCCACCGCGTACGGTCCCGCTGCCCACCTACGCCTTCCACCGGCAGCGGTTCTGGCTGGAGAACGAGTCCCGGGCCGATGCCGCGCCGGTGACCGAGACATGGGTGGACACCGAGTTCTGGGACGCGGTGGAGCACACGGACGTCGCGGCCCTCACCCGGACCCTCGGTGTCCCGGCGGAGCGGCAGGGCCCGCTGGCGGAGATCCTGCCCGCGCTGGCCACCTGGCGGCGGCAGCGGCAGTGGCGGCACCGGATCGCCTGGCAGGCCATGGCCGAGGTGGTGGCGCCACGGCTGTCCGGCACGTGGCTGGTCGTAGCGGCGGGCGGCCCGCCCGCCGACGCCGTTGTCGCCGCGCTGCGCGAACATGGCGCCGACGTCGTCGTACTCGGTCACGAGGGCCCGTCGGTCCGCGCCCTCGCGACACGGATATCCGACGCCGCCACCGGACGGTTCGTCGCGGGGGTGCTCTCGCTGTCGGCGTTGGACGAGACGCGGCCTCCGGCCGACGACGGCCGAAGCGCGGCGCTCGCTCCGGCCCTCCTGCTGGTCGAGGCGGTGGAGCGGGCCGGGATCGAGGCGCCGGTGTGGGTGGCCACCCGTGGCGCGGTCGGCGTCGATCGCGGGGACCCGGTGACCCGCCCGGAGCAGGCCCAGCTCTGGGGTCTGGGCCGCGCCCTCGCGGTGGAACACCCGCGGTGCTGGGGTGGTCTGGTCGATCTGCCGGACCGGTTCGACGGGCGGGCCGGACGGCGGCTGGCGGGTGTCCTGGCGGGCCTCCACGGCGAGGGCGAGGTGGCCGTACGCGCCGACTGCTGCTTCACACGCCGTCTGGTGCGGGACACACCCCGGCTGGACGTACTGGGGCAGGGCGGCGTACCTCGGCTGTACGCACCCGGGCCGGACGCACCCGGGCGAACCACGGCGGGGGGCTGGACGGCGCGCGGCACGGTGCTGATCACAGGGGCGGCCACCGCCCTGGGCGCGCACACCGCCCGGTGGGTGGCCGGGGCGGGCGCGGACCGGCTGCTCCTCCTCGACACCACGCCCCCGGACGACGACCTGCTCGCCGCACTGGCCACCTCGGGCGCACAGGTGTCCGTCGCCACCGTCGACCCGGCCGATCCGGACGCGCTCGCCGCGGCCGTGGCCGGTCTCCCGGCCGACGCGCCGCTGACCGCGGTGCTGCATCTCGCGGTGCCGCCGCCCCACGAGACCGGGCCGCTGGACGCGGCGCGGATCGAGCGCGGGTGGCCGACGGCGGTGGCGGCGGCGAGGAATCTGTACGCCCTCAGCCTGAAGAGCGACCTGTCGGCTTTCGTGCTCAGTTCCTCGGCCGTGGGTGTGCGGCCAGGCCCGGGGCTCGGCAACCAGGCTCCGGCCCACGCCTATCTCCAGGCGCTCGCGCAGGAGTGCCGCGCGCGGGGCGTCCCGGCGACCTCGGTGTGCTGGGGCGCCATCGACGCCAACGACGTCAACGACGGCGTGAACAGCGTCAACGGCGTCGACACGGCCACCGGCTCCGCCGAGCGGCGACGGAGCACGCGAACGTCCGCACTGTCCCCACGATCGGCGGCCGCCCTGTTGCGGCAGGCGGTCCTGGAGGACGCGCTGTCCGTAGTCATCGCGGACATCGACGAAGCACCCACCAGGCGGGAGAAACGATGAACGCATTCACCGCGGTCAATGGCAACGCCCACGGCGATTCCCACGACCCCCAACCGAACGGACCCGCGATGCACACGGAACAGAACGAGACCCATCTCGACGGCGCTGCCCTGCACCAGGCGCTGGCCATCGCCACGGCGGAAGAGCGCGAGGACATCCTGCGGGAAACCGTACGGGCGCAGCTCGCCGACGTCCTCTCCCCCACCCCCATCGACGACGACAGCAATTTCCTGGAAAACGGGCTCACGTCGCTGACCGCGCTCGAACTCACCCGCAATCTCATGACGCTGACCGACGTGGAAATCCCTCTCGTCGCCATTCTCGAATATCCCACCCCGGCCCGCCTCGGCCACTATCTCGCCGAGGCGTACGCGGCGCTCAGCAGCGGGGACGGCGCCACGGCATAGCGCGCAGCGCTACGCCGACGCCGGGCGGGAGGGGACCATCCCTTCCCGCCCGGCATCTCGGCGTAGGTAAGGCGTACGCAAAAGGAATCCTTAAGTGCCGCTAACGCGCGGATACTTACACCACCACAGTTCTCGAAGCGCCCACCGCGATCCGGCTAGAATTTGCGTATGGATCTTTCCGTGCCCGTAACCGACGATGTGAAATTACATTTCCGACACCGGCCTGGAACCGCATCCCCCGTATTCCTGCTGGTGCATGGCATGGCCTCGAACGCCCGTATGTGGGACGAGGTCGCCGACCATCTGGCCGCCGCGGGCCATCCGGTGTACGCGGCCGACCTGCGCGGCCACGGCGAGTCCGACACCCCGGAGAAGGGGTACGACACGCCGACTGCCGTCGCGGACCTGGTGGCGGCCTGCGCCGCCCTCGGGCTGTCCCAAGTGGTGGTGGCCGGGCACTCCTACGGCGGCAACGTATCGGTGCGGCTGACCGCCGAACACCCCGAGCTGGTGGCGGGGCTGGCCCTGGTCGACGGCGGCTGGCTCGAACCCGCCAAGGCCTTCCCGTCGTGGGAGGCGTTCCGCGGCGCGCTGCGCCCGCCCGCGCTGGACGGCGCCACGGTGCAGAGCGTGAGCGACTACTTCCGGGACATTCATCCCGACTGGTCGCCGGCGGCGATCGAAGCGGCCGTGGCCACCATGCGGGAGAACCCGGACGGTTCGCTGTCCCGGCGCATGTCCCTCGAACAGCACACATCGATGCTGCGCAGCATCTGGGACGAGCCGCCGAGCCCCTTCTACTCCGCCATTTCGGTGCCCACCCTGCTGATGCCCGCCATCCCCAAGGGCGCGGACCGGCCGTGGGCGGACCGCATCCGCTCACGCGTCGAGGCCACCACGGCCACGCTGCGCGGGGCGACCATGCGCGCATACCTGGACTCGGAGCACGACCTGCACGCGCAGCACCCCGGGCGGGTGGCGGGGGATCTGCTCGAGCTGGCCCGTACCGTCCGGCAGGTCCGCAACCCTCGCTGAGGGGCATACGAAGAACCCCCGTACGGCACCGTACGGGGGTTCTTCGCGAGGGCTCCCGGGCCGGGCCGCTCAGGTTCCCAGTTCGCGGTCGATGAGGGCGAACACTTCGTCGGCGGTGGCGGCGGCGAGGTCCCGCTCGTCCACCGGCGCCCCGCCCTCGTCCGCCGCGGTGGCCGTGTACTTCCACAGGAGGCCCTGCAGACGGTTCACCAGCCCGGTGCGCCGCGGGTCTTCGGCCGCCATCGCGGCCAGCGACGCCTCCAGCGCGTCGAGATGTCCGAGCCCCGGGTGGGCGGTGGCGGAGTCCTCCGGGGCCAGCCGGGCCAGCAGAAGGCCCGCCAGGGTCTCCGGTGTCGGATAGTCGAAGACCACCGTCGTCGGCAGGCTCAGCCCGGTGGCGGCACGCAGCCGGTTTCTGAGCTCCACCGCCGCGATCGAGTCGAAGCCCAGTTCCTTGAACGGCCGCCCCGGGTCGACCGCCTCCGCCGCCGGATAGTGCAGTACGGCGGCCACATGGCCGCGTACCAGGGCCAGTAGCCGTCCGGACCGGTCGTCCTCGTCCAGCGCGGCCAGCTCCTCGCGCAGCGCCACGGCGCCGTCCGGGCCGGACTCCCCTTCGGCGGGCTCCTGTGCGGCCTCGATGGCGTGGCGGGCGTCCGGCACCGTGTCGAACAGCCTGCTCGTCCGGGCGAGGGTGAACAGGGGCGCGAAGCGTTCCCATGTGACATCGGCGATCGTCATCTGCGGATCGTCATGGTCGAGCACCTGGCGCAGGGCGTTCAGCGCCCGGCGGGGGTCCAGGGGCGAGAGTCCCTGACGTCGGGAACGCTCGGTGTGCGGGGCCAGCGGGTCCGGCGCATCGCCGCCGTCCGACAGGTCCCACAGCCCCCAGGCGATCGAAACCGTGGCCCGGCCGTCTGCCTGTCGGCATCGCGCGAGCGCGTCGAGGTGGGCGGTCGCGGCGGCGTACGCGCCGTGGTCCTTACTGCCCCATGCCGTCGCGACGGTGGAGCAGTAGATCACGGTGTCCTCGGGGCCGAGACCACACAACGCCTCAACGTCCGCTTCGGAACAGGCGAGTTGAGCGGAGATCTCATGGGCCAGCCGTTCCGGTGTCAGCTCCGTCAGCGGTGCCAGCGCACCGGAGGCCGTGGTGTGCACGACCGTCCCGATGCGTACGCCCTCCGACGCCAGTCGCTCGACGGTACGGACGACAGCCGCCCGGTCGCCGAGCGCGCGGTCCGCGATCGTCAGATCGGCGCCGAGCGCGTCCAGCTCGGCCTTCAGCGCGGTGGCGCCGTCATCGTCCTGGTGGCCCAGCAGGATCACCCGCTGGGCGCCGCTGTCCGCGGCCCATCGGGCGATGTGGGCCGCCGGGCCGGTGGTGTCTCCGGTGATGAGCACGGCGCCGCGCGGCGCCCAGGTCCGTGAGGGCGCGCCGCGGCCGACGGGGGCGGGGACCAGCCGTCGCCCGTACGCGCCCGAGGTGCGCAGCGCCACCTGGTCCTCGCCGGACGCCCCGGCGAGCAGGGCCCGCAACCGGTCCGGGTCCACCGCGTCGGGGCTCGCGGGGAGGTCGAGCAACCCGCCCCACAGGGTGGGGTGTTCAAGGGCGGCGACCCGGCCGAGCCCCCAGAGCTGGGCCTGTGCCGGAGCGGCCACGGGGTCGGTGTCGCCGACGGACACCGCCCCGCGGGTGGCGCACCACAGGGGTGCCGCGAGATTCGCGTCCACCAGTGCGTGCAGCAGGGTGAGCGTGCCGGTCAGGCCGGTGGCCACGCCGTGGGGCCGGGGGTGTGCTGAGGCGTCGAGGGCCAGCAAGGACAGGACTCCGGCCGGTGGCGGCGCGTCGGCGTACCGATCGTGCAGCAGCTCCGTGAGCCGTGCCCGGCCGGTGTCCTCGGCGACGGTCAGCTCATCCACCTGCCCGCCACCCGCACGGAGCGCCTCGACGCAGACTTTCGCCCAGTCGTGTGCGCGGTCGGCCGGGCGGACGACGAGCCAGGTGTGCGTGCCGTCCGGAGCGTTGTCGGTGAGGTCGGGGATATCGGTGAGGGGCTGCCACTGGACGCGGTAGCGCCAGGAGTCCACGGCGGACCGCTCACGCCGCCCGCGGCGCCACTCGGAGAGCACGGGCAGCACCGTGTCCCACGACGACCGCGTACCAGGGTCGTCGGGGATTCGCAGCGCGTCGGGGAGCGCCCCCAGGTCCTCGCCGTCGACCGCGGCCCAGAACCGGTCCTCGTCTTCGTCCTCGTCCGCCCTCGCCACGCGGTCGGCGGACACCGAGTCGGGCAGCCAGTACCGCTCCCGCTGGAAGGCGTAGGTGGGCAGGTCGACGGTGTGCGGGGCCGCCGGACCGGTCGGGTGGAGGGTCGTCCAGTCGACGTCGGCCCCGGCGGTGAACGCCTGGGCGAGGGACGCGATCAGCTGCGCCCTGCCCCCGTGGTCACGGCGCAGGGTGGGCACCGTGACGGCCTCGACACCCGTGTGCTCGAACGTCTCCTGCATGCCGACGGTCAGCACGGGGTGGGTGCTGGACTCGACGAACACCCGGTGGCCATCGGACAGCAGCGCCTCGACGGCGTCGGCGAACCGTACGGGCTCCCGCAGATTCGTCACCCAGTAGCCGCTGTCGAGGGTGGCGGTGTCGATCCGTCCGCCGGTGACCGTGGAGTAGAACGCCACCTTCGACGCGCTCGGCCGGATTCCGGCCAGAGCCTCGGTCAGTTCACCGGCGATCTCGTCGACCTGTGGGCCGTGCGAGGCGTAGTCCACGTCGATGAGCCGCGCCCGGTCGCCGTTCTCCTCGCATACGGCCACCGCGGCGGCCACCTGCTGCGGGGGACCTGAAATCACGGTGGAGAACGGGCCGTTGACGGCAGCCACGCCGACCTCGGCGGCCTGGTCGCCGAGGTCGGCCAGCAGCTTGCCCGCCTGCTCGCGGCCCAGGCCGAGCGACGCCATCGCCCCGCCGCCCGCCAGTCGGCGCAACGCCCGGCTGCGCAGCGCCACGATCGTGGCGCCGTCCTCCAGGGACAGCGCACCGGCCACCACGGCCGCCGCGATCTCGCCCTGGCTGTGGCCCACGACGGCGGTGGGCGTCACCCCGCGCCCGGCCCACACCGACGCCAGGGAGACCATCACCGCCCAGAGCACGGGCTGCACCACATCCACCCGGCCCAGATCGCCCCCGGCACCGCGCAGGACGTCGGTGAGCGACCAGTCGACGTACGGCGACAGCGCCCGCTCGCACTCCGCCACGCGCGCCGCGAACACCGGCGAGGCGTCGAGCAGCCCGGCGCCCATGCCCGCCCACTGCGAGCCCTGGCCGGGAAACACCAGCACCGGCCCGGACTCGCCCGCCACGGCGGCGGCACCGGGGTGGACGATGCCCGGGTGCGCTTCCCCGGCGGCGAGCGCCGCGACGGCCGCCATCAGCGCGTCCCGGTCCTCGCCGAACGCCACGGCCCGGTGGCCGAACAGCGCGCGGGTGGTGGCGAGCGACCAGCCCACATCGGCCACGGGCAGCGGCGGGTCCTCCGCCACCCGTGCCGCCAGCGCCGCCGCCTGTCCCCGCAGGGCCCGCTGGCTACGGGCGGAGAGCACCCACGCGGTGACGTCGGCAGCCGCGCCCGCCGCGAGTTCGGTGGCCTGCGGCGCCTCGGACGGTTCGGGCGCCTGCTCCAGAATCAGATGGGCGTTGGTGCCGCTGATGCCGAAGGAGGACACGCCCGCGCGGCGCGGACGTTCGCCCTTCGGCCACGCCACCGGCTCGGTCAGCAGCCGTACGCCGCCGCCCTCCCAGTCCACGTGCGGCGTCGGCTCGTCGATGTGCAGGGTGACCGGCAGCGTCTCCCGCCGGAGCGCCATCACCATCTTGATCACCCCGGCCACGCCCGCCGCGGCCTGGGCGTGGCCGATGTTCGACTTGAGAGAGCCCAGCCACAGCGGCCGGTCGGCCGTCCGGTCCCGGCCGTACGTGGCCAGCAGCGCGTGCGCCTCGATCGGGTCCCCGAGCGAGGTCCCCGTGCCGTGTGCCTCCACCGCGTCCACCTGGTCGGCGGCGAGGCGTGCGCCGGCCAGGGCGTGCCGGATCACCCGCTCCTGCGCCACGTCGTTGGGCGCGGTCAGGCCGTTGCTGGCGCCGTCCTGGTTGACGGCCGAACCACGGATCACCGCCAGCACCCGGTGTCCGTTGCGCCGCGCGTCCGACAGCCGCTCCAGCAGTACCAGCCCGACGCCCTCGGAGAATCCGGTGCCGTCGGCCGCCGCCGCGAAGGACTTGCAGCGCCCGTCGGGAGCCAGTCCGCGCTGCCGGGCGAACTCGGCGAACGCGGTGGGGGTCGTGAGCGCGGTGACCCCGCCCGCGAGCGCCAGTTCGCATTCGCCCTGGCGCAGCGCCTGGCAGGCCAGGTGCATCGCCACCAGGGACGACGAACACGCGGTGTCCACCGTGACCGCGGGCCCTTCCAGCCCGAAGGTGTATGCCACCCGGCCGGACACCACGCTGGTGAGACTGCCGGTGGTGGCGTACCCCTCGAAGCCCTCGGGAATCCGGGGCATCCGGGACAGATAGTCCTGGCTGGACACCCCGGCGTACACACCGGTCGGGGTGCCCTTCAGCGACGTGGGGTCGATGCCCGCCCGTTCCAGCAGTTCCCAGGCCACTTCCAGCAGCAGCCGCTGCTGTGGGTCCATCGCCAGCGCCTCGCGCGGGCTGATGCCGAAGAACTCGGCGTCGAAGCGGTCGGCCTCGCGCAGGAATCCACCGTGCCGGACATAGCTGGTACCGGGCTGGTCGGGGTCCGGGTGGTACAGGCCCTCCAGATCCCAGCCACGGTCGGTGGGGAACTCCTCGATCCCGTCCCCGCCCGAGGACACCAGCTCCCATAACTCCTCGGGCGAGCCCACCCCGCCGGGATAGCGGCAGGCCATGCTCACGACGGCCACCGGTTCCTGGGACCGTTCCTCCATGTCCCGCACCCGCTGACGGGCCTGCCCCAGATCCACCGTGACCCGCTTGAGGTATTGGCGGAGCTTTTCTTCCGTACCCGACATCAGTCCTCACTCACGCTACTCGTGATCAAGACGGCAGTTCCCGGTCGATGAACGCGAACAGTTCGTCGTCCGACGCGGCTTCCACGGCCCCGTCGTCCACGGTCCGACCATCGGCGGCCTCGGGCGTGGTGTCGCCGAGCCGCCACAGCAGGGCCTCCAGGCGCTTCGCCAGCCTGCCGCGGACCTCGTCGTCGGGGACGAACCGCGCCATCGCCCCCTCCAGCTTCTCCAGCTCGCCGAAGACGGGGGCGGACGTGTCCGCGACCGCGGGGCACAGCTGTACGCGGAGGTCGTCCGCGATGGCCGAGGGCGTCGGATGCCGGAAGATGAACGTGGCGGGCAGCCGCAGCCCGGTGGTCGCGGCGAGCCGGTTGCGCAGCTCGACGGCGGTCAGCGAATCGAAGCCGAGATCCTTGAACGGGGTGTCACCGGCCACCGCCCCGGTATCGCTGTGCCCCAGCACCGCGGCCGCCTGGGTGCGTACCAGGTGGAGCAGTTCGCGGTGTTGTTCGTCCGGCGAAAGTGCCACGAGTCGGCTGACCAGCCCCGCGGCGGGTGCGCCGGTTGCGGCGGTTCGCCGTGCGGCGGCGCCGCGGGCGTCGCTGGTGAGAGCGCGCAGCAGGGCCGGGAGCGCGTCGGCGGGCTGTGCGGACAGGGCGCGGACGTCCAGGTCGACGGCCGCAGGCTGCGGATCGCCGTGCCAGCAGGCGGCGTCCAGCAGGTGCAGCGCTTGGTCGCTGGACATAGCGGCGATTCCGGACCGGGACATCCGGGCCAGGTCCGCCTCGGCCAGATGGCCGGTCATCCCGCTGGCCTCGGCCCACAGTCCCCACGCCACCGATACGCCGGGGAGTCCGGCGGCCTGGCGGTGGGATGCGAGGGCGTCACAGAAGGCGTTGGCCGCCGCGTAGTTGGCCTGCCCGGGGCTGCCCATGACTCCGGCGGCGGAGGAGAACATTACGAACATGGCCAGAGGAAGGTGTGCGGTGGCGGTGTGCAGGTTGGCCGCGGCGGTGGCCTTGGCCGCCCAGGTCCGGGCCAGCCGCTCGGGCGATTGCGAGGTGACGACGGCGTCGTCCAGCACGCCCGCGGCATGGATGACACCGGTCAGCGGATGCGCCGGGTCGATGCCCTCGATGAGATCGACGACGGTGGCGGGGTCGGCCACATCGGCTGCGACGATCCGCACCTCTGCGCCCAACTCACCTAGCTGGACCGCTAGTTCCTTGGCTGCGAGGGCGTCGGGACCGCTGCGGCTGACCAACAGGAGATGCCGGACACCCCAGACACGGACGAGGTGTTCTGCCACCTGACCGCCCAAGGTGCCGGTACCGCCCGTGATCAGTACCGTTCCGTCCGGATTCACCGGGGCCGGGACGTCGAGCACCAGCTTGCCGGTGTGCCTGGCCTGACTCAGATACCGCAACGCCTCCCGCGCCCGACTCAGCGGCCACGCCCGCACCGGAGGCGGCACCAGAGCACCGGACGCGAACAGCTCCCCCAGTTCGCCCAGCATCCGACCGATACGGTCCGGCCCGGCACCCGTGATCAGGTCGTACGCCTCGTACCGCACCCCGGGAAACTCCGCCGCGACCTGCTCCGGATCACGGACATCGGTCTTCCCCATCTCCAGCAACCGGCCACCATCGGCCAGCAACCGCAGGGAAGCGTCCACAAAGGGCCCGGCCAGGCTGTTCAGTACGACATCCACGCCACGGCCACCGGTGGCCTCCCGTACTGCGAACTCGAAGTCCAGATCACGTGACGAAGCCCGGTGTCCCTGGTCGATGCCCATGCCCTCCAGCACGGTGTGCTTGCCGGGACTCGCCGTGGCGTAAATCTCCGCACGCACATGGCGGGCGATCTGCACCGCCGCCATCCCCACACCACCCGTCGCCGCATGGATCAGCACTGACTGGCCCGGCCGGAGTCCGGCGAGGTCCGTGAGCCCGTACCAGGCGGTGAGGAACGCCACCGGTACGGCGGCGGCCTGCTGGAAGTTCCAGCCGGTGGGGATGGGAGCAACCAGCCGGGCGTCCGTGACCGTCAGAGGGCCGAAGGACTGGTCGAAGACGCCCATGACCCGGTCTCCCACCGCCACTTCGGTGACTTCGGGGCCGATGTCCACCACCACACCGGCACCTTCGCCACCCAGCCCGGTCTGTCCCGGGACCATGCCCAGGCTCACCACGACGTCACGGAAGTTGATACCGGCCGCGCGGACGGCGATGCGTACCTGGCCCGCTCCGAGCGGCTCCAGCACCTCTGGGCAGGGCACCGGCGCCACGTTGTCCAGGGTCGCCGTGCCGACGGTGTCCAATCGCCATGCGGCCGGTTGCTCCACCGGGCCCACGAGCCCCGCGCCACCCGCACCGGCCCGGACGAGGCGGGGTACGAGGACCCGCCCCGCGCGGATGGCGAGCTGTGGTTCGTCACTCTCCACGGCGTGCGTGACCGCGGCCCGTACGGTGTCGGCCTCAGCCCCGGCCCCGGCCCCGGCGTCGAGGTCGAGGAGCAGGAACCGGCCGGGGTTCTCCGACTGGGCGCTGCGTACCAGGCCCCGGACGGCGGCGGCCGCCACCTCCACACCGTCCATGGCAAAGCCCTCAGCGGCGACCGCGCTGTGCGTCACCACCGCCAACCGAGCCTCGGACAGCCGTGGTTCGGCCAGCCAGCCCTGGAGCAGGGTCAGTGTCCGTTCCGTCATGGCCAGGCCCTCGGTCGCCATCTCGTCGCCGACGCCCGTGGACGGTACGTCGGCGAAGACCACCGGCGGGGCCTGCTCCCCGCGATCGAGCGCCTCGATCAATGCCGTGAGATCCGCGAGGTGGTTCACATCCGGCCCGGCAAGGTGCGGGGATTCGGTGCCCAGCACCGCCCAGCGGCCGTCGCCGCCCGCCGGTTCCGTGGTGCCCACGGGAAGGGGCAGCAAGGTCCAGTCGAGGCTGAACAGGCTGTCCGTGCGACGGGGGTCCACCGACCGCAGCTGGTCCGCAATCGCCGGGCGCATCGCCACCGAATCCACAGTCAGCACCGGCGCACCGACCGCATCCGCCACGGTCAGGCGCAGGGCTCGTTCGCCGTCCGCGCTCTGCTCGTGGGGCGAGAGCCGGACCCGGACCGTGGTCGCCTCGGCCGCCCACAGCCTCACGCCGTTCCACGCGAACGGCAGCCACACCTGGCCAGGGGCGGTTTCGGTGTCCGTGCCGGTGGCGAGCTGGTCGATCAGCAGGGCCGGGTGCAGGGCGGCGTCGAGCAGCGCCGGGTGGAGGCCGAAGCCACCGTGTTCGCCCGCAGCGTCCGGCAGCACGACCTCGGCCAGGACGTCCGCGCCGTCCTGCCATACCGCCCGCAGGCCCTGGAAGGCGGGCCCATACGCATACCCCGCCGCCGCGACGCGTTCGTAGAATCCCTCGGTCTCCAGTGGCTCCGCGCCCGGCGGGGGCCATGCCCCACCCAGACCGGGCACGTCGTCGGTGCGGTCGGCGGGCGCGCTCAGTACGCCCTCCGCGTGGCACATCCACGTGGCGCCGGGGTCTGTATCGCCGTCGGGGCGCGAGTACACCCGAACGTCCCGGCGTCCGTCGTCTCCGGACGCTCCGACGACCACCTGAAGCCGCACCCCGCCGGACGAGGGCAGCACCAGCGGGACCTGGAGCGCCAGCTCCTCCACACCACCGGCGCCGACCTCGTCGGCGGCCCGCAGCGCCCACTCCGTCAGGGCCGCGCCCGGCACCAGCACCGCGCCCGCCACCACATGCTCACCGAGCCACGACTGCCTACGCGCCGAAAGACGGCCTGTCAGCACCCGGCCATTGCCATCGGCAAGGTCCATTGCGGCGGCCAACACGGGATGCCGGGCGGACACCAGACCGAGATCGGCGGGGTCGCCTCCGCGGCCACTGTGGCCGTCGAGCCAATACCGCTCCCGCTGGAAGGCGTACGTGGGCAGCTCCACGACCCGGGGCGTGGGCGAGGCCGGGTACAGGGTCGTCCAGTCGACGTCGACTCCGGCGATGAACGCCTGGGCGAGCGCCCGGACCAGCTGGGCCCGGTCTCCGTGGTCGCGGCGCAGCGTGGGCACCGTGACGGCCTCCACGCCCGTGCTCTCGAAGGTCTCCTGCATGCCGATGGTCAACACGGGGTGGGTGCTGGTCTCGATGAACACCCGACGCCCGTCGGCCAGCGCCGCCCCGAGCGCGTCGGAAAACCGTACGCGCTCCCGCAGATTCGTCACCCAGTACGCGGTGTCCAGTTGTGCCGTATCGGCCTGGCCGCCGGTCACCGTGGAGTAGAAGGTGATGCCTGTTCCGGAGGTGTCGTTCGGGTGGATGCCCTCCAGTTCCCGGAACAGCTCGTCGCGGATCTCGTCGATCTGGGGGCCGTGCGAGGCGTAGTCCACGTCGATCAGCCGTGCCCGGTCGCCGTTCTCCTGGCATGCGGCCACTGCGGTGGCCACCTGCTGAGGCGGGCCTGAAATGACCGTGGACGACGGGCCGTTAACCGCAGCCACACCCACCTCAGCGGCCTGGTCTCCGAGCCGGGCCAGTAGCTGTTCGGCCTGCTCCAGGCCCACGCCGAGCGACGCCATTGCCCCACCACCGGCCAACCGACGCAACGCCCGGCTGCGCAGCGCCACCACCTTCGCACCGTCCTCCAACGACAACGCCCCGGCGACGACCGCGGCCGCGATCTCGCCCTGGCTATGTCCCACTACCGCCGCAGGCTTCACACCGTGTCCCGCCCACACCGCCGCCAGCGACACCATCACCGCCCACAACACCGGCTGCACCACATCGACCCGGTCCAGATCGCTCCCGTCACCGCGGAGCACATCGGTGAGCGACCAGTCGACATACGGCGACAGCGCCCGCTCGCACTCCGCCACCCGGGCCGCGAACACCGGCGAGGCGTCGAGTAGAGCGGCTCCCATCCCTACCCACTGCGAACCCTGGCCCGGGAACACCAGCACCGGGCCCGCATCGCTTACTGGTGCCGGGACACCCGCATGCACCACACCCGGGTGGGACTCCCCTGCCGCCAGTGCCTCGGCGGCCGCCACCAACTCCGCACGGTCCTCACCCACCACCACCGCACGATGCTCAAACACCGACCGCGTCCTCACCAACGACCAGCCCACATTCGTCGGCGTCAGCCCAGGGTCCTCGGCCAGACGCGCCACCAGCCCCGCGCCCTGCCCGCGCAGCGCCTCCGCGCTGCGCGCGGACAGCACCCAGGGCACGACGCCACCGTGCTCGGGCACCGGCTCCACCTCGGGCGGCGCGTCCGGGGCCTGCTCCAGGATCACGTGGGCGTTCGTACCGGAGGCGCCGAAGGAGGACACTGCGGCGCGACGAGGGCGCTCGCCAGGCGGCCACTCCACGGAATCGGTCAGCAGCCGTACCGCACCGCTGGCCCAGTCGACATGAGGTGTCGGCTCATCGATATGCAACGAGGCGGGAAGTACGCCGTGCCGCATGGCCTGCACCATCTTGATGACACCCGCTACGCCTGCGGCCGCCTGCGTATGCCCGATGTTCGACTTGACCGAGCCCAGCCACAGCGGCTGGTCGGCGGTGCGCTCCTGGCCGTAGGTGGCCAGCAGCGCCTGCGCCTCGATCGGATCGCCCAGAGTGGTGCCCGTGCCATGGGCCTCGACCGCGTCCACCTCGGACGCCGACAACCCGGCACCCGCCAGCGCCTGCCGGATCACCCGCTGCTGCGACGGCCCATTCGGCGCCGTCAAACCATTCGACGCACCATCCTGATTCACCGCCGAACCCCGGATCACCCCCAGCACCGTCCGCCCATGACGCCGCGCATCCGACAACCGCTCCAACAGCAGCAGGCCTACACCCTCGCCCCAGCCCGTACCATCCGCAGACGCGGCGAACGGCTTGCACCGACCGTCGGGGGCCAGGCCGCGCTGACGCGAAAAGCCGGTGAACACATCCGGCGTGGCCATCACCGTCACACCACCGGCCAGAGCGAGCGTGCACTCACCCTGCCGCAGAGCCTGCGCCGCCAAATGCATCGCCACCAACGACGACGAACACGCCGTATCCACCGTCACCGCCGGACCTTCCAACCCGAGCGTGTACGCCACCCGGCCTGAGACCACGCTGCCCGACCCCGCGAGCATCGCATAGCCTTCGAGCTTGGCATCGGCGCCGCTGCTCAGCCCGGCCGCGTAGTCGTGGTACATCACCCCGGCGTAGACACCGGTCGGACTGCCCTTCAGCGACACGGGGTCGATACCCGCCCGCTCCACCACCTCCCACGCCGCCTCCAACAACAGACGCTGCTGCGGATCGGTCGCCAGTGCCTCCCGTGGGTTGATGCCGAAGAACCCCGCGTCGAACGCGTCGGCGTCATGGAGGAAGCCGCCCTCGTTCGCGTAGCTGGTCCCGGGGTGGTCGGGGTCCGGGTGGAAGAGGCCGTCCAGGTCCCAGCCCCGGCCGGTCGGAAACGCCCCGATGACGTCCCTTCCCGAGGCGACCAGCTCCCACAACTTCTCGGGAGACGTCGCGCCACCGGGGAACCGGCAGGTCATCCCCACGATCGCGATGGGCTCACCAGGGTCGGCCACCGTCACCGCCGGGCCCCGCGCCACCGTGGACTCGCCCACCAATCGAGTGCTCAGGTAGGTGGCCAGGACGTGTGGTGTCGGATAGTCGAACACCATCGTGGCGGGCAACCGCAACCCCGTCACCGCCGACAGACGATTACGCAACTCCACCGCCGTCAACGAGTCAAAACCCAGCTCCTTGAACGAAACCCCCGACCGCACCTCACCAGACGAACCAAACCCCAACACCACCGCCACACAACCCCGCACCACCTCCCCCACCACATCCAACCGAGCCCCCTCATCCAGCCCCACCAACCGCCCAGCCAACCCACCAGCCTGCCCACTGCCGTCAGCCACCCGACGACGAACCCGACCCACCACCAACCCACGCAACACCGCAGGCACACCACCACCCACCACACCCACCACATCAAGATCCACAGCAACCACCAGCGCACACCCGACCCGGCACGCGGCATCCAGCAGGGCGAGTCCACGCTCGGAGGACAACGGCCTCATTCCACGCAGCCGGGTCAGATCCATCTGGCCCATGTGCCCGGTCATGGCGCTGGCCTGCTCCCACAGTCCCCATGCCACCGAGACCCCGGGCAGCCCGAAACCACGGCGGCGCGCGACCAGCGCATCGACGTAGGCGTTCGCGGCCGCGTATCCGGCCTGCCCCGCGTTGCCCACCACCCCGGCGGCCGAGGAGAACACCACGAACAAGCCCAGCGGCAGATCCGCCGTCGCGGCATGGAGATGAGCCGCCACCGTGGCCTTGGCCGCCCACACCCGCGCCACTTGTCGTGGAGTCAGCGAGGTGATCACCGCGTCGTCCAGAACACCCGCAGCATGGATGACCCCGGTCAGCGGATGTTCCACATCGATCCCCGTCACCAGCTCGGCCACCGCGCCCGCGTCCGTGACATCCACCGGGACGACGCGTACCCGTGCACCCATTTCGAGCAGTCGATCGGCCAGCTCGTGCGCACCCGGGGCCTCGGGGCCACGGCGGCTCGCCAGCACCAGGTGCTTGACCTGCCAGGTGCGTACGAGGTGCTCGGCGACCAAGCCGCCCAGCATGCCTGTGCCACCGACGATCAGCACTGTCCCGTCCGGGTCGAGGACACCGGGCGGCAGCTCCGGCCGCTCGCTCGTGGACTCGTCACGGCCTGCGCGGGCAGCGGCCAGCCGGGGCACCAGCAACTGCCCGGCCCGCATGACCACCTGCGGCTCATCAGCCGATACAGCCCGGGCCACGGCATCGACCACACCACGATGAGGCACCTCGGCGTGGAGGTCCGGGTCGGTATCGAGGAGGACGAACCGATCCGGATTCTCCGCCAGTGCACTCCGCAGCAGGCCCCATACGGCGGCACCGGCCAGGTCCGAGGCGTCTTCCTCTACGTACGCGACCGCGCCCCGCGTCACCACCACCAACCGGGCCTCGGTCAGCCGAGGCTCGGCCAGCCAGCCCTGCACCAGTTCCAGCGCGTGTCCGACAGCGGTCAGACTGTCGGTCGCATCCGCCACGAGGTCATCGTCGGCGGGCTCACAGGCGGCGGGGAGATACGCCAAGGCCATGGCCGGAGGAGGCGTACCGCCGTCCATCGCGGCGGTCAACGCCGTCAGATCCGGGTGGCACACCGCGCCGTCGGAGCCGTTGTCGTCCCGGCCCAGGACCACCCAGTCGTCGGCTTCCACCGTGACCGGCGCGGCAGGCAAGGGCGTCCAGTCGAGCGTGAACAGCCCACCGGCACCGCGCCCGCCGACATCGCGCCCGCCCATGGACCGCAGCTGCTCGGCGTCGGCCGGGCGCATCGTGAGGGAGTCGACCGTGAGGACGGGAGCGCCCCCGGCATCCGCCACGACCAGCCGGAGCCCGCGCTCGCCCTCTGTGCTCCCCTGATGTGGCGTGAGCCGCACGCGGACCGTGGTCGCGTCCGTGGCCCACAGGGATACGCCGTTCCAGACGAACGGCAACCACAGCTGCTCGGCCACCTCCGCCGCCTCGGAGTCGGCGGCGAACCGGTCGGCCAGGAGAGGATGCAGGGCGGCGTCGAGGAGCGCCGGGTGAATACCGAAGCCGTCATGGTCTCCGGCATCCTCGGGCAGCGCCACCTCGGCCAGCAGATCCCGGCCATCACGCCACACTGCCCGAAGCCCGTGGAACGACGGGCCGTACGCGTACCCCATCGCCGCCGCCCGCTCGTAGAACCCCGACGCGTCCAGCGGTTTCGCGTGCGCGGGGGGCCACGCGCCGCACAGTTCGTCCGCCGGGCCGCCCGGGGACGGTGGGCTCAGCACACCTTCCGCGTGGCACACCCACCCCTGGTCGCCGCCCGGTTCGGCGGTGCGGGCGGGGCGGGAGTAGACCCGTACGTCGCGCCTTCCGTCCTCGGCCGCCTCGTCCACCACGACCTGTACGCGCAAGCCGCCCGACTCCGGCAGCACCAAGGGCACCTGCAGCGCCAGCTCCTCGACGCCGCCGCACCCGGCTTCGTCGGCCGCCCGCAGCGCCCACTCCACCAGCGCCGCACCGGGCATCAACACCGCGCCCGCGACGGCATGTTCGGCCTGCCATCCGCCACTTCCGGCCGAGACCCGGCCGGTCAGCAGCAATCCGCCGTCGGGCAGCCCGACCGCAGCGGGCAGCAAGGCATGCTCCACACGCTGCAACCCCGCTGCGGCCACATCGCCCACCCGACCACTCGTGGCAGTCGCCCAGAACCGCCGACGCTGAAACGCGTACGTCGGCAGATCCACCGTGCGCGGCTTCGACTCGGCCGGGAACAGGGTCGTCCAGTCCACGGGGACACCCGCGTTGAACGCCTGGGCGAGGGAGCGCACCAACTGGTCCTGGCCGCCATGGTCGCGGCGCAGCGTCGGCACGGCCGTCGCGTCGACGCCTGCCCGCTCGAAGGTCTCCTGCATGCCGACGGTGAGCACGGGGTGGGTGCTGGCCTCGATGAACACCCGATGCCCAGCGGTCAACAGCGCCTCGACCGCCTCCGCGAAGCGCACCTGCTCCCGAAGGTTCGTCACCCAGTACGCGGTGTCCAAACCGCTGGTGGAGATCCGGCCGCCGGTCACCGTGGAGTAGAACGTGATGCTGCTTCCGGAGGTGTCGTTCGTGCGGATGCCGTCCAGTTCGCGGAACAGCTCGTCGCGGATCTCATCGATCTGGGGACCATGCGAGGCGTAATCCACATCGATCAGCCGCGCCCGGTCGCCGTTCTCCTGGCACGCGGCCACCACCACGGCCACCTGCTCCGGCGGCCCCGAAACCACCGTAGAAGACGGCCCATTGACCGCCGCCACACCTACTGCCACTGCCCGATCGCCGAGGCGGGCCAGCAGCTGTCCGGCCTCTTCCTGGCCCACGCCGAGCGACGCCATCGCCCCACCACCGGCCAACCGACGCAACGCCCGACTGCGCAGCGCCACCACCTTCGCACCGTCCTCCAACGACAACGCCCCCGCCACGACCGCCGCCGCAATCTCACCCTGACTGTGGCCGACCACCGCCGCAGGCCGCACCCCATGACCCGCCCACACCGCCGCCAAAGACACCATCACCGCCCACAACACCGGCTGCACCACATCCACCCGACCCAGATCACCCCCGACACCGCGCAAGACATCGGTGAGCGACCAATCCACATACGGCGACAACGCCCGCTCACACTCCGCCACCCGCGCCGCGAACACCGGCGACTCATCGAGCAGTGCCGCACCCATCCCCACCCACTGCGAACCCTGCCCCGGAAACACCAACACCGGACCCACATCGCTCACCGGTGCCGGGACACCCGCATGCACCACACCCGGGTGGGACTCCCCTGCCGCCAGTGCCTCCAGCGCCGCCACCAACTCCGCACGGCCCGCACCCACCACCACCGCACGATGCTCAAACACCGACCGCGCCGTCACCAACGACCAACCCACATCCACCGGCATCAGCCCCGGAGCCTCAGCCAGACGCGCCGCCAACACGCCCGCCTGGCCTCGCACGGCCTCCACGCTCCGCCCCGAAACCACCCACGGCACCACACCACCCTGTTCGGGCACCGGCTCCGCCGCGGGCCGCGCGTCCGGGGCCTGCTCCACGATCACATGCGCATTGGTGCCGCTGATCCCGAAAGAGGACACCCCTGCCCGCCGTGGCCGGTCGCCGCGCGGCCACACGACGGGCCCGGTCAGCAGCCGTACGCCGCCTCCGTCCCACTCCACGTGCGGGGTCGGCTCGTCGGCGTGCAGGGTCGCGGGCAGCATCTCGTGCCGTAGCGCCATCACCATCTTGATCACACCGGCCACGCCCGCCGCGCCCTGCGTATGGCCGATGTTGGACTTCAAGGACCCCAGCCACAAAGGGCGGCCCTCCGGCCGGTCCTGCCCGTAGGTGGCGATGAGCGCGTCCGCCTCGATGGGGTCGCCCAGTGTGGTGCCGGTGCCATGGGCCTCGACGGCGTCCACCTCGGAGGGGGCCAGCCGGGCGCCGGTCAGCGCCTGGCGGATGACGCGCTGCTGCGACGGACCGTTCGGCGCGGTGAACCCGTTGCTGGCGCCGTCCTGGTTGATGGCCGATCCACGGATCACGGCCATCACCTGGTGACCGTTGCGCCGTGCGTCCGACAGGCGTTCCAGCAGCACCAGGCCGACGCCTTCACCCCACCCCGTACCGTCTGCGGTGGCGGCGAACGCCTTGCAACGGCCGTCCGGGGACAGGCCACGTTGCCGGGAGAATCCGGTGAACACCTCGGGGGTGGCCATCACCGTGACCCCACCGGCCAGGGCGAGCGTGCATTCGCCCTGCCGCAGTGCCTGACTCGCCAGGTGGATGGCCACCAGCGACGACGAGCATGCCGTCTCCACCGTGACGGCCGGGCCTTCCAGACCGAACGTGTAGGACACGCGTCCCGACAGCAGGCTCGGGGCGTTGCCCGCGTAGCCCTCGGATGCCTGCTCCGGGAGGTCGCCGGAAGCGGCACCGCCGGTGGTGGCCGTACCGGCGTAGACCCCCGTGGGCGAGCCCTTCAGCGACAGGGGGTCGATACCGGCCCGCTCGAATGCTTCCCAGGCGGTTTCGAGCAGCAGCCGCTGCTGCGGGCTGGTGGCGAGTGCCTCGCGCGGGCTGATGCCGAAGAACTGGGGGTCGAATTGGTCGGCGTCGTCAAGGAATCCGCCCCGGCGGACGTAGGTGGTGCCGGGGTGATCCGGGTCCGGGTGATAGAGGCCCTCCAGGTCCCAGCCACGGTCGGTGGGGAAGTCGCCGATGGCGTCGACTCCTTCGGACACCAGCCGCCACAGTGCCTCGGGCGTGTCCACTCCGCCCGGGAAGCGGCAGGCGACGCTCACCACGGCCACCGGTTCCTGGGACCGCTCTTCCACCTCGCGTAAGCGCAGCCGCGTCTCGTGCAGATCCGCGGACACGCGCTTCAGGTACTCGACCAGCTTCTCTTCGTTCACGTTCACATTCACCATGAGGTTTCACCCGGCCTTAAGCGGTCGTCGCGCCCGGCGCATTCAGGACACACCCAGTTCGTTGTCGATGAAGTCGAGGACCTGGGCCGCGGACGCGGACTCCAGGCGCTCCGCGGCGGTCGAGTCGCGCCCCGCCAGGTTCCGCGCCGCCTTCCACGTGGCCAGCAGACTCTCCAGCCGGGCCGTGATCGCCCCGGATTCGCCGTCCGCCACATCGAGTCCGGCCAACGTGGCTTCCAGCTTGGCCAGTTCGCTGAGGGCCGGGTCGGCACCGGACCGGGCCCGTGGGCCGTCTTCCTCGGGGGCGAGGCGCTCCAGCAGATAGTCGGCCAGGATGGCAGCCTCGGGGTAGTCGAAGACGAGGGCGGCCGGCAGCCGCAGACCGGTGGCGGCGGCGAGCCGGTTGCGCAGTTCCACCGCGGTCAGCGAATCGAAGCCCAGATCCTTGAAGCTGGTGTCCGCCTGGACGGCTTCCGCATCCGCGTGGCCCAGCACGGTGGTCGCGTGGCCGCGGACCAGGTCGAGCAGCGCCCGACGCCGCTCATCGGCGGACATTCCCGCCAGTCGGCCGGTCCAGTCGACCGGCTGCGCACCGGCGGCGGCCGCCGTGCGCCGTGCTGCCATACGCCCTTCCGTCGCACTCCCGGCAAGGGCACTCGCCGCGACCAGGGCGCGCAGCGCGGCGGGCAGGGTGTCCGGGGGCTGGGCGGCGAGGACGCGCGTGTTCACATCGGCCGCGACCAGTTGGTGGCCGCCGTGCTGGACTGCGGCGTCGAGCAGTGCCAGGGCGTGGTCGCCGGTCATCGCGGCGATACCGGAGCGGGCCATGCGTGCGTGATCCGCTTCGGTGAGGTTTCCCGTCATCCCACTGGACGCGGCCCACAGCCCCCACGCCACGGACACACCTGGCAGCCCTTCGGCCCGGCGGCGGGCGGCCAGCGCATCACAAAAGGCGTTGGCAGCGGCGTAGTTGGCCTGCCCGGGACTGCCCAGCACCCCGGCAGCCGAGGAGAACATCACGAACAAGCCCAGCCGCACATGCGCCGTCGCCGCGTGCAGATGAGCCGCCGCCGTGGCCTTCGCCTCCCACACCCGCGCCACCCGCTCCGGGGTCTGCGAGGTGAGCACCGCGTCGTCCAGCACACCGGCCGCGTGGATCACCCCGGTCAGTGGGTGTTCCGGGTCGACTCCCGCCACCAGGGCGGCCACCGTGGCGGCATCGGTGACATCCGCCGCCTCGATCCGTACCCGCGCGCCCAGTTCGCCCAGCCGGGCCGTCAGCTCCTTCGCGCCGTGCGCGTCGAGGCCGCTGCGGCTGACCAGCAACAGGTTCCTGATCTGCCACGTGCGCACCAGATGCTCGGCGACCAGGGCGCCCAGGGTGCCGGTACCGCCGGTGATCAGTACGGTGCCGTCCCAGTCGACCGGGGCCGGGACGTCCAGCACGAGCTTGCCGGTGTGCTTGGCCTGGCTAAGGTGGCGCAGCGCCTCCCGTGCCCGGTCCAACGGCCAGGCCCGCAACGGCGGCGGTTCCAGGACGCCGGTGGTGAAGAGCGCGCCCAGTTCGGCCAGCATCCGACCGATACGGTCGGGTCCGGCGTCCCCGATCAGGTCGTAGACCTGATAGCGCACACCCGGGTGGTCGGCCGCGATCCGCTCCGGATCGCGGATATCGGTCTTGCCCATCTCCAGGAGTCGGCCGCCCTCGTGCAGCAGCCGCAGCGAGGCGTCGACGAAGGGTCCGGCGAGGCTGTTCAGCACCACGTCCACGCCACGGCCGCCGGTGGCGTCCCGTACGACGTGCTCGAAGTCCAGGTCGCGCGAGGAGGCCCGGTGTGCGGCGTCGATGCCCATCGCCTCCAGCACCGCGTGCTTGGCGGGGCTCGCCGTGGCGTACACCTCGGCGCCCAGGTGACGGGCGATCTGCACCGCCGCCATGCCCACACCACCGGCGGCCGCGTGGATCAGCACCGACTCGCCCGCCCGGAGGCCACCCAGCTCCACCAGCCCGTACCACGCGGTGAGGAACACCACCGGCACCGCGGCCGCCTGCCGGAAGCTCCACCCGGTGGGAATCGGCGCCACCATACGTGCGTCCGTCACCGCCAGCGGGCCGAACGCGCGGTCGAAGACGCCCATGACCGGGTCGCCCACCGCCACCTGGGTTACACCCGGGCCGACCGCGACCACCACACCAGCGCCCTCGCCGCCCAGCCCGGTCTGTCCCGGGACCATGCTTAAACTGATCAGGGCATCACGGAAGTTGACGCCCGCCGCGTGCACCGCGACCCGCACCTGGCCCGCGCCCAGCGGCTCCAGCACCTCGGGGCAGGGCACCGGTTTCACATTGTCCAGCGTCGCCGCGCCCGTCAGTTCGAGCCGCCACGCGGGCTGCCCGGCCGGGGCCACCACTCCCCCGCTGCTCGCCCCACCGGCGCGCATCAGCCGGGGTACCAGGGTCCGCCCGGCGCGCAGCGCCACCTGCGGCTCGTCCATCGCCACGGCCCGCAGCACACCGTCCACCACGCTGTCGCCGGGGGCCGCGTCGGCCGGTTCACCGGCGGGGCCGAGGTCGAGCAGAAGGAAACGGCCCGGGTTCTCCGCCTGCGCGCTGCGCACCAGCCCGCACACCGCGGCACCGGCCGCGTTCACGCCACCGTCGCCATGCCCTTCGTCCTCGGACACCCCGACCGCGACCGCGCCCCGGGTGACGACCACCAACCGGGCATCGGACAGCCGCGGCTCGGCCAGCCAGCCCCGCAATAGCGCCAACGCCTCTTGTGTCAGGGCTAGTTCGGCATCCGCCGCGTCGCGGTCCTCGGTGGGCGCGGACAGGAAGGCGATGCCCACCGAGGGAAGGGGCGCACCACCATCGAGCGCGGCGACCAGCGACTCCAGGTGTGGATGGCAGCCCGCACCCTCGCCGATCGGGGCCACCGCCCCTACCTGGCCCAGCACCATCCAGTCGGCGGCATCCGACACGTCGGCGCCGTGTCCTTCCGGTGGCGTCGGCAGCGGGGTCCAGTCCAGGGTGAACAGCCCGTCCACATCGGGCTCCGCGGCGGCCCGCAGCTGCTCCGGGTCGGCCGACCGCATCACCAGCGCATCGACCGTCAGCACCGGAGCGCCCACCGCATCGGCCACGACCACCCGCAGGCCCCGCTCCCCCTCCGCGCCGTCCGCCTGCAACGGTCGGGGCGAGAGCCGGACCCGGACCGTCGTCGCGCCGCCCGCCCACAACGACACGCCCCTCCAGGTGAACGGCAGCCACACCCTGGCGCCGTCCCGTTCCGCCTCGGACGGGTCGAGCAGCAGCGCCGGGTGCAGGGCGGCGTCCAGCAGTGCGGGGTGGATGCCGAAGCCATCGCGGTCACCGGCGGCTTCGGGCAGCGCCACCTCGGCGAGAACGTCCGTACCGTCCCGCCACACGGCGCGTACGCCCTGGAAGGACGGGCCGTACGCGTATCCGGCCGCCGCCGCGCGCTCGTAGAATCCGGTCACATCCACCGGCTCCGCCTCCGCGGGAGGCCACGCCGCTGACCGCTCCTCCGTCCCGCCATCGGCGGAGGGCGGGCTCAGCACACCTTCCGCGTGGCACACCCACCCGGGGTCGGTGCCCGGTTCGGCATCGCGGTCGGGGCGGGAGTAGATCCGTACGTCGCGCCGCCGGTCCTCGGGGGCCGGGCCCGCCACCACCTGTACGCGCCGCCCGCCGGACGGGGGCAGCACCAGCGGGACCTGGAGCGCCAGCTCCTCCACCCCGCCGCACCCCGCCTCGTCGGCCGCCCGCAGCGCCCACTCCACCAGCGCCGCACCGGGCACCAGCACCGCACCGGCCATCACGTGTTCGGCCAGCCAGTTCCTGCCGCCGACGGCCGAGATGCGGCCGGTGAGTACCACCGCGCCGTCGGCCAGCCCCACCGCCGCGGGCAGCAACGCGTGCTCCACGCGCTGCAACCCGGCGGCAGCGACATCACCGATTCCACCGGCCGCGGACAGCCAGTACCGCTCGCGCTGGAAGGCGTACGTCGGCAGCTCCACCGTGCGCGGCGCGGGGTCGGCCGGGAACCAGCTCGCCCAGTCCACGTCGGTGGCCGATGTATGGAGTTGGGCGAGGGTGTGGCCGAGGGCGTGGATGTCGGGTTGTTTGTGGGTGAGGGTGGCTGCTACGAGGGGGTTGGGTCGGTTGGTGTCTGTGGTGGTGTG
>NZ_JBEXVE010000050.1:0-48369 GCF_040629205.1 Streptomyces sp. NPDC005962 | reverse complement strand
GTCATCGAGGAGTTCGCACCCCTCCTCGAAGAGGGCGACGTGATCATCGACGGGGGCAACGCGCACTTCGATGACACCCGGCGCCGGGAGGCCGCCCTGCGCGAGCGCGGGCTGCACTTCGTCGGCTCCGGCATCTCCGGTGGCGAGGAGGGCGCGCTCAACGGGCCCAGCATCATGCCCGGCGGATCGGTGGAATCCTACAAGTCTCTCGGGCCGCTACTGGAGAGCATCTCCGCCAAGGTGGACGGCACCCCGTGCTGCACCCACATCGGCCCGGACGGTGCCGGACACTTCGTGAAGATGGTGCACAACGGCATCGAGTACGCGGACATGCAGCTCATCGCGGAGTCGTACGACCTGCTGCGCCGCGCGCTGGGGCTCACCCCGGGTGAGATCGCGGAGGTGTTCCGCACCTGGAACGGCGGGCGGCTGGAGTCGTATCTGATCGAGATCACCGCCGAGGTGCTGGGGCACACCGACGCGGCGACCGGCAAGCCGTTCGTGGACGTCGTGCAGGACCAGGCCGAGCAGAAGGGCACCGGCCGCTGGACCGTGCAGACCGCGCTGGACCTGGGCGTTCCGGTGAGCGGTATCGCCGAGGCGGTGTTCGCCCGCTCGCTGTCGGGCCACGCCGATGTGCGGGAGGCCGGGCAGGGGCTGCCCGGGCCCGTTGCCGAGCAGCTCACGGGCGAGGCGGCGGAGCGGTTCGCCGACGAGGTCGAGCAGGCGCTGTACGCGTCGAAGATCGTGGCGTACGCGCAGGGCATCCACCAGATCGAGGCGGGCAGCCAGGAGTACGGCTGGGACATCGACCCGGGGGCGGTGGCCCGGATCTGGCGCGGCGGCTGCATCATCCGGGCCCGGTTCCTGAACCGGATCACCGAGGCGTACGGCAAGGAGCGGAAGCCGGTCACGCTGCTGACCGACGCGTACTTCGCGCAGGCGCTGGGCGAGGCGCAGGACGCCTGGCGGCGGGTGGTCTCGACCTCCGTCGAGCTGGGTGTCCCGGCGCCCGGTTTCTCGGCGGCGCTGGCGTACTACGACGCGCTGCGCTCGGAGCGGCTGCCGGCGGCGCTGGTGCAGGGGCAGCGGGACTTCTTCGGCGCGCACACCTACCGGCGCACCGACCGCGACGGTTCGTTCCACACCCTCTGGGGCCAGGACCGCAGCGAGCGCGAGGCCTGAGTGGCCGGGGCCCGTGCGCGCGCCCGCGAGTGGGCGCGCGCACGGGCGGCCGTCAGGCGGTGTAGCGCCGGAAGTCGGGCACAGCGACGGCCAGGCCGAGCATCAGCACGGCGACCAGCGCTCCGCCCGCGGCGACCGCGGTGCGGGGCCCGAGGAGGGAGCCCGCCGTGCCGTGCAGCAGGTCGGCGATGCGCGGGCCGCCCGCCACCACCACGGTGAACACGCCCTGCATCCGGCCGCGCATGTCGTCGGTGGCCGCGGACTGGAGGATCGCGCCGCGGAAGACCATGGACACCATGTCGGCCACGCCCGCGACCGCGAGGAACGCGGCGGCCCACCACAGGCTTGAGCTGAGGCCGACGCCGCAGATGGCCACGCCCCAGGCCAGCACGGCGACGATGACCATGAGGCCGTGGCGGCGGGCCCGGGAGAAGGTGCCCGACAGCAGCCCGCCGGCCACCGCCCCGATCGGGATCGCGGCGAACAGCAGGCCGAGCGCGAAGCCCTCGCCCCAGGGCGCGTAGGTGTGCGAGGCGAGCTGCGGGAACAGCGCCCGCGGCATGCCGAAGACCATGGCGATGATGTCCGCGAGGAAGGACAGCAGCAGCACACGGTGGGCGGTGATGTAGCGGAAGCCGTCGGTCACGTCGCGCCATCCGGCCCGTGACCTGCCGTCCCCGCTCTCCTTCCCGGATGGCTGGGGCGGCAGCACGGGCAGCCGCCACACGGCCCACAGGGTGACGCAGAGCGCGATGGCGTCGGCCAGGTAGAGGGCGGGCAGTCCGACGACGGGGATCAGCGCGCCTGCCAGCAGCGGGCCGACGATCATGCCGGTCTGGGCGACGGTGGACTGCAGGGCGCCCGCGGCGGGCAGTTCATCGGCGGGGACGAGCCGGGCGATGGAGGCGTTGCGAGCCGGGGAGTTCATACCGAAGAACCCCTGCTGGAAGGCGAGCAGCACGATCAGCAGCGGCACCGAGTCGAGGCCGGCGAAGGACTGCGCCCAGAACAGCACCGAGGTGACGGCGATCCCCGCGTTGGTGACCAGCATCAGGGTGCGCCGGTCCATCCGGTCGGCCACCACGCCGCCCCACAGCGCGAACACCACGAGCGGCAGGAGCCCCGCGAAGCTCGCGTAGCCGACCCAGGCCGAGGAGCCGGTGATGTCGTAGATCTGCTTGGGGACAGCGACGGCGGTCAGCTGGCTGCCGACGGCGGTGACGGTGGTGGACGTCCACAGCCGCCGGAACGGGCGGTGGCGCAGCGGCCGGGTGTCCATGACCCAGCGGCGCCAGCCGCCCTTCGGCGGGGCGGCCGTGCTGTCGGCCGGGGCGGCCACCGTACCGGCGGGCGGGTCCGCGGCTGCGTCGGCGGCTGTGTCCGCGGCTGTCTCGCCCTGACGTGGTTCTCCGGCGTCGTCGGTGCCTCGCGTGGTCTCCACGGCGGTTTTGATTTCCTCCTACATCCACTTCGGTCGGAGACCATTGTGACGGTCCACGGCCAAGACCGTGAGCCCGTCTCAGCCCTCGGCCGCGGGGCGCACCGCGTGGGGCCGGTGGATGTGGCCGGTGAGCGAGGTCAGCCGGGCGCCGCTGCCGTCCCAGCGGTCGGCGATGATCTCGGCGGCGATGCTGACGGCCGTCTCCTCGGGGGTGCGAGCGCCGAGGTCGAGGCCGATCGGGGAGGCGAGCCGGGCCAGCCGGTCCTCGCCGATCCCGGTGTCGCGCAGCCTGCGCAGCCGGTCCTCGTGGGTGCGGCGGGAGCCCATGGCGCCGACGTACGCCAGCGGCAGCCGCAGCGCCTCCTCCAGCAGCGGCACATCGAATTTGGGGTCGTGGGTGAGGACGCAGACCACGGTCCGCCCGTCCACCCGGCCCGCCTCGGCCTCGGTGCGCAGATAGCGGTGCGGCCAGTCGGCCACCACCTCGTGGGCCTCGGGGAAGCGGCGCTTCGTGGCGAACACGGGCCGCGCGTCGCAGACGGTGACGTGGTAGCCGAGGTACCCGCCGATACGGGCCATGGCCGCCGCGAAGTCCACGGCGCCGAAGACCAGCATCCGGGGCGGTGCGGCGTGCACCGATACGAACAGGGTCAGTTCCTCGTCGGTACGGACGCCGTCGTAGCCGTAGCGCAGGGTGCCGGTGCGCCCGCCCGCCAGCAGTCCGCGCGCGTCCTCGGCGACCGCCGCGTCCAGCCGGTCCGAGCCCAGGGAGCCGGTGGCGGTGTCCGGCCGGACCACCAGCCGACGGCCGAGCCGCCCGGCCGGGTCGGGGCCGTCGACCGCCACGCAGAGGACCTCGGCCACCGGTTCGCCCTCGCGCACCGCGGCGGCCATGTCGTCGTATTCGGGGAATGCGGCGCGGTCGACGCGCTCCACGAACACGTCGATGACTCCCCCGCAGGTCAGGCCGACCGCGAACGCGTCGTCATCGCTGACCCCGTAGCGCTCCAGGACCGGGGTGCCGCTTTCGGTGACCTCCTGGGCAAGTTCGTAGACCGCGCCCTCCACACAGCCTCCGGAGACGCTGCCGACGGCCGAGCCGTCCGGTCCGACCAGCATGGTCGTGCCCGGTGGCAGCGGTGAGGAGTGCCAGGTGGCGACCACCGTGGCCCGGGCGAAGGGCTCGCCGGCGCGCCACCATCGGTGCATCTCCGCTTCGACGTCTCGCATGGAACTCCATTCCCCTCGCCGCGAATGTAAGAGGTTGATACATTCAATGTATGAGCCTCTCACATCGCTCTCCGAGTAGCGACATCAGCTTGCGGATCAACGGCACGACCCACGCTCTGACCATCGACAACCGGACGACGCTGCTCGACATGCTGCGCGAGCGCGTCGGCCTCACCGGCACCAAGAAGGGCTGTGACCACGGGCAATGCGGCGCCTGCACGGTGCTGATGGACGGCGAGCGGGTGAACAGCTGCCTGATGTTCGCGGTGGCGGCCGAGGGTCGGGAGATCGTCTCGATCGAGGGGGTGGCGGAGCTGGCGGACGCCGAGGGGCTGCATCCGGTGCAGCAGGCGTTTCTCGACCATGACGGCCTCCAGTGCGGCTACTGCACCCCGGGCCAGATCTGCTCGGCGATCGGGGCGCTCGGCGAGGCGCGGCGCGGCTGGCCGAGCCATGTCACCGAGGACACCGCCGCCGGGGTGCCGGGCGCCACGGGGCTGGACGAGGCGGAGGTGCGCGAGCGCATGAGCGGCAATCTGTGCCGCTGCGGCGCCTACGGCGGGATCGTGGACGCCGTCATGGAGGCGGCCGGAGCCGGGGGCTCCGAGGGTGCCCGGTCCGCGAGCGCCGCCGGAGGTGTGCGGTGAAGGAGTTCGCCTACGCCCGTCCGGGCGACGCCGCCGAGGCCGCCGCGCTGATGGCCGAGCGGCCCGACGCCACCTATCTGGGCGGCGGGACCAATCTCGTGGACCTGATGAAGCTCGGGGTGACGGACCCGGGGCTGCTCGTCGACGTGTCCCGGCTGCCGTACGACCGGATCGAGCACCGCGCCGACGGTTCGGTGCTGATCGGCGCCACCGTGCGCAACGGCGATCTGGCGGGCGACCCGGGCATCCGGGAGCGCTTCCCGCTGCTGGCGCAGGCGCTGCTGGCGGGTGCGTCCGGGCAGCTGCGCACGGTGGCCACGGTGGGCGGCAATCTGCTGCAGCGCACCCGCTGTGTGTACTTCCAGGACGTGTCCAAGCCCTGCAACAAGCGTGAGCCGGGGTCGGGTTGTCCGGCCATCGGGGGCGCGCACCGCGATCTGGCCGTACTGGGCACCTCCGACCACTGCGTGGCGTCCCATCCCTCCGACATGGCGGTGGCGCTCGTCGCACTGGACGCGGTGGCGCATCTGCGGTCGGTGGACGGCGCGACGCGGACCGTCCCGGTGGCGGAGCTGTACCGGCTGCCCGGCGACACCCCGCACCAGGAGACCGTGCTCGGCCACGGCGAGCTCATCACCGCCGTCGAGCTGCCCCCGCCGCCGGGCGGCGCGGCCATGCGGTACCGCAAGGTGCGCGACCGCTGGTCGTATGCGTTCGCCCTGGTGAGCGTGGCGGCCGCGGTGTCGGTGGCGGAGGACGGCACGCTCGCGGAGGTGCGGCTCGCGCTCGGCGGAGTGGCGCCGCGCCCCTGGCGCGCCCGGACCGCCGAGGAGCGGCTGCGGGGCCGGCGGCCGGACGAGGAGACGCTGCGCGAGGCGGCCCGGGCCGAACTCGCCGCGGCGCGCCCGCTGCCGGACAACGCGTTCAAGGTGGACCTGGCCACCGATCTCATCGTCGCGGTCATCCGCGATCTCGTTGTGAGGAAGGACCGCGCATGACCACCGCGACCACCACCCGGCAGACCGTCGGCACGCCGATGACCCGGGTCGACGGCCTCGCCAAGGTCACCGGCGCGGCGACGTACGCGTATGAGTTCCCGACGCCGGACGTCGGCTACGTCTGGCCGGTGCAGGCCACCATCGCCCGCGGCCGGGTGACCGAGGTCGACGGCGCCCCGGCGCTGGCCCGGCCCGGTGTGCTGGCGGTGCTGGACTCCGGCAACGCCCCGCGGCTGAACACGGAGGCGCCGGCGAGCCCCGATCTGTTCGTGCTGCAGTCCCCGGAGGTGGCGTACCACGGCCAGATCGTGGCCGCGGTGGTGGCCACTTCGCTGGAGGCGGCGCGCGAGGGCGCGGCGGCGGTGCGGGTGAGCTACGAACAGCAGCCGCACGATGTGGTGCTGCGCTTCGACCACGAGCGGGCCCACGTCGCCGAGACGGTGACCGACGGCAGCCCCGGGTTCGTCGAACGCGGCGACACCGAGGGCGCGCTGGCGGCCGCGCCGGTGCGGACCGAGGCCATGTACACCACCCCGGTCGAGCACACCAGCCCGATGGAGCCGCACGCCACCATCGCCGCCTGGGAGGAGGACCGGCTGACGCTGTACAACTCCGACCAGGGCCCGTTCATGTCCTCCCAGCTGCTGGCGGCGGTGTTCGGGCTCGAAGAGGGCGCGGTGGAGGTCATCGCGGAGTACATCGGCGGCGGCTTCGGCTCCAAGGGCATTCCGCGCTCCCCCACCGTGCTGGCGGCGCTCGCCGCGAAACACCTCGGCCGACCGGTGAAGATCGCGCTGACCCGGCAGCAGATGTTCCAGCTGATCCCCTACCGGGCACCCACCATCCAGCGCGTCCGGCTCGGCGCCGGGCGCGACGGGCGGATGACCGCGATCGACCACGAGGTGGTGCAGCAGCGCTCCGCGATGGTGGAGTTCGCGGACCAGGCGGGGTCCTCGACGCGGATGATGTACGCGGCGCCCCATGTCCGTACGACGGTGAAGGTGGCGCCGCTCGATGTGCTGCCCCCGGCGTGGTTCCGCGCGCCCGGCCACACGACGGGCATGTTCGCGCTGGAGTCGGCCATGGATGAGCTGGCCACCGAGCTGGAGATCGACCCCGTCGAGCTGCGGGTCCGCAATGACACCGGTGTCGACCCCGAGAGCGGCAAGCCGTTCAGCAGCCGCGGTCTGGTGGCGTGTCTGCGGGAGGGCGCCGCCCGCTTCGACTGGGCGCTGCGCGATCCGAAGCCCGGCATCCGGCGCGAGGGGCGCTGGCTGGTGGGCACCGGCGTCGCCTCCGCACACCACCCGGACTATACGTTCCCCTCGTCGGCGACGGCGCGCGCCGAGGCCGACGGGACGTTCACGGTACGGGTCGGCGCCGTCGACATCGGGACCGGCGGGCGCACCGCGCTGACCCAGCTGGCGGCGGATGCCCTCGGTATCCCGGTCGAGCGGCTGCGGCTGGAGATCGGGCGCGCGTCGCTCGGCCCGGCGCCGTTCGCGGGCGGCTCGCTGGGCACGGCCTCCTGGGGCTGGGCGGTGGACAAGGCGTGCCGTGCGCTGCTGGCGGAGCTGGACGGCTACGGCGGCGTCGTCCCGGACGGGGGGCTGGAGGTGCGGGCCGACACCACCGAGGACATGGAGCTGCGGGCGTCGTTCTCCCGCCACTCGTTCGGCGCCCACTTCGCGCGGGTCCGGGTGGACACCGACAGCGGCGAGATCCGGGTCGACCGGATGCTGGGCGTGTTCGCCGCCGGGCGGATCGTCAATCCGAAGACGGCCCGTTCGCAGTTCCTGGGCGCCATGACGATGGGTCTGTCGATGGCGCTGCTGGAGATCGGCGAGGTCGACCCGGTCTTCGGCGACTTCGCCAACCACGACTTCGCGGGCTACCACGTCGCGGCCAACGCCGATGTCCCGAAGCTGGAGGCGGTCTGGCTGGACGAGCGGGACGACAGCCCCAATCCGGTGCGCGGCAAGGGCATCGGCGAGCTGGGCATCGTGGGCGCGGCGGCGGCGATCACCAATGCCTTCCACCATGCGACCGGACAGCGGGTACGCGATCTGCCGATCCGCGTCGAACGCTCGCGTGAGGCCCTGCGGGCGGCGCGCGCCGAGGCCGAGAAGCGCAGGCCGGGGGCGGCGGAGCAGGGGAAAACGGTCGGGTAGGGTCGCCCGGATGGGAACCACCCGCACAGGGCGCGGCACGTACCACCACGGCGATCTCGCCGCGGCGCTGGTGCGGGCGACGCTGGAGATCGTCGACGAGGTCGGGGTGCGCGGTTTCTCCGTCGCGGAGGCCGCGCGCCGCACCCGCGTCAGCCCCGGCGCGCCCTACCGCCACTTCCCCGACCGCGACGCGCTGCTGGCAGCCGCCGCGCTGGAGGTCTCGCGCGGGCTGCGGACCAGCTACCTGGAGGCGGTGGCCACGGTCGAGTCGCCGCAGGAGCGGCTGGCCACCATGGCGGGCAGCATCGTGCGCGGTGCCGCCCGTTTCCGGGGCGGATACGAACTCCTCTACTCCCCCGGTGTGCGCACCGCCGACCAGGAGGTGCTGACCAGCAAGCGGGAGTTCGTGGACCTGCTGTTGCCGAGCGCCTTCGAGGTGGTGCCGGAGGAGCGCGGGGCGGCGGTGGCGCTGCTGGAGGCGTTGGCGGCGCTGGCCCGTGGGTACACGACCATGCTGCTCGACGGCGTGTTCGGGGACCCGGACGAGATGGTGGAGGAGGTCGCCGCCCGGGCGACGCGGTCGGCGCGGGCCCTGGTGGCGGGATATGCCACCGCGCCCGCGGACGGCTGATTTTCTCGGAAATTCAAGGCTTTCCGCTTTATCGCCGGTATCACCGTTCATCGCCGCTGATCGCAGTTCATCGCCATGCATCGCCATTCATCGCCGCTTATATCGCCAAGATGGCCTGTGCGAACGGGAGTTGGACCCATGGAATTTCCACAATCTCTTCCATGTGTTTGATCTACGCGCGTACCTTCGGTGCGGACCGCTCTCCCCACGGAGCACCAATTCCGGAGGAACAGATGTCCCTAAAAGCCGGAAAGGGCGCGCACAGGGCCCCCTCGCGCTGGCGCTCGCCGTATGCCATCGGCGGTTTGGGGGCCGCGGTCGGCGCCACCGTGCTCGCCACTCTCGTACCCGCGATGGCTACGACGACCGACTCCGACACCGACACCGGCTCCGTCCCCCGGTCCGCCCCCAAGTCCGCCGCGTCCTCGTCCGTCCCCCACCCCGAGCGCGACTGGATGGGCTCGACGCTCTCCGCGCACGAGAAGGCGGCCCCGGCGGCCACCCCCCGCGCCGGGACGGTGGAAGGCGTCGACGTCAGCAACCACCAGGGCGCGGTCAACTGGACATCCCTTTGGAACAAGAACGTCCGGTTCGCCTACGTCAAGGCCACCGAGAGCACGACGTACAAGAACCCGGCCTTCTCCTCGCAATACAACGGCGCCTTCAAGAAAGGCATGATCCGCGGCGCGTACCACTTCGCCCTGCCGAACAAGTCCGGCGGCGCCCAGCAGGCGGACTTCTTCGTGCGCAACGGCGGTGACTGGTCGGACGACGGAAAGACGCTGCCGCCCGTGCTGGATATGGAGTACAACCCCTACGGCACGCCCTGCTACGGCAAGACGAAGGCACAGATGGTCAGCTGGATCAAAGATTTCAGCGACCGGGTGAAGTCCCGTACCGGCCGCGATCCGGTGATCTACACGACCACCAGCTGGTGGCGGTCCTGCACCGGCAACAGCGGCGCCTTCGCCTCGAAGAACCCGCTGTGGGTGGCGCGCTACGCCGCCTCGCCGGGGGCGCTGCCGACGGGGTGGAAGACGCACACCTTCTGGCAGTACACCTCCGTAGGCGCGGTGGTGGGTGACCACAACCGCTTCAACGGCAGTCTGTCCGCACTGAAGGCGCTGGCCAAGGGGTAGACCGCGCACCGCCTCGCCCCGCCCCGCCCCGGTCCGGGGCGGGGCGGGGCGAGGCGGCGGGCGGTCAGCCGCCGAGTGCGCCGGTCAGGCCGCCGACCACACCGTCCAGGGTGTCGCCGAGGCCGTCCACCACACCGCCGACCACGCCCTTCCCGTCGCCACTGCCGTTGCCGGGCTGCGGCGACTGACTGGGCTGCCCGCTCGGGGTGCCGGGAGTGGTCGGGTCACCGCTGGGGGTCCCGGCGGGCGACGAGGAGTCGGTGGGGGTCTGGTCGGCACGCTGGGTGGGCGTAGTGGCCACATCGGTGTGCGCGGGCGTGGAGGGGGCCGCGCTCGGCGTGTGCGACGGGGTGGCCGCCGCGGAGGACTCCGTACCGCCGCCGCCCGCGCCGTCCGCGCCGCCCGTGCGGTCCGCCTGCTCCGTCCGGTCCGGCAGCGGCCGCGGCTTCGCGGACTCGGACGGCGAAACATGGCTGCCGGTGGGCTTGTCATCGGCGGTGGTATCAGTGGCGGGATCGGTGTTCGGCACCCGCTTCTGCTGCATCTGCACATCGGAACGGGCCTCGGCGGACTTGTCGCCCCCGACGGAGGAGTGAAGGCCGAACGCTATGGTCCCGGCCACTCCGAGGGCGGCGGCCGCCTTGAGGGATGTGGCTCGGGCCTGCTGGGCAGGGGTGGGGCGGCTGTGTCGGCCCATATCGCTGATGTCTCCCCGTCATTGCGTCAAGAACAAGCCAGATCATAGTCATGAGCCCCCGGTGTGCGAAGACCCGCACTCCGGGGACAACCCATGACACACCGGCACTTACGGTGGCAGGTCGCTACCGCGCCACCTCCGGATAGAAGTCCCTCGGCCGCCCCTTGGCGTCCTTCAGCTTGCCGAGCAGGCTCGCCGGATACTCGATGACCCAGTAGCTCACCATCGCCGCGGCCACCGCCACCACCAGCACGATCGGCACGGCGAGCGGGAAGCCCTCCTGCCCCGCGGACGGCAGCAGTCCGGCCTCGTAGAGGCCGAGCATGATGGGCTCGTGCCAGACGAAGAGGCTGTAGCTGGCCAGTCCGATCGTGGTGAGCCACCGGGCCGACAGCCAGGCCGCCCACCGCCCCGGTGTCCGCACATGGAGGGTGGCGAACAGCAGCACGGTCCACAGCAGACCGGAGAGCGGGTGGTAGAAGGTGGTGGCGAAGTCCTCGGGGTCCGCGCTGAGCAGCGACAGCACGTACAGGCCCACGAGGGGCGCCAGCCGCAGCGGGATCGTCACCTTCCGGCCGAGCCGCCCGCGCTCGCCGAGCGCGACGGTCAGCACCGCGAGGCCCATGCCCGCCGCGAACCCGCCGAAGCGGGCCTGCGGCCCGAAGTACACCGGCCATTCGGTGTGCGGCACCTCGAACCCGTAGTGCGCGACGGCGATCCAGACCATCGGCCCGATGTACAGCAGCGCGCATCCGGCAGCGCACACCGCCACCCGCGCGGCCCGGCTGTTCAGCAGTCGGCAGGCGCGGGCGGCCAGCGGGCCGAGCACGACGAGCGCCAGGTAGAACATGATTTCCAGCGACAGCGACCAGGTGGGGCCGATGGTGTAGAAGATCTGTTCCTTGTCGAAGACCTGGGTGAAGGTGAGATGCCGCAGCAGGTCCTCCCAGTCACCGGGCAGGGACGGGTTGCGGGTCGCCCAGATGAACGTGATGGCGAGGAAATACAGCGGCACGATGCGGATGGCGCGCCGGAACAGGAACACCCGGGCGGGCTTGGTCGAGCCGCCGTCGATCGCGGCCCGCGCGTACGACAGCGTCAGCAGATACGCGGACAGGACGAAGAAGAAGTCGATGACCTCAAGAGAGACGAACGCGTTCGCGTAACGGTTGGCCACCGGCGGATGCGAGCCGTTCGCGTCGTACGTGAAGTACTGCTGCCACACGTGGAAGACGACCGTGGCCATCGCGGCCAGCCCCCGGTAGCCCTGGATCTCACCGTTGCGGCGGCGGGCGGTCGTGGCCCGCGCCGGTTTCACGGCGGTGGCCGCGGCGGGGTGGCCGTGGTGGTTGTTGACCGTGGACAGGGTGCTCATGCGCGGGGCACCGCCTTGTCCTGGTCTCCGCCGGACCGCGGGGTGACCCGCCACTGGTGGTCCCGCAGCGCCTCCTTGAGAAGCGCCTGGCGGGCCACGATGTTCTTGAAGTGGCTGTAGAAGAAGGTCGACACCAGGAGATACCGCCAGAACCACACCTTGCGGCGGCGCAGTTCGGGTATCGCCAGCCGCCAGGCGAACAGCGCCTGCACCACTCCGGCGGAGAGGGTGAACAGCGTGGCCAGCAGGCAGATCGGCACCGCCCAGTCGAGCTGCGCGGGACCGCCCGCGCGCCAGGCCGCGTACAGCAGGACGGGCAGGATCTGCAGGGTCAGCCACGGCTGCACCTCACGCCAGCCGAGGAGGACGAACAGCCCCGCCTTCTGGCGGAAGGTGAAGTCCGGCGAGCGCATCGCGTGCCACAGGTACTTGAGCGACACCTGCAGCCAGCCCTGCGCCCAGCGCGACCGCTGGTTCCACAGCGCCTTGACGGTGGTGGGGGCCAGCTCACGGGAGACGAGGGTGCGGTCGGTGGCGATTTTGGCACCCTCGTGGAGCGCGCGCATGGTGGCGTCGATGTCCTCCGTGAGCATCGAGCCGTGCATCCGGGTACGGGCCAGCAGATCGGTGCGCCAGAAGCCGTTGGAGCCGCCGAAGACACCGAAGGTGTAGAGCCGGGTGCGGCCGGGGTGGCTGACGGCGTAGATGGCCTCGAACTCCACGCCCACCAGCTTCGCCACCCAGGAGCTGTCACCGTTACGGATCACGCAGTGGCCCTGGACGACGTCGTAGCCGTGCGACAGCCAGTGCCAGGCGTGCCGGAAGGCGTCGGGGTCCGGGTGGTGGTCGGCGTCGAAGATGCCGACCATGTCGCCGCGCACCCGGGTGACGGCGGCGTTGATGTTCTGCGCCTTGGAGGTGGAACCCGCCACCGGCAGCAGCACCAGGCGCGGATCGCGGCGGGCCATGTCCCGGAGGGTGTCCTCGACGGGCATGGGATGCGGAGTGTTGTAGGCGAGCACGATTTCGAGCTCGTTGGGATAGTCCAGCCGCAGAAACGATTCGACAGTGTCGACGATGGTCGCGGCCTCATTGGGGAGATAGGCCGCGATGACGGCGCTGGCCGGTGGATACGGCTGTGCGGGCCGCTCGGGACGGGACTTCGCGTCGAGCGAGAAGAGGCATTCCAGCACGATGAGCACCGCGGAGACGATGAGTCCTGAGACCACCACCCAGTAGGCAGCCGATCCGACGTCCCAGCCCAGCTCGTACATCTGCTGGTAGAACACGAAGGGGATGGCCACGCCGAGGACGAGGACGAATAAGGGCGAGAGGGCCGAGAGCAGGGCCTGTACCGCCATGGTGAAACGGCGCCGTCCGCGGGGCGCGCCGGCCATCCAGGCGGCGTACTTGACCGGGCGCAGATCCCGGTGGCGGATGGACTCGGCAACCGCGTCCCGGGCCTGGTCCACGGCCTGGTGGCGGTCGGGGCAGTCGGTGAGCGGGGTCCAGCCGATGGCCGGGGTCAGCCGGACGTTCTCGTCGGCGACGACGAAGCGGGTACCGGCCACGGTGTTCGCGAACTTCTGCAGGGCGCGGCGCGCGGTGTCCTCGTCGACGCCCGGCATCAGCATCAGCAGCCGTCCGTCCTCGTCCCAGCCGAGCCGGTCGCACACCCCGCCCAGCTTCTCCGCCACCCCGGCCAGCCGCTCGGCGACCTCGCGGCGCACCCGGGGCCCGAGACGGGCCTCCAGCGCGGCCATCTCGGCGACGCCGACCATGGCCACGACGCCGCCACTGCGGCTGTCGTCGGCGCGCTTGAGTTCCCGGTCGAGTTCGCCCAGGAGGTGCGGCTGGGAGTAGAGGCCGGTACGCGGGTCCAGCAGCAGGTTCTCGACCGGCACCGGGACCCGGCGCAGCTTGGCCTCGATGCGGGCGGACAGTTCGACGGGGTCGGAGGTGTCCGGTACGCAGTCGTCGGCGCCGCCGCGCAGCATGTCGGCGACGCCACTGGGTCCGGAGTCCGTGGTGACCATGAGCAGGGGCAGCGCCCGCCCGGCGGGAGCGGCACGGACCTCGCGGATCACTTCCAGTCCGTCGAGGCTGCCGTCGAGGGCGACGATCGCGTCGGGCGGGGTCTGCCGGAGCTGCCGTCCGACGTCGCCGGGCCGGGCGTGGCTCACCCCATGGCCCGCGGACACCAGGGTCCGGGTCAGCCGGTCGATTCCCGGGCCGGGCGCGCCGACCGCCAGCACATGGCCGTTCGGACCGTCGGCGGCGGTCCGGGGCGCCCCGGACTCGCCGGGTTCGGACGGTTCTTCAAAAGATGCTTCGGATGATGCTTCGAATGATTCGAGTGACCGCGCATGGTGCGAAGTGAGCACCTGAGGAGTTCCTTCCTTGCCAGGTCGTGCGTCACCGAACGGGCCACCGGGGCGCGTTGCCGGGCACGCGGACATCCCGTCCGCGCGGGGACGTCCGCGCGGGGATTGTTCGCGCGGGGACGTGCCGAGCGTGGCCGTCTTACTGCCCGAGGGCGCTTATGGGGTGGCGAATCGCCGTTGGTGAGGCTTCGCGTGAGGGTGTGGAGTTGCTACGCGGAGGCCGTGGCCGGTCCGCTGCCGCGAGGACAGGGTCTCCGGCGCCGCCCGGAACAGGCGCGTACCGCTCTTGCCGGGCCGCGGGACACGCGAGCGTGTTCCAGCGAAGTGTGCATGGGTCCCATCCTTGTTCGGATCGTGGGGGGAGGACCGAACGTCACCAGTGCGACCAACCGGCTTTTTGTACGGGCCAGTCGGAACCCCCAGTCTCTTCGATGACAACAGAACCGCACAACACCATCAGGTAACACTCTCATTAATCGATCACTGCGCCCCGGTGGCTTGCGCGGCGTTCGGCCTTGTCGGCGCCCTGTCGGTGGCGCGTAGGCGGTGCGTCGGCGCGGTGTCGGTGGCATCGCGCACTCTGAGGAGAAGAAGGAATTCGGGGGGACGGAAAGGGAGCGCACGATGCGGAATATGAGAGTCCTGATTTCCGGGGCGAGTGTCGCCGGACCGGCTCTGGCGTACTGGCTGGACCGCTACGGATACGAGGTCACCGTGGTGGAGCGCTACGCCGGGCTGCGGCCCGGTGGGCAGGCCATCGATGTCCGGGGCACCGCGCTGGAGGTGTGTGAGCGCATGGGAGTCCTGGAGGAGATCCGCGCCCACCGCACCGGGCTGCGCGGTATGTCGACGGTCGACGACGACGGAAAGGAACTGTCCAGGACCACCGAATGGACCATGAGCGGCGGCCAGGTCGACCGTCCCGACGTGGAGATTCTCCGCGACGATCTGGCGACGATTCTCGTCGGCGCGGGAGGAAAGGGCGTCGAATATCTCTTCGACGACTCGATCGCCTCGCTCGCCCAGGGCCCCGACGAGGTGGCCGTCACCTTCCGCGGCGGTGTGTCGCGCACCTTCGATCTCGTGGTGGCCGCCGACGGGGTGCACTCCAGCACCCGTCGGCTCGTCTTCGGTCCCGAGGAGAACTTCCTGCGCCCGCTGGGGAATTATCTGGCGGTGTGGACCGTGCCGAACTATCTCGGTCTCGACCGCTGGCAGGTGGCCTACCTGATGAACGACGGCGGGGCGTGGGGCGGGATGATGATGAGCGTCCGCGACAACACCGAGGCCCGGGTCTATGTCGGATTCGACTCGGACGAGCCGCCCGCGCGGGTGCTCGGCGACCGGACCCCCTCGGAGCACAAGCGGCTGGTGGCCGAGCGGTACGCGAACGCGCGCTGGGAGATGCCACGGCTGCTGGAGTACATGTGGGGCGCCCCCGACTTCCACTTCGACGCGGTGGCCCAGATCCATATGGACTCCTGGTCCCGTGGCCGGGTGGCGCTGCTCGGCGACGCGGGCTACTGCGGCTCGCCCGCCTCCGGCCAGGGCACCTCCATGGCCCTGATCGGGGCGTATGTCCTGGCGGGCGAGCTGAAGGCCGCGGGCGGTGACCACACCACGGCCTTCGCCGCCTACGAGCGCGAGATGCGCGACTTCGTGACCGCCAACCAGGAGCTGGCCCTGAGCAACCAGGCGCGGATGAAGGCCGAGGTCGATGGGGACGACCAGGACATCTACACCGAGCACTTCTACAAGGTGGTCAACTCGCTGACGCTCAAGGACTACTGACCGGCGGCCGCCATGGCACACACCTCATGGCGGCACCCGTCACGGCGCACCGGTCAGGGCCCGGGCTAGGACACCACGTCCTTCCGGCCGAAGCCGCGGAAGGCGAGGGCGAAGAGCACCAGCGAGAGCGCCACGGACACCGCGGTCCCCTTCAGCATTCCGCCCCACTCCAGCTGGGGCTGGAGTGCGTCGGCCCAGGCGAACTGCCAGTGCGCGGGCAGGAACTCACGCCAGGAGCCCAGCGCCGTGACGGCGTCCAGCACATTGCCGACGATGGTCAGCCCGACCGCGCCGCCCACCGCGCCCAGCGGTGCGTCCGTGACGGTGGACAGCCAGAACGCGAGGGCGGCGGTGACCAGCTGGGACAGGAAGATGTACGCGACGACCAGGGCGAGCCGGATCAGCGCGTCCCCCGTCGCCAGCTCGCCGCCGGTGGGCAGGCTCAGCGGCCCCCAGCCGTACGCCACCGTCCCCACCAGCAGCGCGACGAGCGGCAGCAGCACCATCGCGGCCGCGCTGAACGCCAGCGCCACGGCCAGCTTTCCGGCCAGCAGCCGGGCCCGGGGCACGGGCGCGGCCAGCAGATAGCGCAGGGAGGACCAGTTGGCCTCCGAGGCGACGGTGTCACCGCAGAACAGCGCCACGGGCACGACCAGCAGGAAGGCCGCCGAGACGAAGAGCGCGGTGGCCGCGAGGTTGGCGCCCGAGGAGGTGGCGGTCTCCATCAGGGTGACCCGGTTGTTCCGCCCCTCGGGAGTGCCGCCGATCGCGAACGCGGCGACGAGGACGAACGGCAGCGCGGCCAGCACCGCGCCCATCACCAGGGTGCGGCGCCGGCGCAGCTGCCGTACCGCCTCGACCCGCAGGGGCAGGGTGTGGCGCGCCCGGTAGCCGGGCGCCGCCTCCGTCACAGGGGCCGTCACGGGGTCCGTCACGGAGCCGCTCATGCGGAGCCTCCTTCGATCAGCGTCAAGAACGCGTCTTCCAGGCGCCGGTTGGGCCCGAAGCTGGTCACCGGGACCTCCAGCCGCATCAGCTCGGCGAGCAGCCGCGCCGGGGTGGCGCCGTCGACCAGGACGAGCAGCCCGGCGTCGGTGCGCGCCGCGGAGGTGATGCCGGGCAGCGCGCCCACCTTGTCGACCAAGGCGTCGCTCAGCTCGCCCTCGTGGCCGACCAGCAGGCTCTCCCCGGTGCCGGTGATCTCCCCGACCGGGCCCGCCTGCACCAGCCGGCCACGGTCCATGACGACCAGATGGGTGCAGGACTGTTCGACCTCGGCCAGGAGATGGCTGGAGACGATCACCGTGCGGCCTTCGGCGGCGTACCGGATCATCACCTCGCGCATCTCGCGGATCTGGGGCGGGTCGAGGCCGTTGGTCGGCTCGTCCAGGATGAGCAGATCCGGCAGGCCCAGCATGGCCTGGGCGATGGCCAGCCGCTGCCGCATGCCCTGGGAGTACGTACGGACCGCGCGCTCCAGCGCGTCGCCGAGGCCCGCGATCTCCAGCGCCTCCGCCAGGTGCGCGTCGGCGGCGGGCCGTCCGGTGGCGCGCCAGTACAGCTCCAGGTTGGCGCGTCCGGTCAGATGCGGCAGGAAGCCCGCTCCCTCGACGAAGGCGCCCACCCGGGACAGGACGGGCGCGCCGGGCCTGATGGCCTGGCCGAAGACGCGGATCTCCCCGCCGTCCGGGCTGATGAGCCCCATCAGCATGCGCAGCGTGGTGGTCTTTCCCGCGCCGTTCGGCCCGAGCAGCCCGAGCACCTGCCCCTTCTCGACGCGGAAGGAGAGGTCGCGTACGGCGTACCGGTCGGCGGACTTGGCGTAGCGCTTGCTCAGATCGGTGATCTGCAGTGGTACGTCCGTGAGTTCGGGGTCGGGCGGCGGCGTGGACGTAGGCCGCCGGCCGGTCAGCAACAGGGCGAGCGCCACCAGGGCGCCGCCCAGCGGCAGCCCCCACACCCACCAGGGAAGCGACGCGGGCTCGGTGTGCACACCCGGCGCGGTCGGCACGGTGAGGCCGTCGCCCGCGAGCGCGACGCGGTACGTGGCGGGCTGGTCCGGGGAGCCGTAGCCGAGGTCGGTGGAGGCGAGCACGAGCCGCAGCGAGTGGCCCGCGGTGATCTCGTGGTCGACGGCGGGCAGCCGGAGCGTGACGGTCTTGCCCTGCTTCGCGCCGGTGACGCGGACGGGGGTGACGAGCTGGGAGGGCAGCACCTGCTGTCCGTCCGGCCCGACGTCGTACACCTTGGCGAACAGCACGGCGTCGTCGGTGTCCGCCCGCACCCGGACCTTCGCCTCGGGCGCCCCGGTGATCCGCAGGGGCTGCTTCAGCGGTGCGGAGTCGAAACGGGCGAACTGGCCGGGGATGTCGAGGGAGAGGCCGATCCCGAACGAGGAGGCCTGGGACAGCGCGCCGATGCCCGGCACCGCGGAGATCGAAGGCGGTCCGCCGCCGGGCGGGTTCGCGAACGACTGCTCGCGGCCGCGCAGCGCCACGGTCCGCCTACCGTCCTCCAGGCCCGGGTAGCGGTCGCCGGTGGCGCCGCGCAACTGGACAGCGCCGTTGGTCGAGTCGACGCCGCCGGTGCGGGTGACCCGGAAGGCGGGCCCGGTGTCGGTGCCCCGGTCGCCCTTGAGGTAGCGGTCGAACCAGTCGCGGGTGCGGGACTGGACGCGCCCGGTCTCGCGGTCGCCGCCGTCGTGTCCTCCGTCGGTCCAGTCGACGTCGACCGGGGCGCCGTTGCCCTTGACCGCCTTCGCCATCGCGTCGGCCTGGCCGAGCGGGAAGAGGGAGTCGGACTGGCCCTGGAAGATCAGCGTCGGGACCTTGATCCGGTCGGCCACGGCGGACGGGCTGCGGGCCTCCAGCATGCGCCGGGCCGCGTCGTCCGGCTTTCCGGCGACCGCGACGCGCTCGTACATCGCGCACAGCTGCTTCTCGAACCGTCCGCAGCCCTGGTTCCGCCCGTCGGTGGCGGGCGGGGCACTCGGGGCGGCCTGGCCGCCCTGGCCTTCCTGACTGCCCTGGCCGCCGCTTTGGCCGCCTCCGCCGCCCTGTGAGCCGGACCCCTCCTGGGAGTCCTGGCCCTCCTGGCCTCCCTGCTGGCCGCCCTGCTGACCTCCGGACAGGTTGGCCGAGCCGGTGGTGAAGAAGAGCCCGGCCCACAGCTTCTTGAAGACGCCGTTCGGGAAGAGCGCGTCGGCCAGGTTCCAGTAGGTGATCTCGGGCGCGATGGCGTCGACCCGCCGGTCGTACCCCGCGGCGAGCAGCGACAGCGCGCCGCCGTACGAGGCACCGGCGACGCCCACCCGCGGATCGCCCCGGGCGTCGAGCCGCACCTCGGGCCGCTTCGCCAGCCAGTCGATCAGCCGCCGGGCGTCGGCCACCTCATGGTCCGGGTCGTTGAGCCCGATCTTGCCGGTCGTTCTGCCGAAGCCGCGCGCCGACCAGGTCAGCACGGCGTAGCCGTCCCGGGCCAGCTCCTCGGCCTGCTCCCGGACGTCCTCCTTGCTGCCCCCGAAGCCGTGGGCGAGCAGCACCGCGGGACGGCGGCCCGGGCCCGCGGTGAAGTACGAGGTGTCGAGGCGTGTCCCCGGCATGTCCAGCACCCGGTCCGCACGGTGCACGGTCGGCCGGTCGTCGGCGGATACGGCGGCGGCCCAGGTGCCCGTACCCGCGAGGACGGCGACGGCGGCCACCGTCGCGAGCAGCCGCCGTCCGCGCGGCCGGGTCTTTCGGAGATCCATGACAGAACCCTAGGCATGAGATGCCGACGCCAGCGCTGACATCAGACGGATTCCGTCCCCCTTCTCAGGGAGTACGCGGCAACGGGCCGTACACCGGACGCGGTACGCCGCGGATCACGCCGTCCCGCCCGCGCGGCGTGGCGGCAGGTGGCGAGCCCGGAGCCGGGGGCGCTCCTGACGGCACGTTACGGCACGTTCGGAAATGAGACGCGGCCGGAAACAAGCACGGTCAGGAATAATCCTTGCCCATCACATCCGTAAAGGTTTCCGGGTCGACGGCGAATCCACGGGTGACGCCATGGATTCCCCATTCCCCCGATTCGTCCCGCGTGAACTCCGCGACCGTGGCCGCTGTGGCTCCGGGGACTGCGGTGAAATCGCCTTCCAGCAGCTCGGTGTATCCCTCGACAATCCGGACGCTGGCATTCCGGACATCGCCGAAGGTCTTCGGCCCGGCGCTCTGCTGGATCGCCACCCCCACCACGACGCGGGAGTACTCCTCGGACAGCCGCTCGAACTCCAGCGTCATCGCTTCGTCGGTGCCCAGCCCCTGGCCGGTGCGGCTGTCCCGGTTGAGATAGATGGTGCCGTCGGGCGACCGGCTGTCGAAGTGCACCAGATACGCGGGGTCACCATACGGATCGGTCGCCAGGTAGGTCCCGGCGACGATGTCGAGGTCATTGGCCGGCTCACCACTGGGGCTGGGATCCCACTTGAGCGCCACCTCGATTTTCCCGAGCCCCTTGCTCAGACCACTCATCCAGACTTCCCTTTCGCCTTACCCGGGTTGAATACGCGTCCGGTCAATCCTATCGTGTGCAAGGCCAGTTGAGGCTTTGGCCAGGGGCGGAGCACCCGGCGCTCCGCATGATCGGCGATCTCCGCACGACCTTCTCGGGCCGCCCGCCATTCCCCCCGGTGTCCGTCCCGCGATGGCGGCTCTCTACTATGGGCCTCCGTACTAACGGAGGTAAGCGTCTGACGGCGGAAGGAAGCGTCCATGCGGCGGCTGGGGGATCTCGAGGCGGAGATCATGGACCGTCTGTGGATGTGGCAGCGTCCGGCGACGGTGCGCGAGATCGTCGACGACATCAACACACAGCGGCCGGTCGCTTACACCACGGTGATGACCGTGGCCACCATCCTCTACAACAAGGGCTGGCTGCAGCGCGGCAAAGAGGGCCGGGCCTGGCTGTACTCGCCGGTACGCAGCCGTGAGGAGTACTCCGCCGCGCTGATGGAGGACGCGCTGGGCACCAGCCAGGACCGCCCCGCGGCGCTCGCCCACTTCGTCGAGCAGATGGGCCCCGAGGAGGTCAGCGCCCTGCGCAAGGCGCTGCGGTCGGCCGGACGGCGGCACCAGGAGTGATTCCGGCGCTCGCCCTGGCCTGCTACGCGGCCGCGGTCGGCACCCTGGCCCCGCGGGCCCTGCTGCGCAGCGCCTGGCCGCACCGCTCCCCCGCGCTCGCCGTGGCCGCCTGGCAGGGACTGGCCGTATCGTTCACGGTCGCGCTGGCGCTGGCCGCGTACCACCTCGCCGTCCCGACCGGACACCTCGACACGGGAATGTCCGACTTAGTCCACTTCTGCGGGCTGACGTGGAACGCCCGCATCCCGGCGCCCGGCCCCTTCGGTGTCCGGGCCGCCGTGCTGCCGCTCCTCGTGGCGCTGCTCGTGCTCGCCCGCGTCGGCCACGAGGTGCTGCGGGCGCGGCGGGCCCGCTCCCGCCACATGGGCGTACTGGACTTGGTCGGGCGGCGCTCGGCGCGGCTGCGGGCCACCGTCCTCGACCATGAACTGCCCGCCGTGTACTGCCTGCCGGGGCGCTGCCCGCGGGTGGTCGTGAGCACGGGCGCGCTGCGCGCGCTGTCCGGGGCCCAGCTCGACGCCGTACTGGACCACGAGCGCGCGCACATCGCGGGCCGCCACCATCTGGCGCTGGCCGCCGCCGAGGCGTTCGCCCGGGCCTTCCGGTGGCTGCCACTGGCCCGCGCCGCCCGGGAGCAGACGGCGATGCTGCTGGAGATGGCGGCGGACGACCGTGCGCTGCGCCGTCACCCCCGCGAGACGCTCGCCACGGCGCTGTACGAGATGGCGGCGGGCCGCGCTCCCCGCGGGGCCTTCGCGGCCGGTGGCCCCGGCGCCCTGGTCCGGCTGCACCGCATGCTGGGCCCGTGCCGCCGCCCGCATCCGGCTCTCCGGTTCGCGGTGGCCACGGCCGCCGCGGTCCTCCCGCTGCTCCCCGTGGTGGTCTGCGGCGTCCCGGGGATGCTGTAGGCGCCTCCGGAACGCCGCGGTTCCAGCGGTTCAGAGCCGGTCGAGGATCTTCCGCAGGGTGGTCACCTCGGTGGACTGGTTCTTGACGACGTCCCCGGCGAGCTTCTTGGCCTTGGCGTCGCGGCCGCTCTTCTGCTCGTCCTCGGCCATGGTGATCGCGCCCTTGTGGTGGTCGATCATCATCTGCGCGAAGGCGCGGTCGAAGTCGGCACCCTTGGCGGCCTTCAGCCGGTCCATGTCCTTCTGGGACATCATGCCGTCCATGCCACCCGATCCGTGATCCATGCCGGGCATGCTGTCCGAGGACGGCGACACCGGCTTGCCCCAGGCCTTCAGCCAGGACTTCATGGTCGTGATCTCGGGGTCCTGGGCCTTCTCGATCTTCCCGGCCAGGGAGGCGATCTGCTTGTCCCCGGCCCGGCCGTCCGCCAGCTTGGCCATCTCCAGCGCCTGCTGGTGGTGCGGGATCATCATCTGTGCGAAGGAGACGTCCGCGTCGTTGAAGCCGCCCGGTGCGGCGGAGGCGGTGGCCTTCTCGGAGGCGGAGGAGTCCTTGCTCCCGTGGTCCATGCCCTTCATGTCGTCGTTCCCGCCGCAGGCGGTGAGCAGCAGTGCGCCGGTGGCGACGATGCCCGCCACCGCCAGGCGGCGCGGTGCGTTCTTGTAGTGGGTCATGCCGATGTACCTCATGCCGTGTGTGATGTCGGTGTTCTGCGTTCTGCGGAGTGGCGCGGGTACGGCCTATATCCGCAGGACCGACAGGGCGGTGAGGTCAGGACTCGGCAGAGGAGGAACGGGCCGCGGTACGGCGGCCACCGGGGCGGACCGGGGCGGTGGCGGGCCACGGCGCCGTACAAGGGCGGCCCGCAGCACGGCCGTGAGCACCCACGCGCCGAGCACCGCCACGCACAGCGAGGCCATGTCCATCCCGGTCATGGGCGCGGACGGCGTGTGCTGCGCGGCCACGACGGGGACGGCCGCGACGGCCCGGGGGCCGTCGTCGTGCGAGGTCATGGCGGGCTCATGGGCCCGCGCATCACCCCGCATGACCTCATGCGTCCCGCCGGAGGCGTGTACGGCGGAGCCCGAGCCCATGCCCGAGCCGCCGTCGGGGTGGCCCATGGAGTGCATCATCAGCACACCGAGCACGAGCACGACGACGAACAGGAGGCGTCGCAGGACACCACCCGCCCGTACACGTCCACTCGCGTTCACGCTGTTCCTCCGACGATGCCAACAATGCCGACGACGACAATTGACCATGACGGGTAGCCCGTCGCCCTCACCTTACTGCTAAGGCGATTAGTACACGACGCGGCCCCGGGTCATCACAGAACCCCCTCCGTGGCGAACGGATGCCGCCATGGAGGGTGAAACACTTGAAAATGCGGACATATTCTTAGAGAGAGACTGGCCCGGAGGGTCGAGCCGGTCCGTCCGGGCCTCGCAGAGCGCAGGTGATCGCGTGGGTGTAAACGACCGGCACCCGGCACAGAACCACGCCCCGGCGCAGGAGCGCGCCCCCGCCCCGCTCCGGGAGGCGGAACGGGCCCGGCTGGTTCTGCTCGAAGCAGCGAGCGGAGGTCTGGGGGACGCGGAGCTGCTGCGGCTGGCGCTCGACCATCTGGTGGCCGGGCTCCAGGGCCTGGGCGGTATGGCGCATCTGCGCAGGCCGGACGGGCTGGGGCTGCGGCTGGTGGCCACCAGCGGCCTCAGCGGTCCGCTGCTCAGTGCGTGGCAGACCATCGAGTGGGGCGAGTCGGTCGCTCCGATGGCCGCCTTCCACGGCGGCGCCACCCTCTGGGCCGCCGACCCGGTCGGCCGCGGCTCGCTCGCCCGGAGCTTTCCGCCCGGTGTATGCATGGCGGCCATCCCGGTACCGATGAACGCCGGTCCACCGCTCGCGGTGCTGACGGTGCTGACGTCCACACCGCGGGCGGGGGACGCGGCCCAGCGCGATCTGGCCCGGACGATCACCGGCTGGCTGGCCCAGCGGCTGCGACGGGTGGCGACGGCCACGCCGGACGCCGGGCGGGCCCAGCTGCCGGAGGAGCCGCGGTCCGGACCCTGGCTGCAGCGCGCGCTGCGTACGGCGCGGATCGGCGCCTGGGAGTGGGATCTCCGCGGCGCCACCCTGGCCTGCGACGATCAGGCGCAGACGCTGCTGGGGTTCGAGCCCGGCGCCTTCGACGGCCAGGTCAACACCTGGCTGGGCGCCATCCACCCCGAGGACATGCCCTGGGTGCAGGCGGTCTCCAGCGCCGAGTCGCTGCGCGGCCGCAGCGAGTACAGCGTCGAGTACCGGGTGCGGCAGCCCGGCGGGGCGTACCGCTGGGTGCAGGCCCGCGGGACCGTGGCCGCCCGGGTGGACGGGGTTCCGGTCCGGGTGGTCGGCACGCTGTGGGACGTCACCGAGACCCGCCGCTCCCGGGACGCCTTCAGCCGCGCCCTGCGGTACATGGGCGACGGGTTCCTGGTGGTCGACGAGGACGGGCGGATCACGTACGGCAATGTCGAGGCCGAGCGTTTCCTCGGGGCCTCCGGGGAGCTGCGGGGCCAGGTGCTGTGGGAGCTTCCGAGGGCGCGGGCGATCGGCGTGGAGCCGCGGTTCCGGCGGGCGGCGTCGGCGAGGGCGCCCATCGACTTCCATGCCCGCTGGCCGCGCACCAACCGCTGGTACCACATCCGGCTGGTCCCGGTGCCCGACGGGATGACCGTGCACATCACCGATGTCACCGACCGCCGGGCGCTGGACGCCGAGCGCTCGGCCGCCGTCCACGCCGCCACCGAGCGCGCCACCCGGATCGCCGAGCTGACCAGCGCCTTCGCCGAGGCGCTGACCACTCAGGACGTGGTGAAGGCGGTCGCCGACCGGGTGCTGCCGCCGTTCGGGGCGACCGGGCTGATCTGCCAGCTCATCGAGGAGAAGCGGCTGCGGGTGGTGGGTTCCACCGGCTATTCGGACACCTTTCTGAGCTTCCTCGACAACGTTCCGCTGCCGCCGGACGCCCCGGTCAGCTCGCCCGTCACCCAGGTCCTCGGCTCCCGCAGCCCGCTGTTCATCTCCTCGCCCGAGGACTACGCCAAGCGTTTCCCGGAGGTGGTCGGCTATCTGCCGCTGAGCGGCAAGAAGGCCTGGGCGTTCCTCCCGCTGGTGGCCTCGGACCACCGGACCGGCTACTGCGTCGTCTCCTTCGACCGGCCGCGCCACTTCGGCGAGGAGGAACGCACGCTGCTGACCGCGATCAGCGGGCTGGTCGCCCAGGCGCTGGAGCGGGCCCGGCTGTACGACGCCGAGCACACCCGCGCCCAGGAGCTGCAGCGCGGGCTGCTTCCCCGCACGCTGCCCGCGCTGCCCGCCGTCACGGCCGCCGCGCGCTATCTGCCCGCCGGGGAGGGCATGGAGGTGGGCGGGGACTGGTACGACCTGATTCCGCTGTCCGGGGAGCGGGTCGCGCTGGTCATCGGGGACGTCATGGGCCATGGGCTGTCCGAGGCGGCCACCATGGGGCGGCTGCGCACCGCCGTGCACACGCTGGCCGATCTGGAGCTGCCGCCCGATGAGCTGCTGACCCACCTCAACGATCTCGTGGGGGCGCTCGGCGACGACTTCTACGCCACGTGTCTGTACGCCATCTACGATCCGACCACCAGCGTCTGTGCCTTCGCGTGTGCGGGACATCTGCCGCCCGCCATCATCCACCCCGACGGCACGGTGCACTCCCCCGGTTTCTCGCCGGACCCGCCGCTCGGCGCCGCGACCCCGCCGTTCGAGACCATCGAGGTGCAGCTGCCGGAGGACAGCATCCTGGTGCTGTGCACGGACGGGCTGATCGAGTCGGCGACGCGCGACATCGACCACGGCATGGCGTACCTCTCCCGCACCCTGGCCGACGCGCTGGCCAGGACGCCGGACCTGCTGCCGCGCAGTCCCGCCACCGGTGGCGGGACGGAGGTGGCCGGGGGCGACGGCCGTGTCCTCGGCCATCTCGACCGGCTGTGCGACACCCTCGTCGCCGCGCTGCTGCCCGAGCAGTCGCGCACCCAGGACGACGCGGCGCTGCTGGTGGCCCGGACGCATTCGATGACCGCGGACAACATCGTGTCCTGGCGGCTGCCCGACGCGCCGATCGCCGCCGGGGAGGCCCGCCACCATGTCCGGGACCAGCTCGGCGCCTGGCAGCTGGACGAGCTGGCCATGACCACCGAGCTGCTGGTCAGCGAGCTGGTCGGCAATGTGGTGCGGCATGCCAAGGGCCCCATCAGGCTGCGCCTGCTGCGCAGCCGCAGCCTGATCTGCGAGGTGTCCGACGGCAGCCCCACCACACCGCGCATCCGCCGGGCCTCCGACACCGACGAGGGCGGGCGGGGCCTCCAGCTGGTCTCCGCGCTCTCCCACCGCTGGGGCACCCGCTTCACCCCGACGGGCAAGTGCATCTGGGCGGAGCAGCCGCTGCCCACGAGCTGATCGCGGGCGCCCGGGAAGCCGAGCCGCCCGGGGAAACCGAGCGGCTCAGGGAGCCCGGGTGACTCAGGGAGCCCACGTGGCTCAGGGAGCCCACGTGGCTCAGGGAGCCCACGTGGCTCAGGGAGCCGGGTGGCCGGACACCTCGCGGGCCAGTGCCTCGATGTCGGCGGCGGTCGCCCGGTCCGGGTCGCCGACGGTCATCCGGGAGGTTCCGGCGGGCAGGCCGCGGGCCGTCTGGGCGTGCTTGATCCGGCCGATGCTGGGGCCGAGGAGACCGACGGTACGGTCCACCCGGTCCTGGAGGGCGGCGAGCCGTGCCTGGTCGGTGGTGTCGTCGCGCAGCGCCGCGGCCAGGTCGAGGAAGGGTTCGGGGAAGGCGGCCGAGCAGCCGGAAACCACCCCGGCGCCACCGGCGGACAGGACGTCGGCGAGCCGCTGGTCGTTGCCCGAGTAGACCTCGAACTCCGCCGGGAGTTCGGCGCGGTACGCGGCCACCTCGGTGGAGGGGGTACCGCTCAGCTTGACGCCGGCCAGCCCGCAGGAGGCGGCCAGCTTGCCGAACTCCACCGGCCCGACCGTCAGACCGCTGCGCTCGGGGAAGAGGTACGCGTACAGCTGGGCGTCGGGGGCGGCGAGCCGGACACGGCTGAAGTACGCCTCCAGTTCGTCCGTGCTCGCGGGCAGGTAGTACGGGGTGAGCGCGGCGATGCGGCGGACACCGGCCGCCACGGCGGCCCGGGTGAGCCGGACGGCGGTGTGCGCGTCGGCGGCGCCGATGTGCGCGATCACGCCGTCGGCGCCGGCCTCCTGCAACGCGGTCTCGACCAGCAGCAGCCGTTCGCCCTCGCTCAGCGCGGGGAACTCTCCGGTGGTTCCGGCCACGAGCAGCTGTCCGGTGGTGCGGGCGGCGAAGCCGTACTGGGCGCGGGCCGCGTCCAGGTCGAGATCGCCACTCGGGGTGAACGGCGTGGTGAGCGCGGTGACGACGGTGCGCTGACGGTCCATGTGCCTGACTCCTCACTCGGAAAACCGTTATCCGTTGTCGGTTAACCGTTGACAGCGATCGTAACCGTGGCGAAAACTCATGCCACCCCCCAGGGCCCCACAACATCACTCCAGGAGCCGCATGTGATGTCCGAACATCTCGTGACCCTGTACCACCTGAACGATCTCGGCGCCGACGAGCTGCGCCGGCTGCTGCCCGGCCACCCCGATCTGCGCGTCACCGAGATCGGGCCGGACGAAGATCCGCACGACCACCGGGACGCACTGGCCGACGCGACCATCGTGCTCGCCCCGCTGGAGAAGGAGCGCAGGATCTCCGCGGAGCTGCTCGACGGGATGGAGCGCTGCCGCCTCGTGCAGTCGGTGGCCGTCGGCTTCGACGGCGTCGACCACCTCGCCGCCGCCGAACGCTCGATACCGGTCGCGAACCTCCCCGGCTTCAACACCGACGCGGTGGCCGACTGGACCGTGGGCGCCCTGCTCTCCCTCCTGCGCCACTACGCGGCCGGGCACGCGAAGATCGAGAACGGTGGCTGGGGGCCCGAGGGGCTGCGGGGGCGCGATCTGTCCGCGCTCACCGTGGGCATCGCCGGGTTCGGCAGCATCGGCCGCGCCGTCGCGCGCCGCCTCGACGGGTTCGGCAGCGACGTCCTGGTGCACGATCCGGTGCCCTCCGAGCCGGACCGTACGTATGTGAGCCTGGACGACCTCGCCGCCCGCTCGAACGTGCTGACCCTGCACATGCCGCTGAACGAGGCCACCCGTGGTGTCGTCGGCGAGGAACTGCTGTCCCGGATACCCCGTGGCGGCTACGTCCTCAACGCCGGACGTGGCGGTGTCCTGGACGAGGACGCGCTGGTCAAGGCGCTGGACTCGGGGCAGTTGGCGGGCGCCGCACTCGATGTGTTCGCCGAGGAGCCGCTGCCCGCCGACTCCCCGCTGCGCGGCCGGTCCGATGTGCTGCTCACCCCGCACACGGCCGGGGTGACGGTCGAGGCGTACCACGCCATCCGGGCGCGGCTGGTGGAGAGTGTGGACCGGGTGCTGTCCGGCGAGGCCCCGCGCAATGTGGTCAACGGTGTCATCAGTGGCAGCGGCGGCGTCCGGCCGCCCGCGGGGGTGTGAGCGCCATGGCTCTCGGCAAGACCTCCGTGGAGGCGCCCGCCACCGCCGCGCCGAAGAGACCGGGGGGACGCACCGGCAAGGTCCGCTTCGTCGTCCTCGGGCTGCTGTTCGCGGGCATCACCATCAACTACATCGACCGCGCCACGCTCAGTGTCGCGCTTCCGCACATCACCGATGACCTCGGCCTGTCCGACGGGGTCGGCGGACTGCTGCTGTCGGCGTTCTTCTGGACGTACGCCTTCGGCCAGATGCCCGGCGGCTGGCTCGCCGACAAGGTCGGCCCGCGCATCATGCTCGCGATCGCCAGCCTGTGGTGGGGGCTGGCCACCGCGGCGATGGGGCTGGCCCGCGGTGTGACGTCGCTGGTGGGCCTGCGCGCCCTGCTCGGCATCGGCGAGGCCCCCAGCTTCCCGTCCAGCGCCAAGGTGGTCTCCCGCTGGTTCCCGGCCTCCGAGCGCAGCTTCGCCTCGGCGACCTTCAACAACGGCAACGCGGTCGGCGGCGCCCTGTCCATCCCGCTGGTCACCCTGGTGGTCACCGGTCTCGGCTGGCGCTGGGCGTTCGCCGTCGCGGGCGGCCTCGGCGCGCTGTGGGCCATCGGCTGGTGGCTCTACTACCGCGACCCGGAGGACCACCCGAAGCTCGGCGCCGCGGAGCGGGAGTACATCGAATCGGGACAGGAGAAGGAGACGGCCGAGGAGGCCGCGGCGAGCGCCCGGATCGGCTGGCGGGACCTGTTCCGGTTCCGGATGATCTGGGCGATGATGCTCGGCTTCTTCTGCGTCAACTTCGTCGCGTACTTCTTCATCACCTGGTTCCCGACCTATCTGGTGGACGAATACCACCTCGACGCACTGTCCTTCGGGTTCCTCGGCATGATTCCCGGTCTCGCGTCCATGCTGGGCGGCTGGTCCGGTGGCCTGTTCTCCGACTGGCTGGTGCGGCGCGGCACCGAGCGTACGAAGGCGCGGAAGATCCCGCTGGTCGGCGGGTTGCTGGGTACCTCGGTGATCGCACTCGCGGTCATCTCACCGGGCATCGGCACGGCGCTGACCGCGCTGTCGGTCTCCTACTTCTGTTCCACCTTCGCGGCGGCGAGCGTCTGGGCGCTGCCCGCCGACGTGGCCCCGACGGCCGCCCACGTCGGCTCGATCGCCGGAATCCAGAACACGGCGGCCAACATCGCCGGAATCCTCTCCCCGCTGCTGCTCGGGGTACTCAAGGGCATCACCCACTCGTTCGTGCTGCCCCTGACCCTGGCGGGGGGTGTGGCCCTGCTCGGCGCCGCCACCTACGCGTTCCTGCTGCCGAAGGTCGAGCGGCTGAAGCCGGCGGGGTGAGAGCGGGAAGCGGAGTGCTGGGGACGGGGAGCCCCCGCCGCGCCGGGAGATGGCGCGGCGGGGGCCCGGATCGGTCAGCGGTCGCTCTCCTGAAGGAGCGAACGCACCATGCGGCACGTGGTGTTGGACGGCGGGTGCACCCCGATCCGGACGGCGGTGGCACGTATCTTGCGGTTGCGCGCCTGCTCGGGGCGGTACACACCGGAGTTGAGCAGGGCGACGGCCAGGCGCATGGCCTTCAGCCGGCGGTTGTGGGTCTCGTACCACTCACGCGGACGCCCGGCGGGCATGCGCTTCTTCGGCAGGGTCGTAAAGCTCGGCAGGTCCGGGAGAGGGGTAGCGGCAGCGGCCATCGGCATCCTCCTGGGACGGTCGGTAACGCTCTCTTCCAATGCCTCCATTCTACGGTGGGGCACTGACAAAGCAGCCTGGTCAGGCGCCACGTGACCCGGATTCGACAGGTGTGCCGGGAGGGGTCTCGCGGTACGGTTGCGCCATGGAGATCTGGATCAATCCGGCGTGCTCGAAGTGCCGCGGCGCGCTCAGTCTGCTCGACGCGGAGGGGGCCGGGTACACCGTCCGCCGTTACCTCGACGACGTACCGAGCCAGGACGAGATCCGCGGCGTGCTGGCCCGGCTCGGACTGGAGCCGTGGGACATCACCCGGACGCAGGAGGCCGCGGCGAAGGAGCTGGAGCTGAAGGACTGGCCGCGCGACGAGAGCGCGCGCGACCGCTGGATCGCGGCGCTCGCCGAACACCCCAAGCTGATCCAGCGGCCGATCATCACCGCCGACGACGGTTCCGCGGTGGTGGGACGTACGGAGGAGGCGGTGCGGGAGGCGCTGTCGCGCTCCACGGGGTGACCGTGGCGCGCCACTGACCGTTGGGCGGCCCCGCCACTGCCCCCTTCGCCCCTCCCTCACAGACCCCTTGGGCCCTGGCCCCGTGCCGCACACGGGGACCAGGGCCCAAGGCTGTGGTGTCGCCGCCGCCTCAGCGGCCCCGGCCGGTGGTCGGCTGCGGGCGCAGCAGGAAGCGCTGCGTCTTGCCGCTGGAGGTCTTGGGCAGCGCGTCCACGAAGTGGATCTGCCGCGGGTACGCGTGCTTGGCGAACCGGTCCCGCACGACCTGCTGCAGCTCGGCGGCGAGCGCCTCGCCCGGCCGGGCCCCGGGGCCCAGGACGACGAAGGCCTCGATGACCTCGCCGTACTCGTCGTCGGGGATGCCCACCGCGGCGGCTTCCGTGACGGCGTCGTGCTCCTGCAGCACGCTCTCCACCTCGAAGGGGCCGATGCGGTAGCCCGCCATCAGGATGACGTCGTCGCCGCGCCCGGAGAAGAACAGCACGCCCTCCTCGTCCTGCGCCGCGGTGTCGCCGGTGTAGAACCAGCGCCCGTCGGGGCTGAACTTCTCGGCCGTACGCTCCGGGGCGCCGAGGTAGCCCGTGAACCACATCAGCGGGCTGCCCGCGACGTCGATCGCCACCCGGCCGGGGACGCCCGTCGCCGCCTCGGCGGAGTTGGTGTCCTCGCGCAGGATCTTCACCGACCAGCCGGGCAGCGGACGGCCCATGGAGCCGGTCTTGAGTTCGGTGCGCAGCGCCGGGTTCCAGGCGTGGGCGATGACCATGCCGGTCTCGGTCAGGCCGTAGTGGTCGCGTACGGGGACACCGAGCGCCTCCCGCGCCCACTCCACGACGTCCGGGGGCAGCGGTTCACCGGCCGCGGAGGCGCTGCGCAGCCGCAGGTCGCCGGGGGCGGCGCCGGACGCGCGCAGCTTGCGGTAGACGGTGGGCCCGGCGGTGAAGTTGGTGACGCCGTAGCGGGACAGCACCGTCCAGGTGTCCTCGGCGGAGAAGAGGCTGTTGAACAGCAGGCTGCGGCGGCCGAGGGCGAGCGGTCCGATGATGGCGTAGTACAGGCCGTACGCCCATCCCGGGTCGGCGGCGTTCCAGAACACGTCGGTGGGCTGGTGGTCGAGGGCGAACTCCTGGTACATCGCGAAGCCCGCGATGGCGTTCAGCGGGATCGGCACGGCCTTCGGGGAGCCCGCCGTGCCGGAGGTGAACAGCTCCACGATGGTGGCGTCGCCGCCCACCGCCACCGGCTCGGGCTGCGGGTCGTACGACGCCAGCAGCTCGGAGAAGGCGAGGTCGGTGCCGGTGGCCGGACCGGTCGTGATGATCTGCCAGGGCCGCTCACCGGGGAAACCGGCTTCCGGGTCCAGCTTGGGGCGCTGGTCGGCGTCGGTGATCACAGCCTTGGTGCCGTTGCCACTGATGCGCAGCGCGACGGCCGGTGGGGCGAACGCGGTGAACAGCGGCACCTGGACGGCCCCGAGCCGCCAGATGGCGAGGGACACGATGAGCAGTTCGGCGGACTTGCCCATCAGGGTGGCGACCCGGTCACCGGCCCCGACGCCTTGGGCGGCCAGGGCACTCGCCATGCGCGACGAGCGGTCGCGGAGCTCGCTGAACGTCATGTCATGGCTGGTCAGGTCCTTGCTCACCACGGTGAACGCCACGTCGTCGACCGGGTGCCGGTCGCACAGCAGGTACGCGGTGCACGCCGCTGGCTCACCGAAGGTCTTGAGCAGGTCAGCCATGCGCTGTTCTGGGCTGGTCAAGAGGGCTCCTTGGGCTGGTTTCCACACGTCGCGCCATACAGGAGGTCGGCGGTACCTTCCCGTTGGCCTGTACACGCTATCGCGCTTTTCGATGTGCTTCCGCAGCCGTGTGCGGTGCGATTCCGGCTCGTCAGCGCGGTGTGAACACGCCCGGTTTCCCTCGCCGGTGCCACAACGGCACTCTGGCGTCACCTCGGCCCCCGGCCTACCGTGGCTGCGGTAGTCATCCGCACGGCTGGTCCTGTCTGAGCACAACTTCCGGACAAGAGGTGAGCCTTGTTCCTCCGCCGAAGACGAGTCCGCCGATTAACGGTCGTCGCCACGCTCCTCGCCGCCCTGGCCGCCGTCGCAGCCGGGCCCGCGGGGGCCGCGCCCGACCGCACACCGAGCGCCCGGCCGCCCCTCGTCGACCCGATCGACCCCCAGCGCTGGCGCAACCCCGACGACATGACGTGGGCCGACTACCGCGCGGTCCCCGGCACCCGCTGGGCCGACCCGGATGTCGAGCCCACCCAGCGCACCTTCAAGGGCGCGCTGGTGCTCCTCGACTACCCGGACGAGGAGTTCACGGTCAGCCAACCGGCGGGATCGACGCTGTTCGGCAATCCGCAGCCTTCCGCCTCCGGCATACCGCGCGACCGCCTGCCCCGGTTCTACGAGGACTTCCTCAACAAGCCCGGTGCGCTCAACAACGGTCACACCATCAACGAGTACTGGATGGAGGACTCCGGTGGCCGCATCGGCGTCGACCTGACGGCATTCGGTGTGTACCGGATGCCGTCGAAGTCCTACCAGTACGGGGTGGAGGACTCGATGAACCCGGGCGCCTGCCCGGCCGGGGACACCTGCGACAAGGACATCCGGGCTGATGGAAAGGCGGCATGGACCGCCGACGTGGGCGCCGGGGAGACCGGGAAGTTCGACTTCGTCTTCTACCTCGCGGCCGGCCAGGACGAGTCGTCCACCTGGCAGGAGTTCGGCCAGATGAAGTTCGCCGACCGGCAGGACGTACCGGCCGTGTGGGGCCCGCCGCTTCCCATCGGGACCGGCGGCAACGCGGCGGCCACCCGCTACGTACCGTGGACGTCGTGGCAGGCCGCGGCCCGCATCTGGCCCAACGCGACGGACGGCTCGTCCCTCCAGACCGAGAGCTCCGGCATGGCCGTGTACGCCCATGAACTCAGCCATATCCTGGGCATAGGCGACAACTACAACAACCCCTACGGCACTCCCCTCAGCCGCTCCTACACCGGCATCTGGGGCATGCTCTCCCGCGGTTCGTTCAACGGCCCCGGCGGCCCGCACACCCGGTGGCGGATACCCGCCACCGCCGGGGGGTCGATGGGCGCCCAGCATGTGCTGCGCGACAAGCTGAAGCTGGGCATCGTGGACGAGAAGAACGTCCTGCGCCTGGACCGGAACACCCTGAAGGACTCCGGAGTCGCCGTCGCCCGGGTGACGGCACGTTCCGCACCACCGGGCGAGAAGGGGCTCGCGGGCGTCAACATCACCCTGGGCGGCGACCTCTCGCCGACCTGCGACCGGAAGACCGACCCCCTGTGCGACGGCGGCGGCTACGACAACTACACCGTCGAGGTCGTGGACCGCATGGGCATGGACTCGTTCACCCCGGACAACGGTGTGCTGATCAGCAAGACGAAGAACAAGGACCAGGCCCCGTTCGCCTGGGTGGTCGACGCCCACCCCGAGGACATCGGCATGACGGACTTCCAGCGCCCCGACGGCACCACGCAGAAGATCACCATGGGCGACTACCGGCAGCTCAGCGACGCGCTCTTCCACGCCGGGGCCAACTCCGGCAGCCAGTACGAGTACATCGACAAGGCCAACCGGCTGCACTTCTACGTCCTGGACCTCAAGCGGGACCGGTCCGGGGTGCTCTCGTACACCCTCGCCGTCAAATCCCTGGACGGCTCCGGGCCACAGCGGCGTGGCGTCGACCTGGACCGTGGCGTGGCGAAGGGCCACCCCTCGAAGGGGCGCGCCATGTGCACCTTCGACCTCACCAACACCGGCCGGGCCGGGAACGCCGGTGCCCATCTGGACGCGGACGTCTACCGGCTGTCGGCCACGGCCACCGGCCGGGGCTGGTCCGCGTGGCTGCCCAACCAGCTCGCCACCGCCAAGGCCGGAGCCTCGGCCGACGTGGACGTGGCCGTCACCGCGAAGAGCGGGGCCGACCGGCACGGCAAGGTCGTCCTCACCGCCCGCTCCGAGAGCGACCCGCGCAAGACGGCCAGGGCCACGTGCGCGCTGCGCACACGGTAGGGGCTGCGCACACGGTAGGGGCGGCAGCCGCGGGTACGGAAATGTGAGGGCGGCCCGCCGGGAAACCCCGGCGGGCCGCTCCCGTACGTCCCGTCAGGACTCCAGCGGCACCCGGAGGGTGTCCGGCTCGCAGCCGTGCGTCCCCGCGATGATCCGCGCCGCGCCCATGGTGAGCGGCACCAGGCTCTGCTGGTCCACCTTGTCGGGGGTGTCCCTGGGGTCGAAGATGTACATCGGCGTGGTGATCAGCTGCACCAGCGGCACACCCGTGTAGTAGAAGTACGCGCCGTCGGTGGCCGGGTTCGGCGCGAAGGCGGTCGGCGACAGAATCCACGAACGGCGCAGATCCTCGGCCGCGATCGAATCGGCCACCAGACGCTCCAGCGCGGGCGCCTGCGTGGTGAACCACCAGCGCACCTCCGGGTCGTCGGTGGGCACGACCTGGCCGTCGACCACGACAGCCTGGCGGGCGGCGTGTTCGAGGTGCATTTCGAGGACGACCTGCGGGAACAGCTCCGGATGCGCCGCGATGAACGCCTGGGTTCCCGCGGCCCCGGCCATATGGCCCGACGTCAGCAGGAACAGCATGTTGTGCGGGCGCAGCTCCTGGGGCACCGACGCCCAGAACCTCGCCTGCGCCAGGACGAGCGCCACCCCGGAGGCGTCCTCCACCGCCGAGGCCCACGGGCCGTCATGGTGTGACCCGATGATCACCCAGTGGTCCGAGGCGCCGGGCAGGGTGCCCACCACATTGTGGGTGGTCTCCTCGGTGATGGTGGCATCGGAGATGATCCGGCCCTCGCACGCGCCGGAAGCCATCAGCTCACGGACCCGCGCACCGTCGCCGCCACTCAGCCAGATACCGGGGACCGAGCGCGGCTCGGCGTCGTACGGCCAGTAGAAGTCGCTGGTCTCCCAGGGCACACCGGTGAGCAGCCCGACGTAGGCGGTCGCCCCGTCCTTGATGGCGATGTCGAAGTCCAGCACATGCGGAAGGTCGAACGGCACGGTCTGGACCAGGTCGGGGAAGACGCCCTCGGGGTCGTAGGCATCGGTGGCCCGGGCCTGTACCTCCGTCTGCGGCAGCTGGGTGAAGCCGATCTCCTGGACGGCGATGCCACCGCCCACCTCCCCGTCCTCCATCCGCACCAGCCGCCCCTCGGTGCCCTCGGTGGGGGTGGTGTACGGCAAAGCGAGTCCGGTGAAGCGGGTGACCTCCCCGGGACGGTCGGCGGGCCAGATCTCGAACGCGGCGGACCGCGGGCGCCAGACCGGTGTGTCCAGCGGCTCCAGCCGGACATCGTCCAGCCCCGTTTCCCGGAACTGTTCGGCGGCCCACTCCTCGGTCCAGCTGTCGGCGGAATAGCCCGCCCGGCGAATGCCCTGGCTGACGATCAGTTCGATCCAGCCCATCATCTCCTTCGAGGTGGGTGCCCGATCGACGTACTTTTCCAGCATCGGCCAGCCGCTCATCGCCATCCTCCTTCGTCCCGCCTCATCCCGACGTCCGATTCATGCTCGGCCGGTTCATGCTCGGCGGCCGGTCTAAAGCCGGGCTAATGACGCGCGGCGCCAAGCCGCGCGTTAGAGCACCTTTAGGGACGGCACAAATGATGGTCGCCGTATCCGCTCCAGCGCTTGCCAGGTGGCTCAGCCGCAGGTCAGCGCCCGATCAAACCCGATGACCGATGGGAGTTGCGTATGCGTACCCGGAAGGCAGTGCACACAGGCCTTGTCGCCGTGGGTCTCGTGGCGCTCGCCGTCACTCCGGTGAACGCCGAACCCGAGGCCGCCGACAAGCCGTCGCGCCCCGCGGACCCGCTGCCCGCACCGCCCCAGATGCGCGCACTGGATTTCCTCCTCGGGTCCTACAGGTGCGACTACACACCTCCGCCGGGCAGTAAGGCGGCGGTGATGCACCTGACCACGAAGCGGGTCATGGGCGGGCATTACTACTACACCGACGCGACCCTGGAGCCCGGCCGGCTGGTCGGCCGGTCGTCCTTCGGCTGGGACCCCGTGGACGGAAAGTTCATCGTCCAGTACCACGACAACTGGGGATCGTCCGCGAACTACTCCTCGCCCGGCTGGAGAAACGGCCATCTGGTGTTCAAGGGGCCGCTCAGCCAGGTGGTCACGCCCAGTGCCACCGGAAAGACCGACGGCGTGAACATGGACGTGGTGGACGATTACCAGGTGCTCGGTCCGGGACATTTCAAGGACGCCACAAGCTTCACCTTCCCCGACGGAACGACGTTGCGCGGCAGCTACGACTGCCATCGCTCATAGCGGTTCGAGGTCGCTGGTTCTCGCCGAGGGAAGTGGGTGCGCCGACAATGGCGAACAATGAGGAAAAGCTTCTCGACTATCTGAAGCGCGTGACGGCGGACCTGCGTCAGACACAGCGCCGTCTGAAGGATGTCGAGTCGGCCGGGCACGAACCGGTCGCCATCGTGGGAATGTCGTGCCGGTTCCCGGGCGGAGTGCGCTCCCCGGAAGAGCTGTGGGAGCTGGTCGCCACCGAGCGGGACGCCATCACGGAACTGCCCACGGACCGCGACTGGGACCTGGACGGCCTCTTCCACTCCGACCCCGAGCACCCGGGCACCAGCTACTGCCGCGAGGGCGGCTTCCTCGACGACCCCGCGGGATTCGACGCCGCGTTCTTCGGCGTCAGCCCGCGCGAGGCCCTGGGCATGGCACCGCAGCAGCGGCTCGCCCTGGAGGCGTCGTGGGAGGCCATCGAGCACGCGGGCATCGATCCGGAATCGCTGCGGTCCAGCCCCACCGGCACCTTCATCGGCTGCGACCACCTCGACTACTGCACGGACGCCTCCCAGGTGCCCGAAGGCTCGGCCGGGTACTTCACCATCGGCAGCTCCGCGAGCGTGGTGTCCGGCCGGGTCGCGTACACCCTGGGCCTGGAGGGGGCCGCGGTGACGGTGGACACCGCGTGCTCCTCGTCGCTGGTGGCCATGCATCTCGCCTGCCAGGCGATCCGGCAGGGCGAATGCGATATGGCGCTTGCGGGCGGGGTCGCCGTGATGGCGTCGACAGCCGGGTTCATCGGCTTCAGCGAGCTGCGGGGGCTCGCCCCGGACGGCAGGTCCAAGGCGTTCTCGGCGAACAGCGACGGCATGACCCTGTCCGAGGGTGTCGGTGTCCTGCTGCTGGAGCGGCTGTCGGACGCCCGGCGCAACGGCCACCGGGTGATGGCCGTCATCCGGGGTTCGGCGGTCAACCAGGACGGTGCCAGCAACGGTCTGACGGCGCCGAACGGGCCGTCGCAGCAGCGGGTCATCCGGCAAGCGCTCGCCAACGCCCGTCTGACGCCGTCCGAGGTGGACGCCGTCGAGGCACACGGCACCGGAACCACCCTCGGCGACCCGATCGAGGCTCAAGCGCTGCTGGCCACCTACGGACAGGACCGGCCGCACGATCAGCCACTGTGGCTGGGCTCCATCAAGTCCAACATCGGCCACGCCCAGATGGCGGCGGGTGCCGCGGGTGTGATCAAGATGGTGATGGCGATGCGACACGGGCTCCTGCCCGCCTCGCTGCACATCGACGAGCCGACCCCGCATGTGGACTGGAGCGCGGGTGCGGTGCGGCTGCTGACCGAGGCGGCGGAGTGGCCTCGGGGTGAGCAGCCACGCCGGGCAGGGGTGTCGTCGTTCGGCATCTCGGGGACGAACGCACATCTGATCGTGGAGCAGGCCCCGGACGCGGCGGAGTCCGCACCGTCGGTTGCCGAGGCGGGCGGCGTCGTGCCGTGGGTGGTGTCGGCACGGAGTACGGAGGCGCTGCTCGGCCAGGCGGGCGCCCTGGCCGAGCGCTTCTGCGCCGAGGACGATGTGTCGCCGGTGGAGGTGGGCTGGTCGCTGCTCAAGTCCCGCTCACTGTTCGATCACCGAGCCGTCATCGTCGGCGAAAACCGCGAGGAACTGGTCGCGGGCTTGCAGGCCCTGGCGAACGGTGCACCGCACCCGGCCGTCGTACACCTCGGAGACGCTGCGAGCGTTTCGGGGCAGACGGTGTTCCTGTTCAGCGGTCAGGGCAGTCAGCGTCCCGGTATGGGTGCGGGACTGTACGACCGGTTTCCCGTCTTCGCCGAAGCCTTCGACGAAGTCTGCACCCTCCTCAACCCCCACCTGGAACACCCACTGCGGGAAGTCGTCTTCAGCAAGGACCCCGAGCAAGCCCAACTGCTGGACCACACCATCTACGCTCAAACAGGGCTGTTCGCGCTGCACATCGCCCTGGCCCGGTTGCTGAACTCCACCGGCATCCACCCGGACGCCGTCATCGGCCACTCCATCGGCGAAGTCGCCGCCGCACACATCGCAGGCGTCTTCGACCTCCCCGACGCCTGCCGACTCGTCGCCGCCCGCGCCACCCTCATGGGCAGGCTCCCGGAAGGCGGCGGCATGGCCACCATCGCCGCCACCCCCGACGAACTCACCGAAGACCTCACCGCGAGCAACGGACAAGTCAGCATCGCCGCCCTCAACACACCCGGCAACACCGTCATTTCAGGCCCCATCGCGCTCGTCCAGCAGATCAGCACCGTCTGGGCCGAACGCGGCCGCAAGACGCGGATGCTCACCGTCAGCCATGCTTTCCACTCACCCCTGATGGACCCCATCCTTCAACTCTTCAGCGAGGCCATCAGCAACCTCACCTACCACCCACCCACCATCCCCCTCATCAGCAACCTCACCGGACAACCCGCCGACGAACACATCACCACACCCGACTACTGGACCCAACACATCCGCCAACCCGTCCACTTCCACCACGCCATCACCCACACCGCACCCAACACAGGCACCTACCTCGAACTCGGCCCCGACCCCATCCTCACCACCGCCACCCAACACACCCTCCACCACCACAACCACCCCACCCCCCTCCTCACCACCACCCTCACCCACAAACAACCTGACGTTCAGGCGCTCACCAACGCATTGGCACGGCTCCACACCACCGGGATCACGGTCGACTGGGCGCCCTGGTTCCCCGCCACCCCAGCCCCGCGACTCGTCGCGTTGCCGACGTACGCCTTCCAGCACCAGCGCTTCTGGCTCGCCCCGCCCCAGCCCCGTATCAGCGGCACCGGTACGGGGACGGACCCGGCCGAGGCACAGCTGTGGCACGCCATCGAAGAGCTGGACGTCGACGCCCTCACCAGCACACTGCGGCTGGAGAAGAACAGCCCCGGCATGGACGCGCTACTGCCCGCGCTCCCCGTCCTGTCGGCTTGGCGACGTCAACACCGCGAGCAGGCGGTCATCGACTCCTGGCGTTACCGGACGACCTGGCAGCAGCTGCCCGACTCCACCACGGCGGCCCTGAGCGGTACCTGGCTGGTGGTCGTCCCCGGCGGCTATGAGGACCACTTCACGGTCCAGACCGTCGTCCAGGCGCTTCAAGCCCATGGTGCCACCGCCTCCGTCCATGTGCTCCCTGCTGAGGACGTGCGGCGCGACGCCCTGACCGAGCGGCTGACCCGGCCGGCCGAGGACGACCCGGTCTCGGGCGTACTCAGCCTGCTCGCCCTCGACACCGCGGCGCACCCCGAACACTCCGCCGTCCCCGCCGGGCTCATCGGCACCGTCACCCTGCTCCAGGCGCTCGGCGACGCCGATATCGCCGCTCCCCTGTGGTGCGTCACGAACGGCGCGGTCGCCACCAGCCGTACGGATCTACTCCCCCACCCAGGCCAGGCCCAGGTCTGGGGGCTGGGCCGGGTCGCCGCCCTCGAACACCCGCAACGGTGGGGCGGGCTCATCGATCTGCCCACCACCATCACCCACCGCACCGCCGCCCGGCTGGCCGCCCTGCTGGTCCCCGGGCAGCCCGAGGACCAGGCCGCGATCCGCACCACGGGTACGTACGCCCGCCGCCTCAGCCACGCCGCTCCCGGATCGTCCGCGAACACCGCGCCCTGGCGGCCGACCGGTACGACACTCATCACCGGCGGCACCGGCGGACTCGGCGCCCACATCGCACGCTGGCTCGCCCGCAACGGCGCACCGCGTCTCCACCTCATCAGCCGGTCCGGCCCCGACGCGCCCGGGGCTGCCCAGCTCAGCGAAGAACTCGTCGCTCTGGGCGCCTCGGTCACCATCACCGCCTGCGACGTCTCCGACCGCGCCGCACTGCAACACCTCATCGACTACATCCCCGCCGAACACCCGCTGACCACCGTCATCCACACCGCCGGAACCATGGACCTCGGCCCGATCGCCGAGCTGGACCCCGAGCGGCTGCAGTACGTGCTGCGTTCCAAGGCGCTGGCCGCCACTCATCTGCATGAGATCACCCGGGACCTCGGTCTCGACGCCTTCGTGCTCTTCTCGTCGAACGCCGCAACCTGGGGCAGCGGGCAGCAGGCCGCCTACGCCGCGGCGAACGCGTACCTCGACGCCCTCGCCGAACACCGCCGGGGCCAGGGGCTCCCCGCCACCAGCATCGCGTGGGGACCGTGGAGCGAGGCGGGCATGGCCGCCGACGAGAACACGCTCTCCCACCTCCGGCGGCGCGGTCTCTCCCCGCTGACCACCGATCTCGCGATCAAGTCCCTGCACCACGCCCTGACGCACGACGACACCACCGTCACGGTGGCCGATGTGGACTGGGAGAGGTTCTCCGGCGCCTTCACGGCACAGCGCCCGAGTCCTTTTCTCAACCCCGTGACCGCACCTGCCCGGGAGGACACCAGCACCACGGCACCCATCGCCGCGGCCACTCCGCTGCGGCGCCGGCTCGCCGCCGCCACCGCGGACCAACAGCGGCAGCTCCTGGTGCGCCACATCCAGACCCTTGCCGCCACCATCCTCGGCCATCCCGACCTCGACGCGGTCCCGCCCACGCAGCCCTTCCAGGAACTCGGCTTCGACTCGCTCACCGCCGTCGAACTGCGCAATCAGCTGGTCGCCACCACCGGTCTGGAACTCGCCCCCGCCCTCGTCTTCGACCATCCCACGCCGAGCGCGCTCGCCACCTTTCTGCGTGCCGAACTCACCGGCCGGAAGGCCGCTGTCGGCGTCCCTGCGTCCGCCGTGGCCGCTGATGACGCGCCCATCGCCATCATCGGTATGGCCTGCCGCTACCCCGGCGGGGTGCGCTCCCCGGAGGAGCTGTGGCAGCTGGTCGCCGAGGGCCGGGACGCCGTCGCGGCGATGCCCACCGACCGGCACTGGGACCTGGACACGCTCTTCGATCCCGACCCGGAGCATCTGGGCACCAGCTATGCGCGGGAGGGCGGCTTCCTGTATGACGCGGCCACGTTCGACGCGGCGTTCTTCGGCATCAGCCCGCGCGAAGCGCTTGCCATGGACCCCCAGCAGCGGCTGCTCCTCGAAACCGCGTGGGAGACCTGCGAAAGCGCCGGACTCGACCGTGACGCCCTCAGCGGCAGCAACACCGGCGTCTTCGCGGGCGGCACCTATCAGGGCTATGGCGCGGCCGGAAGTTCGTCGGCCCAGGAGGTCGAGGGCTATCTCCTCGCAGGCGGCACGCCGAGTGTGATGTCGGGGCGGGTGGCTTACACCTTCGGTCTGGAGGGACCGGCGGTGACCGTGGACACGGCGTGCTCGTCGTCGCTGGTCGCGATGCATCTGGCGGCGCAGGCGCTACGCCAGGGCGAATGCGATATGGCGCTGGCCGGAGGGGCCACCGTGATGGCCACCCCGACCACCTTCATCGAGTTCTCCCGCCAGCGCGGTCTGGCGGCCGACGGACGCTGCAAGCCCTTCGCCTCCGCCGCCGACGGCACCGGCTGGGGCGAGGGAGCCGGGCTTCTGCTGCTGGAGCGGCTGTCGGACGCCCGGCGCAACGGCCACCGGGTGATGGCGGTCCTGCGAGGCTCGGCAGTCAACCAGGACGGCACCAGCAACGGCCTGACTGCCCCGAACGGGCCCGCCCAGCAGCGAGTCATCGGCCAGGCACTCGCCAACGCCCGCCTCTCGCCCACCGAGATCGACGTGGTGGAGGGGCATGGCACCGGAACCACCCTCGGCGACCCCATCGAGGCCCAGGCACTGCTGGCCACCTACGGACAGGACCGGCCGCACGATCAGCCACTGTGGCTCGGCTCCATCAAGTCCAACATCGGCCACACCCAGGCCGCCGCAGGCGTAGCCGGTGTGATCAAGATGGTGATGGCAATGCGGCACGAGCTGCTGCCCACCTCGCTGCACATCGACGAACCGAGTCCGAACGTGGACTGGACCGCTGGTGAGGTACGGCTGCTCACCGAGCCCGTGCCGTGGCCACGGGCTGAACGGCCGCGCCGCGCGGGGGTGTCCTCCTTCGGCATCAGCGGCACCAACGCCCACGTGATCGTGGAGCAGGCCCCGGACGTGGCGGAGTCCGCACCGTCGGTAGCCGAGTCGGGCGGCGTCGTGCCGTGGGTGGTGTCGGCACGGAGTACGGAGGCGCTGCGCGGCCAGGCGGGCGCCCTGGCCGAGCACGTCTGCGCTGAAGACGATGTGTCGCCGGTGGAGGTGGGCTGGTCACTGCTGAAGACCCGCTCGCTCTTCGACCACCGAGCCGTCATCATCGGCGAAAACCGCGACGAGCTGGCCTCGGGCTTGCAGGCCCTGGCCACCGGTGCACCACACCCGGCCGTCGTACACCCCGGAGCCGCTGCGAGCGTTTCAGGTCAGACGGTGTTCCTCTTCAGCGGCCAGGGCAGCCAACGCCCCGGCATGGGCGCGGCACTGCACGACCGGTTTCCCGTCTTCGCCGAAGCCTTCGACGAAGTCTGCACCCTCCTGACCCCCCACCTGGAACACCCCCTCCGAGATGTCGTCTTCAGCAAGGACCCCGGGCAGGCCCAACTGCTGGACCACACCACCTACGCCCAAGCCGGACTCTTCGCGCTGCACATCGCCCTCGCCCGGTTGCTGGACTCGCTCGGACTGCGCCCCGATGCGGTGATCGGCCACTCGATCGGCGAAGTCGCCGCCGCGCAGGTAGCCGGTGTCTTCGATCTCCCCGACGCCTGCCGACTCGTCGCCGCCCGCGCCACGCTGATGGGCGGGCTCCCGGAAGGCGGCGGCATGGCCACCATCGCCGCCACCCCCGACGAGCTCGCCGAAGACCTCGCCGAGCACGACGGCCACGTAACCATCGCCGCGTTGAACACACCCGGCAACACCGTCATCTCCGGACCCGCCGAACGGGTGGCCCGAATCAGCGACGCCTGGGCCGCCAAGGGCCGTAAAGCCAAGGCCCTGACGGTCAGCCATGCCTTCCACTCCCCCCAGATGGACCCCATCCTCGACCCCTTCACCGAGGCCATCAGCGACCTCACCTACCACCCACCCACCATTCCCCTCATCAGCAACCTCACCGGACAACCCGCCGACGAACACATCACCACCCCCGACTACTGGGCCCAACACATCCGCCAACCAGTCCACTTCCACCACGCCATCACCCACACCGCACCCAACACAGGCACCTACCTCGAACTCGGCCCCGACCCCATCCTCACCACCGCCACCCAACACACCCTCCACCACCACAACCACCCCACACCCCTCCTCACCACCACCCTCACCCACAAACAACCCGAAACCCAAGCCTTCGCCAACGCCCTCGCACGGCTCCACACCGCCGGGATCACGGTCGACTGGACACCCTGGTTCCCCGCCGTCCCGACGCCCCGCACCGTCGAACTCCCCACCTACGCCTTCCAGCGCCAGCACTTCTGGCTCGCCTCCTCCGAGACGGCCACGGCCGTCACCGAGACCGCGCAAGCGGACCGGGCGTTCTGGGAAGCCGTGGAGCGCGAGGATCTGGAATCGCTCGCAGCAACCCTGGACTCCCCCGCCGATCAGCAGCCCATGCTGGGCGCTGTGCTGCCGACGCTGTCGGCCTGGCGGCGGCAGCATCGCGAGCAGGCGGTCGTCGACTCCTGGCGGTATCGGACCACGTGGAAACAACTCTCCGCGCCCGTCGCGCCAACCGAACTCTCCGGCACCTGGCTGTTGCTCATCCCGTCCGACCATGCCGACCACGCCGCCGTGGCCACCGTCGTACAGGCCCTCACCACGCACGGCGCCACGCCCCTCCCTCACACGCTCGACACCCGTCAGGCCCGGCGCAGTGATCTGGTGGAGGCGCTCACCCGGCTCACCGCCGACAGCGAGCCGACGGGGGTCGTGAGCCTGCTCGCGCTCGCCCAGGAGCCGCATCCCGACTACTCCGCGGTTCCCTCCGGGCTCGTGGCCACCACCGCCCTCGTCCAGGCTCTCGGTGACGCCGATGTCGTCGCGCCCCTGTGGTGTCTCACCCAGGGGGCCGTCGCCATCCATCCCGCCGATCCGCTTCCCCATCCGCGCCAGGCGCAGACCTGGGGGCTCGGCCGTGCGGCCGCGTTGGAACACGCCCGTCGCTGGGGTGGCCTGATCGATCTCCCGACCGTCATCGATCACCACACCTCCGACCGTCTCGCGGCGCTTCTCGCACCGGGGCAGCCTGGACAACCCGAGCACCCCGGGGACCCCGAGGACCAGGCCGCGATCCGCGCCACCGGCACGTACGCCCGCCGCCTCAGTCGCGCTCCCCTGCCACCTGCGAGCCGTCTCCCGTGGCGGCCGACCGGTACGACGCTCATCACCGGTGGGACCGGCGGCCTCGGCGCCCACCTCGCACGCTGGCTCGCCCACAACGGCGCACCCCACCTCCACCTCACCAGCCGCACAGGCCCCGACGCACCCGGTGCTACCCAACTCAACGAAGAACTCACCGCTCTGGGCACCACCGTCACCATCACCGCCTGCGACGTCTCCGACCGCACCGCCCTCCACCACCTCATCCAATCCACCCCCGCCGAACACCCCCTCACCACCGTCATCCACGCCGCGGGCGCCTCCGACACCGAGCTGATCGCCGACCTCCGGCCGGAACGCCTCCAGCATGTGCTGGAGCCCAAGGCCCTGGCCGCCGCGCATCTGCATGACCTCACGAGGGGACTCGACCTCAGCGCGTTCGTCCTCTTCTCCTCCGGCGCAGCCTCCTGGGGCGGCAGTCGGCAGGCCGCCTACGCCGCCGCCAACACCTACCTCGACGCACTCGCCGAACACCGCCGATCCCAAGGACTCCCCGCCACCAGCATCGCCTGGGGCCCGTGGAGCGAGGCGGGCATGGCCGCCGACGAGACGGCGCTCTCCTTCTACGGGCGGCGGGGGTTGTCGCCGCTCGCCCCCGACCTCGCGGTCGCGGCGCTCCAGCATGCGCTCAACCACCGCGACACCACCGTCACCATCGCGGATATCGACTGGGATAGGTTCCCCGCCACTTTCACGGCGCAACGGCCGAGTCCGCTGCTCTCCGGTCTGATCGCGCCCGACGTGCATCCGGCGGACCATCGCCGTTCCCGGTCCGCAACGTCCGCTGTCACACCTCTGCGCCAGCAGCTCGATTCCAGTACTCCCGCCCAGCGGCATCAGCTGCTCGTCCATCAGATCCAGTTCCTGGCGGCCGCGATCCTGGGCCACGCCGGGCCCGATGCCATTCCGCCCGGCCAGCCGTTCCAGGAGCTGGGGTTCGACTCCCTCACTGCCGTCGAACTCCGTAACCAGCTCGCCACCCTCACGGGCCTCGACCTTCCGCCCTCTCTCATCTTCGACCGCCCCACACCACAGGCCCTCGCGACCCATCTGTGTGCCGACATCATGGGGCAGCAGACGGCTGTCGCCGCCCACGCGCCCACCGCGGCCGCGCTCGACGAGCCCATCGCGATCGTCGGCATGGCCTGTCGCTATCCCGGTGGCGCACGCAATCCGAAGGATCTGTGGGAGCTGGTCGTCGCACACCACGACGCCATCACGGAGATGCCCACCGACCGGCACTGGGACCTCAACGCGCTCTTCCACCCCGACCCCGACCACACGGGTACGAGTTACGTCCGCGAGGGCGGGTTTCTGCACGACGCGCCCGCGTTCGACGCCGCGTTCTTCGGCATCAGCCCGCGCGAGGCCGTCGCGATGGACCCCCAGCAGCGGCTGCTCCTCGAAACCGCGTGGGAGGCCTTCGAAAGCGCCGGACTCGACCGTGACGCACTGAGCGGCAGCAACACCGGCGTCTTCGCCGGGGTGACCTCCCAGGACTATCTGTCGCTCACCGGCGATACGGCAAGCGATGTCGAAGGCTACGTCGCCACGGGAAACATCGGCAGTGTGGTGTCCGGTCGGGTGGCCTACTCGTTCGGGCTGGAAGGGCCCGCGGTCACGGTCGACACGGCCTGTTCGTCGTCGCTGGTGGCGATGCATCTGGCCGCGCAGGCGCTACGGCAGGGCGAATGCTCCCTCGCCCTGGCCGGTGGTGTGACGGTGATGGCCACCCCGGGCGCGTTCATCGAGTTCTCCCGCCAGCGCGGCCTGGCCCCCGACGCCCGGTGCAAGTCGTTCGCCGCGGCCGCCGACGGCATGGTGTGGGGCGAGGGCGTGGGCCTCGTCCTGCTGGAGCGGCTGTCGGACGCGCGTCGCAACGGCCACCGGGTGATGGCACTCGTACGAGGCTCGGCAGTCAACCAGGACGGCACCAGCAACGGCCTGACGGCGCCGAACGGGCCGTCGCAGCAGCGGGTCATCCGGCAAGCGCTCGCCAACGCCCGCCTGGCGCCGTCCGAGGTGGACGCCGTCGAGGCACACGGCACCGGAACCACCCTCGGCGACCCCATCGAGGCCCAGGCGCTGCTGGCCACCTACGGACAGGACCGGCCGCACGATCAGCCACTGTGGCTCGGCTCCATCAAGTCCAACATCGGCCACACCCAGGCCGCCGCCGGGGTGGCCGGAGTGATCAAGATGGTGATGGCGATGCGGCACGGGCTCCTGCCCGCCTCGCTGCACATCGACGAACCGACCCCCCACGCGGACTGGAGCGAGGGTGACGTACGGCTGCTCACCGAGCCGGTCCCGTGGCCGGAGGGTGAACAGCCACGCCGGGCAGGTGTGTCGTCCTTCGGCATCAGCGGCACCAACGCCCATCTGATCCTGGAACAGGCTCCCCCTCCGGTAGCGCCGGTTCCCGCCGTGGGCGGTGTTGTGCCGTGGCTGGTGTCGGCGCACAGCGCGGAGGCCCTTCGAGGGCAGGCGGGCGCCCTGGCCGAGCACGTCTGTTCCGAGGACGACACGACGCCGGTCGAGGTGGGCTGGTCGCTACTGAAGACCCGCTCACTCTTCGACCACCGAGCCGTCATCGTCGGCGAAAACCGCGACGAGCTGGTCTCGGGCTTGCAGGCCCTGGCGAACGGTGCACCGCACCCGGCCGTCGTACACCCCGGAGCCACTGCGAGCGTTTCAGGTCAGACGGTGTTCCTCTTCAGCGGCCAGGGCAGCCAACGCCCCGGCATGGGCGCGGCACTGTACGACCGGTTTCCCGTCTTCGCCGAAGCCTTCGACGAAGTCTGCACCCTCCTCAACCCCCACCTGGAACACCCACTCCGCGAAGTCGTCTTCAACCAGGACCCCGAGCAAGCACAGCTACTGGACCACACCACCTACGCCCAAGCCGGACTCTTCGCCCTCCACATCGCCCTCGCCCGACTCCTCGCCTCCACCGGCATCACCCCGGACGCCGTCATCGGCCACTCCATCGGCGAAGTCGCCGCCGCACACATCGCAGGCGTCTTCGACCTCCCCGACGCCTGCCGACTCGTCGCCGCCCGCGCCACCCTCATGGGCAGGCTCCCGGAAGGCGGCGGCATGGCCACCATCGCCGCCACCCCCGACGAACTCACCGAAGACCTCGCCTCAAGCGACGGCCAAGTCAGCATCGCCGC
>NZ_JBEXVE010000049.1:0-59232 GCF_040629205.1 Streptomyces sp. NPDC005962 | reverse complement strand
GTCAAGGCGGCGGACCATCGGGACACGTTTCTCCTCGCTGGGTGGTTCGTGTTCGTCGCTCGCCCTCGGTCGGCATCAGCCGTTCAGGAGAGCACAGGCTGCGCGCAGCAGAACGCGGGGGCGGGCGAGGTCTCGTCGAGGGTGCCGTCGCATGCGCGCCGGATGCCTGACCGACCCCCTCGGCCCTCTGATCGCCGCAGCACGCACCGCAGGGTTCTGCTACCTGCAGCACATCGTGATCGTCCACGGCCGCTCCAATGGCGACCGTATCGAGCCCACACCGATCATGGGCGCCCCGCCAGGCTTGATCCACTCCGACCTGCTCGTCCTGTCCGCCATCGCCAGCGCGTAGGCAAGGAGTACGTCATGTCTGACCGGGAATCGGTGTGGAACACCACGCCCACCTCCGCCCCCGCCCAGCGAGCCGGCCGCTATGTGTCCGGCGGTTCCAGCGGAGCTCCTTGCCGTGGTATTCCTCCGAGACCCCGTCAGCGGTGAAGTCCGCCATCACGGCCTTCACCGCACGGTCCCGGTCCGTGAGGACCCGCTCGCTGACCGATCCCCTGCAGGCTGCCCTGCACCTCCCCCGAGGCCCCCACGTCGTAAGAGTTACGGTCCTGGCTCTGCGCCACCAGGAATCCCCTTCCTCCCCTGATCGCCTGCGGCGGATGCGGTGACCATGCCCGACGGGTCCGCCCGGGTTAGCCGCCAGAACGGTTCAGCACGGCAGAAATCTCGCCAGCGCGGAGCACTGAACGCCGTCGTGCTCCGCGGGCATACGCACGCGCAGTGACATCTCGCGTACGTCGAACATCCTCTCGTGCGACGCGTTTCGCACGCAACGCGGTTCCCTGCGTTCGACGCACATCTCCCCTCCCGTCCTGCGGCACTCCACAGCACTCGCACACCAGCACGTACATGGGGCAACGTAGCGCGAAGGTCTGACACGAGACGATCGCGACAACCGGCATGCCGAGCGGGGTTCGCACGTCAGCGATCCCGACCGGTCAGCGGTCGACCGCGGAGGGCGGTGAGGACGAGGCGGCCGTAGCGGGTGGTGAGGAGTGCGGCGGTGGCGGCAAGGGCACCGGTGGTGGCGGCGAGGAGGTGCCAGGGGTTCTGGTCGCCAAGGACTTGGAGTGCGCCCAGGGCGGTGCCGAGGGGCAGGCCGAGGATGGTGAGGATGCCGAGAGCGCCGCTGATCTGCTGGTTTTCCTGGGTCTGGATGAGCCGGTTGTGGTCGGCGGCTTCGGCGAGGATTTCGGTGAAGCGGTCGGAGAGGCGGTATTGGTGCTGGTAGGTGATGAGGAGGTCGTTGGCGGTGCCGTGGGTGGTGAGGTGCTGGCGCCAGTAGGTGCTGCGGAAGTGGGCGATGCGGCGTTCGAGGCCGGCGAGGCGGTTGGCTTCGCCGGGGCCGGTGAAGACCTGGGCGAGGTCTTCGGTGAGGTGGTCGATGTGGGTGCGCTGGATCATGCCGAACAGGAGGGCGTCGAGGTAGATGCTGCGCATGTGGAGTTCAGCGTAGCCGTAGAACGGGTCGTCGGGCCCGTGGTCGCGGCGGTGGCCGATGAAGGCCGCGCCCTGGCGGAGGACGAGGGCGCTCCAGTCGGCTGAGATGCGCAGGGCATTGCCGGTCACGTGCGGGACGGTGGCGGGGTCGGGTGGGTAGTCGTCGGTGTTGGTGCGGGAGGCCAGTGCCCAGAGCCACTGCTGGGTCGCGAGCCAGCGGCGGTGGTCCCGGCCGCGGTTGAGGCGAGGGGGAGTCTGTCGGCCGGGGGTGAACAGGGCGACGGTGTAGGGAAGCGTGTCGGGCTCGACGGTGGCGTGGCCTTCGAGGTGCGTGTTCGGCCTGGCATGAGCGTGGTCCTGCAAAAGGGCGGTGAGTATGGGACCGGTGACCAGCGAGGGGGTGGTTCCGGGGCGGCGGGCGAGGGACCGGAGGGCGCCGAGGAGTTCCGGGGGCTTCAGGCTGGCGCACTCCCGGCAACGGGGCGATTTCCGGTGGCCCGGGCGGGCGTTTCGGCCATCTGTTCACCGTTGGAACGGATCTCTAACGTGTCCCAGGCAGGGCACCGGCGTCCTGCACGGACGAGGAGGAGGACCCACTGATGGCCAGCTCCGAGCACGGATTACACCTCGACCGGCGGTTCTTGCTGACCGGTGTCGCAGGGTCCTTGGGCGCGGCGGCGCTGCCCGGGGCCGCCGCCGCGCAGGCGGCGCCCCCGCAGAGAGGGCGGTATCCGTCGAACTGGCCGGCCCCCGAGCCGTACGGCCTCGCGGACACCCGGTTGGACCTGTGGCCGCGGGAGGACAACTCCTTCGTCCTCCCGCTGGAGCTGCGCCCCCGCGACAAGGAGCAGGGCCGGGTCTGGATGCGGGACACCTACGTCAACTGCTTCACCGTCGGCGGCCGTCCGCTCTACGTCGCCACCGGCACCACCCGCGCACCGGGGCTCACCGCCGCCGGGCCGTGGAACGACGGGATCTTCGTGTGGGTGTCCCGGTCGCTGCGGGGGCCCTGGCGACTGGTCGACACGACCGGCGTCCGGCCCGGCGCCGAGCGGGGCAAGGTGTGGTCGCCGGAGTTCGCCGGCGAGAACCGGCCCGGCCGCACGGTCGTCGCTCCGTGGCAGGAGTACTGGCACGACGACCGGTTCGGCAAGCGCGGTCAGGCCTGGGCGCCGGAGGTGCACTACTTCCGCGGCCGGTGGTACATCGTCGCGTGCATGGGCGACCACTCGCGGAAGGTCGGCTCGTTCCTACTGGTGAGCGAGGGCGGCGTCGAGGGCCCGTACCGGCTCGTCGAGGGCAACCGCGACAAGCCCTTCGGCGACCTGGCCCCCGGCGGGCCGGACTTCATCGAGCCCGGCGCCTACCACCACATCGACGGCAGCCTCTACACCGAGGGCGACGACGCGTGGCTGGTGCTGCACAACAACCTGTACGCCAAGTTCCGGGACGACATGGAGGACATCGTCCCGACGACGAACCTCCCCACATTCCAGCAGACGCCCTACTCCCCCGAGCCGTACCTGGAAGGCGCGTACGTGTTCCAGCACGGGGGCAAGTACTACCTCCTCCACGCCGCGTGGAACCGCACCTCGGTCAACGCCGACGGCACCACCCGCCACGCCTACGACCCACCCGGGACCGGCCGCGTGCAGTACCAGTACGACGCGATCGTCGCCGTCTCGGACCGCTTCGAGGGCCCGTACTCCCCGCGCTGGACCGCAGGCGTAGGCGCCGGGCACAACAACTTCTTCGCCGACCACCACGGTGACCTCTGGGCAACCTTCTTCCGCAACCCGGCCTTCGGCTACTGGTCCGCCCCGTCGCGCGTCGCCGACGCCGCCGTGCCCGGCGTCGTCCGTCTGGAATGGACCGGCCCGGCGGGCAACCGCCTGTACGTCCAGCGCCGGAACCGGGTCATACGGTGACGTCCCACACGACGGCATTCGTCGGACTGTCGGCCGCGACGGCCTTATGGGGCTTCACGTTCCTGGGCCCGGCCACCGTCGCCCCGGTGAACATCCCGGCGAAGCGGCGGCTCGTCAGAGAGAAGCCTCAAACGTCTCGATCTCACAGCGTGCCGCGCCGCTTTTGCCGATTCCTGGCGTCACTGGTGATCAATGGCAGGCCCAGGCCGTCAGCAAGGGCGACATATTGCGCTTCGTAGGTGGAGAGGTTGCTCGACAAGTCTGCGTAACGTCCCCGCATGCCGATGCGGCCGAGGAGGATCTGCATGGCGAAGGATCGGATCAAGGCAGTTGGTAAATGGAAGACGTGAGTCTCTCCGGAACTGTCGGTGGATAGTCCGCGGCGTCAGGCCCTGTCGCTCCCCGGGCAGTCGCCATCGACAACGCTGGCATCGAAGATGCGGCGGCCGATCTCACGCAGTTGCCTCTGCTGGGCCTTGGTGAGTGGGTCGAAGACCAGACGGCGCACCTCCGCCACGTGGCCGGGCGCCGTTGTGACGACCTTGTCCCATCTCTCGGTGGTGAGTACGGCCAGGGTGTAGCGGCCGTCGCCGGGGGCGGGGGTGCGGTAGATCCAGCCCTCTTTCTGATGCCCGCGTCTTGCTGGAGTTGGGCGTCGAGGGCGGTTGGCAGCCGCACGATGGCCCCGAACAACGCCATCCAGGTCGCCTGCTCCTCGTCGCTCAGCCACCGAGGCCCATCTGTGCTCACGTTCTCCACCATAACTTGAATCATCAAGCGGCCAGAAAACCCCTAGTGACGTGAGTCATCAAGTCGCAACACTTGATTTTTCAAGTGACTGCCTTCTATTTTCGACTTGAATGTTCAATTCATTGACCAGAAGAGCCCCTGATGAACATCACCTTGCGGATCATGGCGGGCGTCCTTGCGGCGGCCTTTCTCGCAGCCGGTGCGATGAAGCTCAGCCAGTTCAAGGAGAAGCTGGTCGGCTCAGGTATGACCTGGGTCGAGCACGTTCCGCGAGGAGCGGTCCGAGCCATCGGCACCGTAGAAGTCCTTGGAGCCCTCGGACTGATCCTGCCCGCGGCCCTCGGCTTCGCACCGGCCCTCGTCGCCTGGGCCACCGCCGGCCTCGCGCTCACCATGCTCGGGGCGGCCCTGCTCCATGCCCGCCGCAAGGAGATGCAGGCGATCCCCGTCAACCTGGTGCTGCTCGGCCCGGCCGCCGTCGGCCGCCGTCGTGGCCTGGCGCCGCTTCGGCTCCTACGCGTTCTGACCGGCGGCCCACCCCCTCCCAGCCCTGCCGCCCCCTGTCTGCGACCCTGATTGGACGATTCGTGCCGACCCTTTCCTCATCTCCCGCCGCGACTCGACCCGCCCCCCTGACGGTAGTCATCCTGTTGGCAGGCGCGATTGTGGCCTCCTCCATTGTCAACGCCGTCATCGCGGCCACCGCCCTCGCAGCCGGAGCCTCCGACAACTTCCAACCCCTGCAGCCGGGCGCCTACATCTCCTTCACCATCCTCGGTGTACTCGTCGGCGCCGCGGGCTGGGCCCTCATTCGCCGCCGCGCCGGCGCTCGCAGACTCCTCAAGACCCTCGTCCCCGTCGTGGTTGTCATCTCGTTCGTCCCCGACCTGGCCATGCTCGTCAGCGACTTCAAGCCGCACGCCGACGCCACCGGAGTCATCGCCCTGCTGCTCATGCACATCGCGGTGGCCGCGATCAGCGTCTTCGCCTACCAGCGCGCCCTTCCCGTCAGCGACCGCGACTGACCCCCGGACGGCCGTGGACTGTCGAACGCCCTTGCGCCGCACCACGGTGAAGCGCAAGGGCGTCACCTCTCTTGCCTCGGACGAGGTTCCGACCGCCAGGCAGCGCGTGACCCGAACACGGGCCGGCCTCGCCCAGCACCCAGACACGCCCCGACTGGACCACGGCGCGTTCATCCCACTGATGGCGATGTACCCCGCCGCCGACGTACCTGTCGTGCAACTGTCCATGCCGAGCCTCGCCCCTGAAGCACTCCTCACCCTCGGCGCCGCTACCGACTCCCGCACCGCAACCAGCCCATCGACCGCATGGGCATGCGATTGGCCCACTGCGACAACGAGGATGTGCCTGGCGGCAGATGTCGGCGAGGCCCACCGTGCAGGGATGGCACATCGTGACGGTGGCATCGGCGCTCGGCAGCAGCTGCGCCATCGGCTTGCCGAAGAGGTTCGAGCGACCCACGACGACGGCACGTGCACCGCGGATTTGCGCACCGGCCTCCGCAAGCATTTCCATGACGCCGGCCGGCGTGCACGGACGCAGGTTTTCTGCTTGCTCGCGACGTAGACCGCCGAGGCAGGGTCGCCACCGACGAGCACCGTGGCCAGGCCGGGCGGGCGTCCGAGGGCGGACGTGAACTCGGCCACCCGAGAGGCAACGTGCTTGCACAGCCGCAGCGCAATCGCCGATGTCGCCGCTGCGCTGGACGACGAAGTCACTGCGGCATCCGGCGAAGGAGCCGACACAGCAGGGACGCCGGGTGAGCGCCCTGACGGTGGGATGGCTGCTGCTGGAAAGCTGGCCGAGATGCAGACTCGACCAGCACTCTCATGAAGCCCGTGGGCTCAATATGTGTCCGAGGGGGGACTTGAACCCCCACGCCCGATAAAGGGCACTAGCACCTCAAGCTAGCGCGTCTGCCATTCCGCCACCCGGACAGGGTGTGCCCCGCGGTTCCCCGCGGCGACATGGATAACGATACCAAGGTTTTGGGGTGCGTTTCACCGGCGTATGCGTGCCGCCCGACCCCGCGCCGACCTGCGGTGATGCGGGGGTGGGGTGGGGTGCGGATACGTGGTGTCACGGAGCGTGACGCGTCGCGGTGCGGTGAGGCGGCGCGGGCGGATCATGCGGCGGCCCCGGTGACACAGGAGTACGCCGGGCGATGTCTCGCGGCGCCAATGCGGCGCGCTCCACGGAGAGTTAACGGGCGAGACGCCCGCGAGGGGACTTGATCGAACGATTGGTGTACGACCCCTGGACATCGATCGGCCGATGCGGGATAACGGGTTTCATACAGGATAACGTCGACTGTATGCAATCTACGCGGGACCCGACCCCTACGAAGGGACGCGATTCGCCATGCCCGAGGACAGCCAGGACCTCATCTCCGGGGGGCACTTGGTCGCCAAGGCGCTCAAAGCGGAGGGGGTTGACGTCATCTACACCCTCTGTGGCGGCCACATCATCGACATCTACGACGGGTGCGTCGACGAGGGCATCGATGTCATCGACGTCCGCCACGAGCAGGTGGCCGCCCATGCCGCCGATGGTCATGCCCGGATCACCGGGAAGCCCGGATGTGCGGTGGTCACCGCCGGGCCGGGGACCACCGATGCGGTGACCGGGGTGGCCAATGCCTTCCGGGCCGAGTCGCCCATGCTGCTGATCGGTGGTCAGGGGGCGCATACGCAGCACAAGATGGGGTCCCTCCAGGACCTGCCGCACGTCGACATGATGGCGCCGATCACGAAGTTCGCGGCCACCGTGCCGGATACCGCGCGGGCCGCGGACATGGTCTCGATGGCGTTCCGGGAGTGCTTCCACGGGGCGCCGGGGCCGTCGTTCCTGGAGATTCCGCGCGATGTGCTGGACGCCAAGGTGCCCGTCGAGAAGGCGCGGGTGCCGAAGGCGGGGGCGTATCGGGCGTCGACCCGTAGCGCGGGTGATCCGGAGGCGGTCGAGAAGCTGGCCGATCTGCTGGTGCACGCGGAGAAGCCGGCGATCCTGCTGGGGAGCCAGGTGTGGACGTGCCGGGCGACCGATGCCGCGGCCGAGCTGGTGCGGACGCTCAACGTGCCCGCGTACATGAACGGGGCCGGGCGCGGCACGCTGCCGCCCGGGGACCCGCATCACTTCCAGCTGTCCCGGCGGTACGCGTTCTCCAACGCCGACCTCATCGTGATCGTCGGCACGCCCTTCGACTTCCGGATGGGGTACGGAAAGCGGCTGTCGCCCGATGCGACCGTGGTGCAGATCGACCTGGATTACCGGACGGTCGGCAAGAATCGGGATATTGATCTCGGGATAGTGGGTGACAGTCATCAGATTCTGTCAGCTGTCACCCAGGCGGCGTCCGGCCGTCTCAACGGTGGGGCGGGCACGCGCAAGGAGTGGCTGGACGAGCTGCGCGCCGCCGAGCAGAAGGCGATCGAGAAGCGGCTGCCGCAGCTGCGGTCCGACGCCTCCCCCATTCATCCGTACCGCCTGGTCAGCGAGATCAACGACTTTCTGACCGAGGATTCCATTTACATCGGCGACGGCGGCGACATTGTCACGTTCTCCGGGCAGGTCGTGCAGCCCCGTACGCCCGGCCACTGGATGGACCCGGGGCCGCTGGGGACGCTCGGTGTCGGGGTGCCGTTCGTGATGGCCGCCAAGCAGGCCCGCCCCGACAAGGAGGTGGTGGCGCTCTTCGGTGACGGCGCGTTCTCGCTGACCGGCTGGGACTTCGAGACGCTGGTCCGCTTCAATCTGCCGTTCGTCGGCATCGTCGGCAACAACTCGTCGATGAACCAGATCCGTTACGGCCAGAAGGCCAAGTACGGCGACACGCGCGAGCGGATCGGCAACACCCTCGGCGACGTTCCGTATGACCAGTTCGCGCGGATGCTGGGCGGCTACGGCGAGGAGGTACGGGACCCGGCCGACATCGCGCCCGCGCTGCGGCGCGCCCGCGAGTCCGGCAAGCCGTCGCTCATCAACGTCTGGGTGGACCCGGACGCGTACGCCCCCGGAACGATGAACCAGACCATGTACAAGTAGAGGGGCCCCGCCGACCATGACCAAGGCTCTGGAGGGCGTCCGCGTCCTCGACATGACGCACGTACAGTCCGGTCCGTCCGCCACCCAGCTGCTGGCCTGGCTCGGCGCGGACGTCGTCAAGCTGGAGTCCCCGACCGGTGACATCACGCGCAAGCAGCTACGCGACCTCCCGGACGTCGACTCGCTCTACTTCACGATGCTCAACTGCAACAAGCGGAGCATCACCCTCAACACCAAGTCCGAGCGCGGCAAGGAGATCCTCACCGAGCTGATCCGCCGCAGCGACGTCATGGTGGAGAACTTCGGGCCGGGCGCGGTGGACCGGATGGGCTTCACCTGGGAGCGCATCCAGGAGATCAACCCGCGCATCGTGTACGCGTCGATCAAGGGGTTCGGCGAGGGGCCGTACACCAAGTTCAAGGCGTACGAAGTGGTCGCGCAGGCCATGGGCGGGTCGATGTCCACGACCGGCTTCGAGGACGGGCCGCCGCTGGCGACCGGCGCCCAGATCGGCGACTCGGGCACCGGGGTGCACTGTGTGGCGGGCATCCTGGCCGCGCTCTACCAGCGCACCCGCACCGGGCGCGGCCAGCGGGTGAACGTGGCCATGCAGCACGCGGTGCTCAATCTGTGCCGGGTCAAGCTGCGCGACCAGCAGCGGCTGACGCACGGCCCGCTCGCCGAGTACCCGAACGACAGCTTCGGCGACGAGGTGCCGCGCAGCGGCAACGCGAGCGGCGGCGGGCAGCCCGGCTGGGCGCTCAAGTGCGCGCCCGGCGGCCCCAACGACTACGTGTACGTGATCGTGCAGCCGGTCGGCTGGGAGCCGATCACCGCGCTCATCGGACGCCCCGAACTGGCCGAGGACCCGGAGTGGGCGACGCCGGAGGTGCGGCTGCCCAAGCTGGGGAAGATGTTCCAGCTGATCGAGGAGTGGTCCAGCACGCTGCCCAAGTGGGAGGTCCTGGAGCAGCTGAACGCCCACAACATCCCGTGCGGGCCGATCCTGTCCACGAAGGAGATCGTCGAGGACGCCTCGCTGGCGGCCAACGAGATGGTCGTCCGCGTCGACCATCCCGAGCGCGGGGCGTTCACCACGGTCGGCTCCCCGCTCAAGCTCTCCGACTCCCCCGTGGAGGTCGACCGCTCCCCGCTGCTGGGCGAGCACAACGCGGAGATCTACGGCGAGCTGGGGCTCGGCGACGACGACGTGCGGCTGCTCAAGACGAACGGGGTGATCTGACGATGGGCACGCAGGACAGGACGTACGACACGGACGCCGTACGCGCGGTGCTGGACGCCGTACGCGCCGAGGGGCGCTCCACGCTGACCGCGCCCGAGGGCAAGCGGATCACCGACGCGTACGGCATACCGACCCCCGCCGAGGGGCTGGCCGAGTGCGCGGACGACGCGGTGGCGCTCGCGGACCGGATCGGCTTCCCGGTGGTGCTGAAGATCGTCTCGCCGGATATCTCACACAAGACGGACGCCGGTGGCGTACGGGTCGGGCTGGGCTCGGCGGCCGAGGTGCGCGGCGCGTACACCGCGATCGTCACCAACGCCCGCGCCTACGATCCGACAGCGCGCATCCAGGGCGTGCAGGTGCAGCAGATGGTCCCGGGCGGCGGGCAGGAGGTGATCGTCGGCGCGGTCACCGATCCGACGTTCGGGAAGATCGTCGCCTTCGGACTCGGCGGGGTGCTGGTGGAGGTGCTGAAGGACATCACCTTCCGGCTGGCCCCGGCGAGCCGGGACGACGCGCTGTCGATGCTGGACGGCATCCGGGCCGCCGAGGTGCTGCGCGGGGTGCGGGGCGCGGAGCCGGTGGACCGGGACGCGCTCGCCGATCTGATCGTCAGGGTGTCGGACCTGGTCACGGACTTTCCCGAAGTGACCGAGGCCGATCTCAACCCGGTCTTCGCGACCGGAAGCGGAGTGCTCGCCGCCGATGTCCGGCTGCTGATCGGCGACGACGCCCCACCGGCCCGCCGCCGCTACTCCCGCGAGGAGATCCTGAGCGCGATGGGGCGGCTGATGCGGCCGCGTTCGGTGACGGTGATCGGCGCCTCCAACGAGCCGGGCAAGATCGGCAATTCGGTGATGCGCAACCTCATCGACGGCGGCTTCCCCGGCGAGATCCACCCGGTCAATCCGAAGGCCGACGACATCCTGGGCCGCAAGGCGTACCGGTCGGTGACGGATGTGCCGGGCGAGGTGGATGTGGCGGTCTTCGCGATCCCCGCGAAGTTCGTACCGGCCGCGCTGGAGGAGGTCGGCCGCAAGGGCATCCCGAACGCCGTGCTGATCCCGTCCGGCTTCGCCGAGACCGGTGAGCACGCGCTGCAGGACCGGATCGTGGCCATCGCCGAGGAGCACGGCGTCCGGGTGCTGGGGCCGAACATCTACGGCTACTACTCCACCTGGCAGGATCTGTGCGCCACGTTCTGCACCCCGTACGACGTCAAGGGGCCGGTGGCGCTCACCTCGCAGTCCGGTGGCATCGGGATGGCGATCCTCGGCTTCGCGCGGACGACGAAGACCGGCGTCTCGGCGATCGTCGGGCTCGGCAACAAGTCGGATGTGGACGAGGACGATCTGCTCACCTGGTTCGGCGAGGACCCCAACACCCAGTGCATCGCCATGCACCTGGAGGACCTCAAGGACGGCCGCGCCTTCGTGGAGGCGGCGCGCGCGACCGTGCCGCGTAAACCGGTCGTGGTGCTCAAGGCGGGCCGTACGGCGGCGGGCGCGCGGGCCGCCGGGTCGCACACCGGCGCGCTGGCCGGGGACGACGCGGTGTACGACGACATCCTGCGGCAGGCCGGGGTGATCAGGGCGCCGGGGCTGAACGAGATGCTGGAGTACGCGCGGGCGCTGCCGGTGCTGCCCACGCCGCAGGGTGACAACGTCGTCGTCATCACCGGCGCCGGGGGCTCGGGGGTGCTGCTGTCGGACGCCATCGTGGACAACGGGCTGTCGCTGATGGAGATCCCGCCGGATCTGGACGCCGCCTTCCGCCGCTTCATCCCGCCGTTCGGCGCGGCCGGGAACCCGGTCGACATCACGGGCGGCGAGCCGCCGTCCACGTACGAGGCGACCATCCGGCTGGGCCTGGAGGACCCGCGCATCCACGCGCTCGTCCTCGGCTACTGGCACACCATCGTCACCCCGCCCATGGTCTTCGCCGAACTGACCGCGCGGATCGTGGCCGAATTCCGGGCGCGCGGCATCGCGAAGCCCGTGGTGGCCTCGCTCGCGGGTGACACCGAAGTCGAGGAGGCGAGCCAGTACCTCTTCGAGCGCGGCGTCGTCGCCTATCCCTACACCACGGAAAAGCCGGTGGCCGTGCTGGGCGCGAAATACCGCTGGGCCCGGTCGGCGCGGCTGCTCACGTAAACCGCACCCGTTCTCCGCAGCACGAAGAGTTGGGACAGGGGGCGCCGGCCGGATCACTTCGAAGCCAAGGGGACGCACATGAGCACAGCGGAACGACCGGAAGGGATAGTCGCTTTCCGGGAGGTACAGGACGGCAAGGGGCGCGTGTACCGCGTCGGCGAGACGGACCGTGACATCCTCGGCTTCAACCGGAAGCTGATGGTGTATCTGCCGTGGATCGCGATGATGGCGATCAGCGTGTCCGAGTACGCGTACGGCTCCGCGGAGGACACGCTCTCGGAGGCCCACGGCTGGACCCAGAGCAACACCTTCTGGATTCTCAGCGTCTGGGTCTTCTTCCAGGCCGGAATCGCCTTCCCGGCGGGCTGGCTGCGGGAAAAGGGCATTCTGACCGCCCGCCGGGCGATGCTGATCGGGGCGGGGCTCTGCCTGATCGGATTCCTCGCGTTATCGCACCTGGACGACGTCTTCGCCGCGATCTGCGGCTTCGGCGTGGTCGGCGGGCTCGGCTCCGGGCTCGTCTACGCCACCTGCATCAACATGGTGGGCAAGTGGTTCCCGGAGCGGCGCGGGGCGAAGACGGGATTCGTGAACGGCGGCTTCGCCTATGGCTCGCTGCCCTTCATCTTCATCTTCAACTACTGGTTCGACACCGGCAATTACCACGGTGTGCTCGACTTCATCGGCATCTACGTGCTGGCCGTCGTCGCGATCTGCGGCTGGTTCTTCAAGGACCCGCCCAAGAACTGGTGGCCCCTGCACATCGACCCGCTCACCTTCGGCGGCAACGCGAAAGGCGCGAAGAGCCTGGCGAAGAATCCGCCCGCGGTGCGTCAGTACACCCCCAAGGAGGCCATCCGGTCGGGCATGCTGCCCCTGATGTGGCTTTCGCTCGTGCTGACCGCCGGGGTGTCCATCTTCGGTATCTCCTTCCAGGTCGACTACGCGAAGGAGGTGGGTTTCGGCCCGCTGGTCGCGGCCTCCTCGATGGGCATCATGTCCGTCATCAACGGGGTGGGCCGCGGATTGGTGGGGTGGCTCTCGGACTTCTGGGGGCGCAAGACGACCCTGGTGTTCGTCATCGTGGTGCTGGGGCTGGCCCAGTTCGGGGTGATCTGGGCGGGAAATATCCGCAGCGAGTGGCTGTTCCTGGTCTTCGCCTTCCTCTCCGGGTTCGGCGGCGGCGCCTTCTACCCGATGTTCGCGGCCCTCACCCCCGACTATTTCGGCGAGAACTACAACGCCACCAACTACGGCCTGGTGTACAGCGGAAAGCTGATCAGCGGGCTGTTCGGCGGCGGGCTCGGCTCGATGGTGGTCGACGACTGGGGCTACGACGGGGCGTACGCGCTCGCCGGGGGCATCTCCATGCTGGCCGCCGCGGTCGCCCTGCTGCTGCGGCAGCCGGGCCGGCCGCGGGTCCGGGACATCACCCCGAACCCGCGGCCGATCAGCCGCGAGGCCGTATGAGCCACGTGCTCAGTCGCCGCACCGCCCGGTGCGCAGATAGCGGGCGGAGCGGCGGGCGGTGGTGAGCGAATCGGCCGGGTTGTCGTGCTCCACCATCCACTGGTGGCCTCGGCGCCCTCCGTGGGTCCGGCCGACCTTGGCCAGGAACCGTACGTAGTCGATGTCACCGTCCCCGACGTCCACCATCCGGTAGCCGTCGGGGACGGTTTCGTCGCGCTCGCCGTCCTTGACGTGGAACAGCGGATAGCGGTCCGGGTCGGCCAGGACGTAGTCGAGCGGTTCGAAGGGCGCCGGGGTGCCGTCGGCCCGTCTGCCGAAGCGGTGCTGGGCGACGTACGCCCAGTAGATGTCCATCTCCAGGTGGACCAGGTCCGGGTCGGTCTCGGCGAGCAGCACGTCGTAGAGGCGGACATCCGGCCGGTCGGTGGCGAAGGAGAACTCCTCGGCGTGGTTGTGCTGGTAGAACTTCATCCCGCGCGCCTTCGCGACCGCGCCGTAGGTGTTGAAGTCCTCGGCGCAGCGCTTCCAGCCGTCGACCGTCGTGCCGTAGCGCCACGGGCCGGACGCGGTGCCGACGTGGGGCAGGCCGAGGGCCTGGGCGTCGTCCAGCACCTGGGTGAGGTTGGTGGCGAAGGTGTAGGCGTTGGGGTCGTCGGCGTAGTAACCGACGTGGCTGCCGATGCCGCGCAGCCCGTTGTCCCGCAGGAGCCGCTTCAGCTGGCGCAGGGTGATGGCTCCCGCCGCCCCTTGGGTGTATCCGGCGAACTCCACCTGGTCGTAGCCGTAGCGGGCGAGTTCCTCGAAGACGCGGGCGAAGCCGAGGGACTGCACCTGGTCGCGGAGGGTGTAGAGCTGGATGCCGAGGTGGCCGCGCGGGACGATCGGGCCGCGCCGCTCACCGGTAGTGGCGTTCGCGGGCGTGGTGCCGAGCAGGGTGGCCGCGGTGGCTCCGGCGGCGACGCCGAGGAAGCCGCGGCGGCGGAGCTTGTCGGCGAGTTCCGGGTACTGGGCGCTTGTCACGTGCGGGTCTCCTGTCGGTTGTGGTCTGGGGTGTGGTCCAGTCCGGCGAGGCGCAGCAGCAGCGATTTGACGTCGGTGGCGGCCACCCGGCCGGTGACGGCGTCCGGCCGGGAGCAGATGAGCACCGGCCCGTCCTCGTCCCGCTCCGGCAGCCGTCCGTGGCTGCCGCGCACCGGGGACGGATCGAGCGGGACGACGGCCATCCGGTAGCGCATCCCGAGCTTCTTGCGGGCCAGCGCGGTGGCCGCTTTGACGCGTACGTACGGATCGACGGGGTCGAGGAAGAGCTCGGCCGGGTCGTAGCCGGGCTTGCGGTGGATCTCCACCAGCTGGGCGAAGTCGGGCGCGCGGGCGTCGTCCAGCCAGTAGTAGTACGTGAACCAGGCGTCCGGTTCGGCCAGCGCCACCAGCTCCCCGGCGCGGGGGTGGTCCAGGCCGTGGGCCTTCTTCCCCTCGTCGTCGAGGAGTTCGGCGAGGCCGGGCAGTCCGTCGAGGGCAGCCCGGGTGGCGGCCAGGTCCTCGGCGCGGCGGACGTAGACGTGGGCGAGCTGGTGGTCGGCGACGGCGAAGGCGCGGGAGGCGCCCGGGTCCAGGTACTCCATGCCGTCCTGGGTGTGCACCTCCAGCAGCCCGGCGCGGCGCAGCACCCGGTTGATGTCCACCGGGCGGGAGACGCGGGTGATGCCGTACTCGGACAGCGCCACGACGGTCCGGCCGCGGGCCCGCGCGTCGTCGAGCAGCGGGCCGAGGGCGGTGTCGAGGGCGGCCGCGGCGGCGTGGGAGCGGGGGTCGTCGGGGCCGTAGCGCTGGAGGTCGTAGTCGAGGTGGGGGAGGTAGGTGAGGGTGAGGTCGGTGGGGTGGCGGCGCAGGATGTGGCGGGTCGCGTCGATGATCCACTGGGAGGAGACCAGATCGGCGCCCGGACCCCAGAAGTGGAAGAGGGGGAAGGTGCCGTGGGCGGCGGTGAGTTCGTCGTGGAGCGCGGGCGGCCGGGTGTAGCAGTCGGGCTCCTTGCGGCCGTCGGCGTAGTAGACGGGGCGCGGGGTGACGGTGATGTCGGTGTCCGCGCCCATCGCGTACCACCAGCAGATGTTGGCGACGGTGTACCCGGGGTGGGCGCGGCGGGCCGCGTCCCACAGCTTGTCGCCGCCGACCAGGCCGTTGTGCTGCCGCCACAGCAGGACGTCGCCCTGTTCGCGGAAGTACCAGCCGTTGCCCACGATGCCGTGCTCGGCGGGCGTCGTGCCGGTGAGGAACGTCGACTGCGCGGCGCAGGTGACGGCGGGCAGCACGGTGCCGAGCGGGGCGTACGAACCGGAGTCGGCCAGGGCGCGCAGCCGGGGCATGTGGGCGAGGAGGCGGGGGGTGAGGCCGACGACGTCGAGGACGAGGAGGGGGGTGGGTTCCCCGGTGGCGCTCATGGCAGCTCCTTGAGGCCGAGGTCGGTCAGCAGGTCGCGGGCCAGGGTGAGTTCGGCGGCGATACCGTCGGCCAGCCGGTCGCGGTTGCGGGGCCGCAGCTCGGGCGGCAGGGCCTGCCAGGTGTACGTCTCGACCTCCAGGTGGCGGGTGAGCGGCACCGGCCCGCCGACCAGCTGGGCGAGGGTGTCGGTGAGGACGGGGAGGGTGGAGGTGAGCGGCGGCTCGGGCGGGGCGTGCAGGGGGACGTGGAAGTGGGAGCGCCAGGGGGCGGCGGTGTCGAGCCCGTCCGGTGCGAGGGCCTGGTCGAGGTCGTCGGTGCCGCGTATGCCGTGCGTCTGCGTACGGGTGCGGGTCTGGTGGAGGAAGCGCGGCTCGGCGAACGCGGCCAGGGCGGTGCGTACGGCGGGGCGGTGCGGCTCCTCGGCGTGCAGGGCGGCCGAGAGCTGCGCCTTGACGACGGGGACACCGGCCGCGGTGAGGGCGGCGGTGGCGGTGTGCGGGTCCTCGAACTGCGTCGCGAGATGGCAGGTGTCCAGGCAGAGGCCGATACGGTGCCGGGGCGGGCCGTCGGGGAGCGCGGTGATCGCCTCGATGGCCTGGGCGGTGGTCTCGACGGTGCAGCCCGGCTCGGGTTCCAGGCCGATGCGGATGGAGCGGCCGGTGAGGTCCTGGAGCGCGTCGAGGCGGGTGGCGAGCGTGGTGAGGTGGCCGAGCGCGGCCCGCCGCTTTGTGCTGTCGAACGGCGCGCGCCAGGCGAGCGGGAGGGTGGAGACGCTGCCCTCGGTGACGTCGTCCGGGAGCAGGGCGGCCAGCAGCCGGGCCAGATGGCCGGTATGCGTCAGCCGCTCGGGCTCCGTCCAGTCCGGCCGGTACACGCGGTACTTGACCTCCTGGGCGCCGAATCCCTCGTAGGGGAAGCCGTTGAGGGTGACGACCTCCAGGCCGCGCCGGTCGAGTTCGGTGCGCAGGCGGCGGAGGGCGGCCGGGTCGGCGGTCAGGGTGCGGGCGGCGTCGCGGGCCAGCCACAGGCCGATGCCGAGCCGGTCGCGGCCCAGGCGGCGGCGGACCGGCTCGCAGTGGTGGCGGAGCTGGTCCACGACGCCGTCGAGGTCTTCGGCGGGGTGGACGTTGGTGCAGTAGGCCAGGTGGACGGTCGAGCCGTCGGGGTGGCGGAAGCGCATGGGGTCACCGGCCTTCTGTCGGTACCGGGGTCGTGGTGGTCACCGGGGCGCCGCGGAGGATGGAGTTCCCCTCGTGGGTGGCTTGGGGTGTGGCCTCCTCGACGTCGAGATCCAGCCGCCCGCTGAGCCCGTAGAACGCCACCGGGTTGCGCCACAGCACCTGGTCGACGTCGTCCTCCGTGAAGCCCGCCGCCAGCATCGCCTCCCCCACGTGGCGCGTCTTCAGCGGATCGCTGCGGCCCCAGTCGGCGGCGGAGTTCACCAGGATGCGGTCCCGCTCGGTGGCGTACTCGCGCAGCACGCGCACCATGCGGTCCGGGTCCATCTTGGTGTCCGGGTAGATCGAGAAGCCGAGCCAGCAGCCGCTGTCGGTGGCGGCCTTTACGGTGGTCTCGTTGAGGTGGTCGAGCAGGACGCGGCCGGTGGGGAGGGCGGATTCGTGGACGACGTCGAGCGTGCGGGCGAGGCCCGCGGCCTTGTCGCGGTGCGGGGTGTGGACGAGGGCGGGCAGGCCGTGGTCGGCGGCGAGCTGGAGCTGCGCGGCGAGCGCGGTGTCCTCGGCGGGGGTCATCGCGTCATAGCCGATCTCGCCGACGGCGACCACGCCGTCCTTGACGAGATAGCGCGGCAGTTCGTCCAGGACGGGGAGGCAGCGGGGGTCGTTGGCCTCCTTGGGGTTGAGGGCGAGGGTGCAGTGGTGGGCGATGCCGTGCTGGGCGGCGCGGAAGGGTTCCCAGCCGAGGAGGGCGTCGAAGTAGTCGTAGAAACTGGCGGGCGAGGTGCGGGGCTGACCGAGCCAGAACGACGGCTCGACGAGGGCGCGCACGCCCGCGGCGTACATGGCCTCGTAGTCGTCCGTGGTGCGGGAGGTCATGTGGATATGCGGGTCGAAGATGCGCATCAGGGCTCCTCGGGGGTGGTGTGGGCCGCCCGCGCCAGGACGCGGTTCAGATCCGCGGGCACGTCCCGCCCGGCGGCGCCGCGTTCGTGCGCGTAGTCGGTCAGCATGCGGGCCAGCTCGGCGTCGCCCCGGGCACGGGCGGGCCACTCGGCGACGGCGTCGATGGACACCCCGGTGAACAGGCACTTCAGTACGGCCTGCCGCCAGCCGTGTGTCCCGAGGTGGCGGGCCGCGTACGGGCCGACCGCGGCGGCCACCAGGCGGGTGTCGTTGGTGCGCAGGGCGTCCTCGATCAGGGGGAGGGCGTCCGGGCCGGGGTCGAGATACGGCAGTGAGAGGAGGACGGCCCGGCGCTCGGCGGCCGTGCCGTGGGTGTAGAGGCGGGTGAGGGTGGGGATGTCGGGGCGGGCGGCGTGGAGGAGCAGGATGCGGGTGGCGTCGGCGAGTTCGCGGTTCTGGCCGTTCTGGCTGTTCTGGCTGCTTTGGCCGCTGTTTCGGCAGTGGCGGGCCGCGGCGGCGAAGTCCGCCTCCCAGGTGGGGGTGGGCCCCTGGGTCGCCGCCGTCGCCGTCGCCGACGCCTCGGCGAGGGCGCGGTCCAGCCAGGTGGCGGCGTCGGTATCCAGGCGCTCGCGTACGGTCGCGCGCAGGTCGGCGATCAGCATGCGACGCCTCCCCTGGCGGCGGCTTGTTCCGCCGCCTTGAGGTACGCCAGGGAGGAGCGGGCCAGCTCGGGCCCGGCGTGGGAGTGGCGGGGCAGTTCGACGCCGACCAGGCCCTCGTAATGGATGGCGTGCAGGGCCTCCAGCACCGGCGGGACGTCCATCTCGCCCTCCCCGAACGGCAGATGCTCGTGCACACCGCGCCGCATGTCCTCGATCTGCACATGGCGTATCCACGGCGCGGCCGCGCGGACGCAGTCGGCGGGCGGCTGCGGCTCCAGGCACTGACAGTGGCCGACGTCGAGCGTCAGCCCGAGGGCGGGCGGATCGCCCAACACCCGGCGGAGCCGGTGGAACCCGGCCAGGTCGCCCAGCAGATGCCCCGGCTCGGGCTCGACGGCCAGCGGAACGCCCGCGGACGTGGCGGCCTCCAGCACGGGGTGGAGGGCGTCGGCCAGCCGCTGCCACGCGGCGTCCTCGTCCGTCCCCGGCGGGCGCGTCCCGCTGAAGCAGTGCACCGCGTGCGCCCCCAGCTCGGCGGCCACCCGCACGGCACGCAGCAGCAGATCCACGCGCGCGGCGCGGGCCTCGGAGTCGGGATCGAGGAGCGTGGGGTGGTGCTTACGGCCCGGGTCGAGCACATACCGCGCCCCGGTCTCGACGGCCACACCGAGCCCGAGCCGCGCCAGCCGCTGCCCGACACGGCGGGTGCGGGCGGCGAGCTCCGGGGCGAGGGGGTCGAGGTGCATGTGGTCGAGCGTCAGCGAAACCCCGTCGTAGCCAAGGTCGGCGAGCAGGGTGAGGGCATCGTCGAGCCGGAGGTCGGTCAGGCCGTTGGTGCCGTACGCGAAGCGGAGCGCGGCGGCGGCCGGTGTCGGGGTGGCCGTGTCGGTCATGTCGGGCTGACCTTTCTGGACAGTCGCCGCGCGACGGGCATCAGCACGAGCAACCCCACCCCGACCCGCCCGGCCCCCGCCCGCGAGGCAAGCGCCGCCTGCAACGGAATCATCGCCCGAATGCCGCCACCGACGGCGCGCTGGAGGAGGTGGGGGGAGGGATTGAGCGCCGCGTGCGCGAGGGGACGTGCGGCGGTGACGAGGTAGGCGGCACCGAGCGCGGCGGCCGGCACGGCACGCCGTGGCCCCGGCCGGGGCGCGGTGGCCGTGGCGGCGCCACGGACCGACCCCCCGGCCAGGCGCCGCAGGGCCGGAGAGCTGGCGGGCAGGCCACCGCGGGGCGCTGGGGGGCGGCCGCCTGCGGAGACGGCGGCGCGGCGGGCAAACGGCCAGGTCCGGCTTGGCTGCCGGTCGGCTGCCGTGGGGGCCGCGCCCACCCGGAGGCCAGTAGCCGCGACGGCACGGTCCGACGAAGCCGGACCGGAGCTGACGGGCAAAGCGCTCCGGGAAACCGGGGAGGGGCTGCCTCCGGGGGCGGCGGCGCGGCGGACAAACGGCCAGGTCCGGCTTGGCTGCCGGTCGGCTGTCGCGGGCCCCGCGTCCGACTCGGCTCGGCCACCGCCGGGGGCATCGACGCCAGGCCGTGGGCTGGTGGCCGAGGCGGCGTGGTCCGGCGCGGCGGGCCGGGGTGCTGCCACGGGCGGTGCCAGCAGCGCCCGACGGCCCGCGGGCAGTCCGCCGGGGGACGCCGGGAGGCCGCTGGCTACGGGGGCGGCACCGCGACGGGCGAACGCCCGGGACCAGCCTGACCGTGAGCGGGTCGCCGCGACCGCCCCGGCGCGGCTGTTGGCCGCGACACCACGCCCCCGGGCTGCGGACATGGCCGCCGCCCGGCCATCGGTCGTGGGGTCGAGGCCCGCCCGTGGGCTGGTGGGGGTTCTCGTGACCGCCCAGGCGATCGCCGCGGCCGTGGCGAGGGCGGCGGCGGGGGCCGTGGAGGAGCCGCCGGTTGCCTCGTGGCGGGAGACTGCCGTCACGGCCAGGGTGTGCGCGCCCAGGAGGGCGGCCGGGGCCATGGCTTCTCGGGCGGCGGGGGCGTACGTGGCCGTGGCGCCGAGGAGCAGGTCCAGGGAGCGGGCCGTGGCCATCGTGTACGGGCCCGCCGGGGTGTGCTTCAGCCCCAGGTCGTACGCCCACACCGTGCCCGCCAGGGCCGCGGCCGTGGCGAGTGTCCGGCGGCCCGCCAGTGCCGCGCACACCAGCCCCGCTCCCGTCAGGCCGGTCGCGGCGGTGAGGGCGGCGGCCGGGGTGATCCGGCCCGACGGCAGGGGGCGCCCGGGGCGTTCGACGGCGTCGATGTCGCGGTCCGCCCAGTCGTTGAGCGCCATGCCCGCCTCGTACAGGCACAGCGACGCGCCCATGGCGAGCGCGGTGCCGCGGTTCGGGGCCGTCCGCGTGGCCGCCGCGCCCGCGAGGGCGTCCCCCGGGACCGTGAACAGGGCGGAGATCCTGAGCAGTTCGGCCCAGGCGCGGGCTCGTCCCCGTACCGATGTCACGGCTGCTCCCGCAGTCGGGCCGCGAAGCCGGTCAGGGCCGTGTACTGGTCGGCCAGGGCGGACGGGCCGCCGTCCGGGTCCTTGAAGTAGAAGCCGAGTTCGGTGAGCGGCCCGGTGAGACCGGCCTCGTGGGCGCGGGCCGTGAGGCGGGCCAGGTCGAGGACGAGGGGCGCGGCGAGGGCCGAGTCGCAGCCTTGCCAGATGGTCTGCAGGACCATGCGGGAGCCGAGGAACCCGTCGAACGCGACGTGGTCCCAGGCCGTCTTCCAGTCGCCGAGCGCGGGCACGTTGTCGATGTGCAGCTCGCCGTCGGGGAGTTCGCCGAGGGTGTCGGCGAGGACCCGCGCCTTGCCCGCGTTCTTCGCGGCCGCGGCGGCGGGGTCGGCGAGCGCGGCGCCGTCGCCGCCACCCAGCAGGTTGGTGCCGGACCACGCCCGTACCGGCAGCGCACGCTGCGCGAACATCGGCGCGAGGACGGATCGCAGCAACGTCTGGCCCGTCTTGCCGTCGCGGCCCGCGTACGGCACTCCGGCGCGGGCGGCCTCCGCGCGCAGCCGGGGGTGGTGCAGCCCGGCGGAGGGCGTGAAGTTGACGTACGGGCACCCGGCGCGGAGGGCGGCGGACGCGTAGAGGGAGCTGGGCGGCAACCGTTCACCGTCGGTGGGAGCCGGTTCGGTGGAGGCGACGTTGACGACGACGACGCGGGCGAGGCGGTGGGTGCGGGCGAACTCGTCGAGGTCGTGGGCGAAGGCGGCGATCAGTTCTTCGTCGTCGCGGGTATCGCCAGGTTGCGGGCCGCCGGGCCGGATCGCGTCGTCGGCGGCGGTCAGCTCGGCGCGTACGGCATCGGGCAGCCCGTACGGCAGCACCCCGTCGGCGGCCAGCGCCTCGGCGCGCTTGGGGAGGGGGGTGGTGGCGGTGTCGTGGCCGCCGAAGACCAGATCACCGAGGGCGGGCAGGCCAGCGCCGCTGCCGTCGCCGCTGCCGCTGCCGCTGTCCGCGAACGGCGCGGTCTCGGTCACCAGGCCGGTCGCCGGTTGCAGCCCCGCCGCGACGGCGGCGCACCCGGCGACGGCAGTGGTGGCGACCGAACCGCGCGCGCCGATGAGCCATACGCCGGTGCGGAGGCCGCCGCCCGGGGCGCCTGTGGGGTGGGGGTGCTGGAGGTGGCGGTGGGTGGTGTCGGGGCCGGTGGTCACTGGCTGCCTCCCGGGTGGCGGTGACGCGGGTACGGGTACGCGGTGGCGATGGCGGTGGTGGCCGGGGGTGGTTCGGTGCTGTGACGCGGGGTGCGGGCCGGGCCGCCCGCGGCACCACGCCCGCCCGCCGGGGCCGAATGGCCCCGCCGCGGCGGGGAGGAGGCGGCGTACTCCTCCCCGCCGCCTGATACCGCCCGACGGCTCCCCTCGGGCCATCGGGCGGCCGCTCAGGACTGGTCAGGTCCGGTCAGGTCCGGTGCGGGCCGGTGAGGTCCGTCAGGACGGCGGCAGTTTCTTGACGCGGATGTTGCGGAACGCGACCTCGTCGCCGTCCCCGTGGTTCTGGATGCCGATGTGGCCCTGGCGCAGGCTGCGCACCGGGTCGTGGTTGGTGAAGTCGTTGATCCGTACGCCGTTCAGCCAGATCTGGAGCCGTTCGCCCCGCACCCGGATCTCGTACGTGTTCCACTCCCCCGGCGGGTTCAGCGCCGCGTCCCGCCGTGCCAGGTCGGCGGACTGGAAGCCGTACACCGCGCCCGTGGTGCGATCGGGCGCGTCCGTCGCGTCGATCTGGATCTCGTAGCCCTGGTCGACCGCCGACCAGGGGTCGTCGGAGGCGGGGAAGCCGACGAAGACGCCGGAGTTGTCGTCGCCCGCCGCCCCGGCCATCCGCCAGTCCAGCTTCAGCGAGTACGCGCGCAGCTCGCGCGCCTCGTACCAGAGCAGGCCCATGCCGCCCGTCGAGGTGAGGGTGCCGGTGGCCGGGTCGAGGGTGAAGCCGCCGGGGCCCGCCTGTTTCCAGCCCGCCACCGACGTGCCGTCGAACAGCGGCCGGTAGCCGCGCTCCGGGCGGCAGTCGGCCTGCGCGGCGCCGGTGGCGTAGCGGATGCCGCCGAGCAGGTGCTGCCGGAACGCGGGGTCGGCGTAGGACTCCTTGGTGTGGCCGAGGCCGGTGTAGAAGGCGCGGCCGCCGCGGTAGTCCTGGCACCAGGCGATGGGGTGGTCCTCCCCCATCGTGCCGCCCTCGTACGAAGCTTCGTCGAGGGTGGCGAGGACGCGGACCCCGTCGCGCGGGTTGTCGCGGTAGTCGTACCACTCGTCGGTGCGCTGCCACGCCGCGCCCAGGTGCGCGGTGGCCGGGTGGGCGCGGTCCTCGACGCCGATGGTGGCCTGCTGGACGGCGGGGTGGGTCCGGAAGTACGCGCCGACGAGGCCGCCGTAGAACGGCCAGTCGTACTCGGTGTCGGCGGCCGCGTGCACCCCGGCGTATCCGCCGCCCGCCCGGATGTAGCGCTCGAAGGCGGACTGCTGTGCGGTGTCGAGGACGTCGCCGGTGGTGGAGAGGAAGACGACGGCGTCGTAGCGGGCCAGGTTGGCGCGGGTGAAGGCGGTGGCGTCCTCGGTGGCGTCGACGGCGAAGCCGTGCTGGGCGCCGAGTTCCCGGATGGCGGCGATGCCGTCGGGGATCGCGTCGTGGCGGTAGGCGGCCGTCTTGGAGAAGACGAGGACGCGGTCGTTCTCCGGTGGGGGCGCGGGCGCGCCGGAGGCCGCCGCCGGGGGCAGGGCCGTGGCGGCGAGCATCAGCGCGGCCACGGCGGTTGTCCGTAGAAGGGGAAGTCGGGGTCTGGAGCGGAGTCGGGGTCTGGAGCGGCGGGGGTGCGGGGGCATGGCCGGGTACTCCTTCCTCCGGGTGCGGACCCGGGCCCGGGGCGGGCGGACAGAAGGCCCGCCCCGGGCCGCGGGCGGTCAGCCGGTGCCGATGGTGAAGTCGTCCCCGTCGTACAGCGCTCCCGCCCCGCCCTTGAAGACGAGGTAGAGCGTGGTGGTACGGGTCGGGGGCTTGCTCAGCTCCGTCTTGACGTCCTGGAACGTCTCCCAGTCGCCGGTCACCGGCACGGTGACCTGGCCCAGCAGCCGCCCGGTCGGGGAGCCGGCGCGTACTTCGAGCGTGCCGCCCGCGCCCGCGGAGGAGACGCGTGCGGTGAAGTCCTTGGCGTTGCCGAGGAGATACGGGGTGAACGCGATCCAGTCGCCGTTGTCGATGTTGCCGACCGTCTTGCCGCCGTTGGCCGGGGTGTGGGTGATGACCGAGACGCCCTGCGAGTCGCCGTAGTGCTCGGCCTGGCGGTGCCGGGGCTGGACGACGCTCTGGTCGTGGGTGGTCAGCGACGGCTGGCCGCCCCCGCCGTTGTCCGTGTACTCGGCGTCGAAGACCCCGAAGATGTTGGCGTTGGGGTCGTGCTCACTGTCGGCGCTGGTCTTGAGCGTTCCGGAGCAGCCGGTGGCCGAGGTGATGGGGTGGCCGTGGCTGTCGTGGCCGAGGACATGGGTGACCTTGACCTTGGTGCAGTCGATCTTCCCGTCCTCGGGGTCGGTCACCTTCACCTTGAACGGCACCTCGTCGCCGAAGGTGAACAGCTGGCCGTCACCGGGCAGTTGCAGGGTCACCTTGGGGGCGGTGTTGCCGACCGTGAGGTGCACGCTGGCGCTGCCGCTGCGGCCGGAGGGGTCCTTGGCGGTGACGGTGGCGGTGTAGGTGCCGTTCCTGGTGTACCGGTGGGTGGGGTTCGGGGCGGTGGAGGTGTGGCCGTCGCCGAAGTCCCAGCGGTACGTGAGCGTGTCGCCGTCGGCGTCGGCGGTGCCCGCCGAGGTGAACGCGACCTTCATCGGGGCCTTGCCGGACGTACGGTCGGCGGCGGCCTCGGCGATCGGCGAGTAGCCGTCGGTGGCGTTCTCGATGCGGTAGAGGGCGGAGTGTTCGTCGCCGCCGAACCAGCTGAGCCCGTAGTCGAGGACGTACAGCGCGCCGTCCGGGCCGAAGGCGGAGTCCATGACCTGGGTGCCGGTCCACGGGAAGTCGTTGATCTTCTCCACGGTGCCGTCGGCGCCCTGCTCGATGCGCTTGATCCACTGACGGCCGAACTCGGTGGCGAAGAAGTCGCCGTCGTAGCCTTCCGGGAACTTGACCGGCGAGTCGAGCGAGGCGTCGTAGCGGTAGACCGGGCCGCCCATCGGCGACTCGGAGCCGGTGCCGAACTCGGGCACGGAGTCGTTGTCGTACGGGATCCAGGCGGGCTGGGCAGGCGGCAGATCGGTCAGCCCAGTGTTGTGCGGCGAGGTGTTCTTCGGCGCGGCGCAGTCGAAGGCCGGGCCGGAGGTGCCGGTGGCGAAGTCGTAGTCGCGGTACGGCTTGTTGTCGCCGACGCAGTACGGCCAGCCGAAGTTGCCCGGCTTGGTGACGCGCGCGAACTCCACCATGCCCGCCGGTCCGCGCTCGGGGTCGGCGGCGCCCGCGTCCGGTCCGTAGTCGCCGACGTAGACCGTGCCGGTCGGCTTGTCGATGTTCATCCGGAACGGGTTGCGGAAGCCCATCGCGTAGATCTCGGGCCGGGTCTTGTCGGTGCCGGGCGCGAAGAGGTTGTCGTCCGGGACGGTGTACGAGCCGTCCGCGGCCACCTTGATCCGGAGGATCTTGCCGCGCAGGTCGTTGGTGTTGCCCGCGGAACGGCGGGCGTCGTAGGCGGGATTGCGGTTCGGCCGCTCGTCGATGGGGGTGAAGCCGTCGGAGGCGAACGGGTTGGAGTCGTCGCCGGTGGAGAGGTAGAGGTTGCCGGCGGCGTCGAAGTCGATGTCTCCGCCGACGTGGCAGCAGAGGCCGCGGGACGCGGGGACGTCGAGGATCTTCTTCTCGCTGCCGGTGTTGAGGGTGCCGTCGGTGTTGAGGGTGAAGCGGGAGAGGCGGTTGACGCCGTCGAACTTCGCGAAGTCGGCCGCCGTGCCCTCGTTGGGGGCGTCGCCCTCGGGGGTGTCCAGCGGGGGCGCGTAGTAGAGGTAGATGGCGCGGTTCTCGTCGAACTCCGGGTCGATGCCGACGCCCTGCAGCCCCTCCTCGTCGTGCGAGTAGACCGGGAGCTTGCCGGACACCTTCGTGTCGCCGCCCGCGTCGGTCAGCCGCAGGGTGCCGTCGCGGGACGTGTGCAGCACCGATCGGTCGGGGAGGACGGCGAGCGACATGGGCTCACCGGTCTCGGCCGCGCCCTTGGCGAGCGTGACCTGCTGGAACTTCTCCGCTGCCTGGTCCGCTCCCGCTGATGGGGATGCGGTGAACGCGAGCCCCGTGCCCACGAGCAGCGAGCTCGTGAGGAGCGCGAGGGAGCCGCGCAGTCCATGCCGTTTCCTGTGCACGCTGATCCTCCGGGAAAAGAGGGGGTGTACGGACGGGGGCCGTTGACCGCCCGACCTGGCACAGGCGCGCGCCGTCGCGCCGATTCGGTGACCGGTCCGGGGTGAGGGGCCCCTATGTGACCGGTACATCTCAAGGACGGTAGCGGGGTTTGTCCGGTTCGGAAACCCCTTTGACACGGGGTGGGTTGGCTTGGTCCCCGGGAAGGACAAAGCGGGTGGCTGGTTGCGCGGCGCCATTCCCCCCACCCCGCCCCTTCCCGAACTGGGGGCAAGCCCCCAGGCCCCCGACCCGGCGGGGCAGGCGGAACAGGCACGCGGCACCGCCCGCTGCGCCCCGCCGCCCCCGGGCGCGCTGTTCGGGCCCGGGCCCCGGGCTTGGGGACGTGGCCCCGTCCGGGCCGGGGGCCCGGGGCCTGCCCCCGATTTCGGGAAGGGGCGGGGTGGGGGAAGTGGCGCCGCCTCGACGCACCTTGCCCTCGCCCCGCGCATCCGAGGCCGGGGGCCTGGGGGCTTGCTCCCGGTTCGGCGCCGAGGTGCCGGTGTGCGCGTCGGCGCGCGCTCCGGCCGCTTCGGCGGCCCGGCATCATTCGGCCTGCCTGGCCGGGGGTCCGGGGGCCTGCCCCCGGTTTCGGGAAGGGGCGGGGTGGGGGAAGAAGCCGCCGGGCCTCAGGGGCTGCCGAAGGCGGCGTCGAAGGATGTTGTCGGGGGGTCGAAGTCGTAGGACTTGAGGTGGCGCAGGGCCTCGGGGGCGCCGGTCAGGCGGTCCATGCCCGCGTCTTCCCACTCCACCGAGACCGGGCCCTCGTACGCGATGGACCGCAGCATGCGGAAGACGTCCTCCCAGGGCACATCGCCGTGGCCCGCGGAGACGAAGTCCCAGCCGCGGCGGGGGTCGCCCCAGGGGAGGTGGGAGCCGAGGCGGCCGTTGCGGCCGTCGAGGCGGCGGCGGGCCTCCTTGCAGTCGACGTGGTAGATCCGGTCGCGGAAGTCCCACAGGAAGCCGACCGGGTCGAGGTCCTGCCAGACGAAGTGGCTGGGGTCGAAGTTGAGGCCGAAGGCGGAGCGGTGGCCTACGGCTTCGAGGGCGCGGTGGGTCGTCCAGTAGTCGTACGCGATCTCGCTCGGGTGGACCTCGTGGGCGAAACGCACGCCCTCGGCGTCGAAGACGTCCAGGATCGGGTTCCAGCGGGTCGCGAAGTCCTCGTAGCCGCGTTCGATCATGCCGGGCACGACCGGCGGGAACATGGCGACCAGGTGCCAGATGGACGAGCCGGTGAAGCCGATGACCGTACGCACCCCGAAGGCGGCCGCGGCGCGGGCCGTGTCGGCCATTTCGGCGGCGGCCCGCTGCCGTACGCCTTCCGCGTCGCCGTCGCCCCAGATGCGGGCGGGGAGGATGGCCTGGTGGCGTTCGTCGATGGGGTGGTCGCAGACGGCCTGGCCCACCAGGTGGTTGGAGACGGCCCAGCACTGGAGGCCGTACTTGTCGAGGAGCTGACGGCGCCCGTCGAGGTAGCCGGGCTCACCGAGGGCGCGGTCGACCTCGAAGTGGTCGCCCCAGCAGGCGAGTTCGAGGCCGTCGTAGCCGAAGTCGCGGGCGTGTCGGCAGACCTCCTCCAGCGGCAGGTCCGCCCACTGGCCGGTGAAGAGGGTGAAGGGTCTGGGCATGTGGCCTCCTCCTCAGGCGGGCACGGGGGTGTAGACGCAGTTCTTCTCGGCGCTCTCCTCGACCGCGGCCAGCACCCGCTGCACCTGGAGCCCGTCCTCGAACGACGGCTCGGGGTCGGTCCCGGTGGCGATGGCCCGCACGATGTCGCGCGCCTGGTGGACGAAGGTGTGGTCGTAGCCGAGGGCGTGGCCCGGCGGCCACCAGGCCTCCAGGTAGGGGTGGTCGGGTTCGGTGACCAGGATGCGGCGGAAGCCGGAGTCGGCGGCGGGCTCGGTGTGGTCGTGGAAGGACAGCTCGTTGAGCCGTTCGAGGTCGAAGGCGAGCGAGCCGTGGTCGCCGTTCAGCTCGATGCGCAGCGAGTTCTTGCGCCCGGCGGCGAAGCGGCTGGCCTCGAAGGACGCCAGGGCGCCGGAGGCGAGGCGGCCGGTGAACAGGGCCGCGTCGTCGACCGTGACGGGGCCGGTGCGCGGTAGGCCATTGCCCGATGCGCCGGTGGCGGCGAGTCCCGCCGCCGCTCCGGCGGGCAGCGGACGTTCCCGTACGAAGGTCTCGGTGAGCGCCGAGACGCCGACCAGCCGCTCCCCCGCCAGGTACTGCGCGAGGTCCACGATGTGCGCCCCGAGGTCGCCGAGCGCGCCGGAGCCCGCGAGTTCCCGGCGCAGCCGCCACACCAGGGGGAATTCCGGATCGACGATCCAGTCCTGTAGGTAGGTGACCCGTACATGGCGCAGGACGCCGATCCGGCCCCCGGCCACCATGCGGCGGGCCTGCGCGATCGCGGGCGTACGGCGGTAGTTGAAGCCGACCATCGCCCGCTGCCCGCGGGCGCGGGCCCGGCGGGCGGCGGCGGCCATGGCCTCCGCTTCGGCGACCGAGTTGGCGAGGGGCTTCTCGCACAGCACGTGCTTACCGGCCTCCAGCGCGGCGATCGCGATCTCGGCGTGGCTGTCGCCGGGGGTGCAGACGTCGACCAGCTGCACATCGTCCCGGGCGATCAGATCGCGCCAGTCGGTCTCGGCGGCCGCCCAGCCGTGTTTGTCCGCGGCGGCGCGGACGGCGTCCGGGTCGCGGCCGCAGATGGCGGCCATGGCGGGGCGGAGGGGGAGGTCGAAGACGCGGCCCGCGGTGCGCCAGCCCTGGGAGTGGGCGGCGCCCATGAAGGCGTAGCCGACCATGCCGATGCCGAGGGTCTGCCGTGTGTTGTCGGCAGGTTGTGCTGCGGGGCTTTCCATGAGGCTCCTCACAGATCGCGGTGGATGCGCGGTGGAGACGGGGCCGAGGGGGTGTCTTGCCGGTCATGCCGGACCGACCGGCAAGACACCGACCGACAAGACACCCCTTAGCTGAATCCCGTGGGCAGGTACTCGTCCACGTTTTCCTTGGTCACGACGGCCGAGTAGAGGGTGAGGGAGGCCGGGATCTCCAGCTCGGCCAGGCCCCCGACGCCCTTGCCCTGGCCGAGCGCGCGGGCCAGGTCGATGGCGGAGGCGGCCATCGTCGGCGGGTACAGGACGGTGGCCTTGAGGACGGTGTTGTCGGCCTTGATGGCGTCCATGGCGCGCTTGGCGCCCGCGCCGCCGACCATCAGGAACTCGTCGCGTCCGGCCTGCTGGATGGCGCGCTCCGCGCCGACGCCCTGGTCGTCGTCGTGGTTCCACAGGGCGTCGAAGCCGGAGTGGGCCTGGAGCAGCTGTGCCATCTTCGACTGGCCGGACTCGACGGTGAACTCGGCGGCCTGGCGGCCTACCTTCTTGATGTTGGGGTAGTTCTTGAGGGCGTCGTCGAAACCGGCCGTGCGCTGCCGGGTCAGCTCCAGGTTGTCCAGCCCGGCCAGCTCCACCACCTTGGCGTTCTTCTTGCCCTTGAGCTGTTCGCCGATGTAGCGGCCCGCGTTGAGGCCCATGCCGTAGTTGTCGCCGCCGATCCAGCAGCGGTACGCCTGCGGGGAGGCGAAGACGCGGTCGAGGTTGACGACGGGGATGCCCGCCTTCATGGCCTTCAGCCCGACCTGGGTGAGCGCCTTGCCGTCGGCGGGCAGGATGACCAGGACGTCGACCTTCTTGTTGATGAGGGTTTCGATCTGGCCGATCTGCTGGGCGGTGTCGTTGGAGCCCTCCGTGCTGACCAGCGTGACGTCCTCGTACTCCTTGGCGCGCCGTTTGGCCTGCTGGTTGATGGCGTTGAGCCAGCCGTGGTCGGCCTGCGGACCGGCGAAGCCGACGGTGACCTTCTTACCGGGCTTGTCGTCGGCGGCACCGGCGGGCTGCTTGCCCTCGTCCTCGCTGTCGTTGTTCTCGTTGCTGGTGCAGCCCGCCGCGAACAGCGCGCCCGCCGCGGCGGTGCCCAGAAGGAGGTTTCTGCGGCTGGTGGGGTTTCCCGGGGTGTGGTTCATGACGTCGAACGACCCTTCTGTACCAGGACGGCGGCGACGATGATCGCGCCCTTGGCGATCTGCTGGACATCGCTCTGGAGGTTGTTCAGGGCGAAGAGGTTGGTGATCGTGGTGAAGACGAGGACGCCGAGGACGGAGCCGGTGATGGTGCCGCGGCCGCCGCTGAGCAGGGTCCCGCCGATGATGGCGGCGGCGATGGCGTCGAGTTCGTACAGGTTGCCGTTGGTGTTCTGGCCGGAGCCGGTGAGGACGACGAGCATGAACGCGGCGATGCCGCAGCACAGCCCGGACAGCAGGTACAGCATCAGCCGCTGGCGCCGTACGTCGATGCCCGCGAGCCGGGCCGCCTCCGGGTTGCCGCCGATGGCGACGGTGCGTCGGCCGAACGTCGTACGGCCCAGCAGCAGCCAGCCGAGGACCGTGGCCGCGGCGAAGATCAGCACCAGCGGTGGGATGCCGAGCACGTAGGAGTCGCGGAGCCCGAGGTCCAGGACCGGCTTGACGGTGACGACCTGCGTCCTGCCGTCGCTGATCTGGAGCGCGAGGCCGCGGGCCGAGGCCAGCATGGCGAGCGTGGCGATGAACGGCACCATGCCGCCGTACGCGATGAGCACACCGTTGACCAGGCCGCAGCCGAGCCCGACCAGCACGGCGCACAGCAGGATGCCGCCGAAGCCGTAGTCCTGGGTGGCGAGCGTGGTGGCCCACACCGAGGCGAGCGCGACGATCGCGCCGACGGACAGATCGATGCCGCCGCTGGTGATGACGAAGGTCACGCCGACGGTGACGACGCCGATGACGGACGCCTGGGTGAGGACGAGTTGGAGGTTGTCGGTGCTCAGGAACTCGTCGGGCTTGGTGATGCCGCCCACGACGGCCAGGACGGCGAGCACGCCGAGGAGGGAGAGGTTGCGGAGGTCGGCGAGGCGGCTGAGGCCGCCGAGACCGCCTTTGGCCGGTGCGCGGGGCCCGGGTGGCCCGGCGGCCTTGGTAAGCGTGGCGGCGGCGCCGGGGACGGCATCGGCGTCGGCCCCGGTATCGGCCCCGGTATCGGCGCCTCCGGGAGAGTTCAGCACGACGGGCTCCCTTCCATGACGAGATCGAGGACGCGGTGCTCGTCCAGTTCGTCCGCGGCCGCCGTATGCACGACCCGCCCCTCGCGGAGCACCAGCACCCGGTCGGCGAGGCCGAGGACTTCGGGCAGTTCGCTGGAGACCAGCAGCACCGCCATGCCGTCGTCGGCGAGGCGGCGGATCACCGCGTACAGCTCGGCGCGGGCGCCGACGTCCACGCCGCGGGTCGGCTCGTCCAGCAGCAGCACCCGGCAGCCGCGCAGCAGCCAGCGCGCGAGCACCGCCTTCTGCTGGTTGCCGCCGGACAGCGTGCGCACCGGCCGCTCCGGGTCGTCCGGGTGCAGCGACAGATCGCGCACGCTGCGGCGGGCCGCGTCCCGCTCGGCGCCGCGGTCCAGCCACCCGGCCCGGGAGAAACGGGCGAGGGAGGAGACGGAGACGTTACGGGTGACGGACTCCAGCATCAGCAGCGCCTGCGCCTTGCGCTCCTCGGGCGCCAGCCCGAGCCCGGCGCGCACGGCGGCGGTCACCCTGCCGGGGCGCAGCGGGCGGCCGTCGACGAGGACACGGCCCGCGGTGGGGCGGCGGGCGCCGTAGACGGTCTCCAGGATCTCGGACCGGCCGGAGCCGACGAGTCCGGCGAGCCCCACGATCTCGCCGGGCGCCAGGTCGAGGTCGACCGGCTCGAACTCCCCTGTTCTGGCCAGCCCTTGGAGCCGCAGCACGGGTTCCTGCGGAGTGGCTTTTCCGGTGCGGCGCGGGAACGCGTACTCGACGTCCCGGCCCGTCATCAGCGCGACGACGTCGCGGGTGGGCGTCGTACGGGCGGGCAGCCCGCGGGCGGCGGCGCGGCCGTCCTTCAGCACGGTGACGCGGTCGCCGATGCGGCGGATCTCCTCCAGCCGGTGCGAGATGTAGACGACCGCCACGCCTCCGGTCGTGAGGTCGCCGACGATACGGAAGAGGTTGTCGACCTCGTCGGGGTCGAGCGCGGCGGACGGCTCGTCCATGACGATCAGCCGTACGTCGTGCGAGAGGGCGCGGGCCATGGACACGATCTGCTGTGCGGCGGCGGAGAGTTCGCCCACCAGCCGCCTCGGGTCGATCTCGGGGTGGCCGAGGCGGGCCAGCAGCTCGGCGGTGGCCCGGGCGGCGCGGGACCGTACGAAGCCCGCGGTGGCGGGCTCGTGGCCGAGGAAGATGTTCTCGGCCACGGACAGGCCCTCCACCAGGTCGAGTTCCTGGTAGATGGTGGCGATGCCTAGGCGCATGGCGGCGACCGGCGACTTCAGGACCACGGGCGCGCCCTGCCAGACGATGTCCCCGCCGTCCGGTTGGTGGGCCCCGGCCAGCACCTTGATCAGCGTGGACTTGCCCGCGCCGTTCTGCCCCAGCAGGCAGTGCACCTCGCCCGCCTGGACGTCGAGATCGACGCCGTCGAGGGCCCGTACGCCGGGGAACGACTTGGTGATGCCGGACATGGTGAGGAGCGGGGGCGGGTCGGACTGACGCGGACGCGGATCGGGTGGTGCCATGGCGAGCCTCCTCGGGCGGGTCGCTGTGGCGGTGCGGGTTCGCTGTGGCGGTGCGGGGTGCTCTGGCGGTGCGGAGTGCTGTGGCGGTGCGGCTGGTGTGCGGTCGGTGCCTCTCCCCCACCCCGCCCCTCCTCGCCCCCGGGGCGCCGCCCCGGCCCCCGCTCCTCAAACGCCGGAGAGGCTGGTGGGAGCCGAAGCCCCCGGGCCCACCGGCGGCAGGCGCCCCGGAGACCGGGCGCGCCGTGCCCCGTGCCCCCGGCTTCCGGCGCCGGGGCGCCGGGGCGCCGGGTCCGAGTCCGGTTCGGGTCCGGTCCGGGCCCAAGTCCAGGTCCGGGCCGGGTCCGAGTCCAGGTCCGGGCCCGAGTCCAGGTCCAGGTCCGGTCCGAGCCCAGGTCCGGGTTCGGGTTCGGGTTCGGGTCCAGGTTCGGGTTCGGGTTCGGGTCCAGGTCCGGGTCCAGGTCCGGGTCCGGGTCCGGGTCCGGGTCCAGGTCCAGGTGCGGGTGCGGGTGCGAGGGTTTCAGGTCCGGGTCCGAATCCGGGCCGAGTCCGGGCTCAGGCATCCGGGCCTCGGTTCCGGGGTCGGGATTCCGGGGCCAGGCATCCGGGTTCGGGGTCCGGGGCGGAGCCCCCGGGGTCGGGTAGGGGCGGGGTGGGGAACAAGCACGCTCGTGGAGGTCACGGGTGCCGCGCGCTGTGCCTCGGTACGGTCCGTTCAGCGGGGCGGGCCGTAGAAAACGAAGGCCGGACGGGAAGGGTCAGGCCGGGGAGAAGAGGTGGTCGCTGATCAGACGGGCCGCGCCGGTAACTCCCGCGGCGGGGCCCAGTTCGCCCAGCACGATGGGAAGGTTGCCGGTGGCGAGCGGAAGGGACTGACGGTAGACCTGGGTGCGGATGGCGGCGAGGAGCGTGTGGCCGAGGCCGGTGACGCCGCCGCCGATCACCACCAGGCCCGGGTTGAAGAAGCTGACGAGCCCGGCGATGACCTGGCCGGTGCGCATGCCGCCCTCGCGGATGAGTTCGAGGGCGGCGGCGTCACCGGCCGAGGCCGCCGCCGCGACGTCCGTGGCGGCGAGGTGCCCCACGGCGTCCAGCCGCGCGGCGAGTTCGGCGGAGCGGCCGTCGCGGGCGGCGGCCTCGGCGTCGCGGGCCAGGGCCGCGCCGCCGAAGTAGGCCTCCAGGCAGCCGTGGTTGCCGCAGGCGCAGGGGCGGCCGTCGGGCTCGGCCTGGATGTGCCCGATATCGCCCGCGCTGCCGGTCGTTCCGCGGTAGACGTCCCCGGCGACCACGATGCCGCACCCGATACCGGTGCCGATCTTGACGCAGAGGAAGTCCTTGACGGAGCGGGCGACTCCGGCGTGCTGCTCCCCCATGGCCATGAGGTTCACGTCGTTGTCGACCATGACGGGGCAGCCCAGTTCCTGGCTGAGCGCCTCCCGTACGGGGAAGCCGTCCCAGCCCGGCATGATCGGCGGTGCGACCGGCACGCCCTCGGGGTACCGGACGGGGCCCGGCACTCCGATGCCCGCGCCGTCGAAGCCCTCCGCGACGCCGGAGGCGCGGAGTTTGGCGGCCATGGCCAAGACCTGTTCGAACACCGCGACCGGGCCCTCGCGGACATCCATGGGCTGCGTGAGGTGGCCGAGAATCTCCAGTTCCGCGTTGGTCACGGCCACATCGACGGACGTGGCGCCGATGTCGACGCCGAGCAGCCGCAGGGCGGGCGCGAGCCGTATGTTGTGCGAGCGGCGCCCGCCCCGCGAAGCGGCGAGCCCGTCGGCGGCCACCAGTCCGGTCTCCAGCAACCGGTCGATCTCGACGGCGAGTTTGGAACGCGAGAGATCGATCTGATCGCCCAGCTGAGCCCGGGAGTTGGGGCCACCGTCGCGCAACAGGCGGAGCAGCCGGGCCTGATGCGCGTTCGCGGGTCGTGCCGTCATGCGCCTCACGCCACCCCTCCCGCCGTCATCGGCATGCACATGGTCGGGCTTTCACGGGGAACGTAGCAGCGGTTGTCGGGGGTGGGAAGAACTTGCGCCGCAATCCATGCGGACTTTCTCCTGTGGAAGGACAAACTCACGCCGCCTCAGGGGCGATTTCCCGTCAGTGCCGACCGACTACCATCTCGATCATGGAAATAGCGACCTATGTCCTCGTCGTGGCCGTCGTCCTGATGTACGGCTCCCTGGAAGCCCGCTTCAAGCGGATGGAGCGCCGGGCCGCCCGGCTGGAGCGCAAGACGGACCTGATCCTGGATCACTTGGGCGTCCGCCAGGAGGAGCCGGGGCTGGAGCGGGTGACCGCGCTGCTGCGCGAGAACAAGAAGATCCAGGCCATCAAGGAGTACCGCGAGGTCACGGACGCGGACCTCAAGGAGGCCAAGGAAGCGGTCGAGCGCATGGACGGCACCCGCGGCTGAGTGCCGGGCACGGAACACGGCCGGGAGCGGGAGTCAGTCGCTGGGGCGCTCGTGATAGCTGTGGCGCGTATGCTCCGTATGCGCGCGCATGATCTCCGTGGCGCGCCGTTCGTCGCGTGCGGCGATGGCGGCGATCAGCTCGCGGTGCTCGGTCCAGGACTGCTTGCCGCGCTGCCGGGCCACCGGGGTGTAGTACCAGCGGACCCGGCGGTGCACCTGGGCGGCCAGATCCGCCAGCACCGCGTTCCCGGCGAGCGCCATCACCGTGGCGTGGAACTCGGCGTTCGCGGCCACCGCGCCGTCCACATCGTCGTCCAGGACGGCCCGTTCACCGGTGGCGCACACCTCCTCGAGCGCCGCGACCCCCTCCGGCCCCGCGCCCGCGGCGGCCAGCCGCGCGGCCTCGGCCTCCAGCAGGGTGCGGACGGTGAGGAGCTGATCGGCCTCCTCCTCCGTGGGCTCGTGGACGAACGCGCCCTGCGCGGGGCGCAGATCGACCCACCCCTCGGTGTTGAGCCGCTGGAGCGCCTCGCGCACCGGCTGCCGGGAAACGCCGAGCTGGCTCGCCAGTTCGCTCTCGACGAGGTGCTGGCCGGGGCGGAGGGCGCGGGTGGTGATGAGTTCGAGCAGGGCCTCGTAGACCCGCTCGCGCAGCGGCCCGGGCCGCTCCAGCCTCGGCACCGCGCCCTGCGGCAGCCCCTTGGACAGCATCGCGCCCCCTGTGGATCGGTGTCGGCCGGATTCCCGGAGGGGTGGTTCCGGATTGGTTATTGTCTACAGTTTACGCATACCGGGGCTACGGTCTCAGGCCCACGTACAGGACAATGAGACCTCCCAGCACGCACGTATCCACGCACGCATCCACGCACACAACCCACGCACAGAACCGGGACTGATCGAATGGGACGGGTCACTGAGCGACGCCGCGTCATCCGCCTCCGGGACGGGGTGGTCAGCACCCGCCCGGACACCCTGGTGGCCGAGGAGCCGCTGGAGATCCGGCTGAACGGACGGCCACTGGCGATCACCATGCGCACGCCGGGTGACGACTTCGCGCTGGCCGCGGGTTTCCTGGTGAGCGAGGGCGTGCTCGGCAGCGCGGACGAACTGGCGAACATCGTCTACTGCGCGGGCGCGACCGAGGACGGCTCCAACACCTACAACGTGGTGGACGTGAAGCTCGCCCCGGGCGTACCCGTCCCCGACATCACCCTCGAACGCAACGTCTACACGACCTCGTCCTGCGGCCTGTGCGGCAAGGCCAGCCTGGACGCCGTCCGCACCACGGCGCGCTGGAAGCTGGACGGGCCGGACGACGCCCCGGGCGCCCCCGTGCGCATCACCCCGGAGACCCTGACCGCCCTGCCCGACCGGCTGCGCGCCGCCCAGCGCGTCTTCGACCGCACCGGCGGGCTGCACGCGGCGGCGCTGTTCACGCCGGAGGGCGAGCTGCTGGACGTACGGGAGGACGTGGGCCGTCACAACGCGGTGGACAAGCTGGTCGGGCGCGCCCTCCAGCAGGGGCTGCTGCCGCTGTCCGGGGCGGTGCTGCTGGTCTCCGGCCGGGCCTCCTTCGAGCTGGCACAGAAGGCGGTCATGGCGGGCATCCCGGTGCTGGCCGCGGTCTCGGCGCCGTCCTCGCTGGCCGTGGACCTGGCGGACGAGGCGGGGCTCACGCTGGTCGGCTTCCTGCGCGGCACGTCTATGAACGTGTACGCGGGCGAGCACCGGCTCGCCCTGCCGACGGCGGTCGGCGGCGCCTGACGGCACTGCCGCTGCCTCTGCCTCTATCCCTGCCTCTGTCACTCGAACGAATTATTGACCGACCGTTCTGGATAGGTGCTAGGGTTTCCCCATGGCCAGAACCAAGGAATTCGATCCGGAGGCCGCGCTCCAGTCGGCTCTCGAGCTGTTCTGGCGGCGCGGCTATGAAGCGACCTCGATGGCGGACCTCGTCGAGCACCTCGGCGTCGGCCGCGCCAGCATCTACGCGACCTTCGGGAACAAGCGCGAGCTGTACCTGAAGGCGATGGACCGCTATGCGGAGACCCGCGATCCGCCCCTGCTGGCCGAGTTGTCCCAGCCGGGCCCCGCACTGCCCGCGGTGCGGGCGCTGGTGCACCGCTTCGCCGAGGAGGCCGCCTCCCCGGAGCAGCGGCTGACAGGCTGCCTGGTGACCAACACCGCGGCCGAACTGGCCCCGCACGACCCGGTGATGGCCCGCCGGGTGGAAGTGAGCTGGGACCATGTCGAGACCCCGCTGCACTCCGCGCTGATCCGGGCCCAGGCCCAGGGGGAGCTTCCCGAGGACCGCGACCCCCGCACACTGGCCCGGATGCTGTTCGTCCTGCTCCAAGGGCTACGGGTGGTGGGCAAGGCGTCGGACGACCCCGCCCGGGTGCGGGACGCCGCGGAGCAGGCGCTGGCACTGCTGGACTGAGGAAAGAGCGACGCCTCGACGCTGCCTTTTTTATGTCCGCATATTAAACCGATCGGTCAAAAATGAGGGACGAGATGACCGCCACGGATACGCCCTGCGGTGCCAGTACCGCCACCGGCACCGGTAGCGCCACTGCCACCGCGACCGGCACCGGCGCCACCACCGGCACGCGCCGGCGCCGGGCGTTCGCCCTGCTCGGCTCCGTCCAGATCACGCTGATCTTCACGCTCGCCGCGATCGCCGTGCCGCTGCCCGAGATCGGGCGGACGTTCGGGCTGGAGCGCGCCGATCTGATCCTGCTGAGCGCCGCCTACGGACTGACCTTCGCCGGGCTGCTGCTCTTCGGTGGTCGGCTCGCCGACCGCTACGGCGGGCGACGAGCCCTCGGCGCCGGGCTCACGCTCTTCGCCGCGGCCTCGGCCGCCGCCCCCTTCGCCCCCGCTATCGGCACACTCCTGGCGGCACGGTTCGCCCAGGGCGCGGGGGCGGCGCTGATCGCGCCCGCCGCGATGTCCGTGCTGCGCGCCGTCTTCCCCTCCCCCTCGGCGTACGGGAGGGCGATGGCGTCCTGGGGCGGGCTCTCGGTGCTCGGCGCGACCGCGGGCAATGTGCTCTCCGGCGTCATAGCGGAACTGCTGTCCTGGCGTTGGAGCTTCGCCGTACCGTTCGCGGTGGCCGCGGCCGCCCTGGCGCTCGCGCCCCGGCTGCTTCCGGACACCGCGCCGACCCCGGGCCGGACGCTCGATCTGCCGGGCGCGCTGCTGGCCACCGCGGGGATCACGCTCGCCGGTTACGGGCTCGTCGTCACCGACGCCCTGCCTTGGTCATCGGCCGGGGTGCTGGTGCCGCTGCTCCTCGGAGCCGCGCTGCTCACCGCGTTCTGGTACGCCGAGCGCCGGGCCGGAGATCCGCTCCTGCCGCCCCGCTTCCTGGCGGACCGGCAGCGGGCCCTCGCCCTCACGGCCATCGCGCTGAGCGCCTGCGCGACCGCGATGACCTTCGTGACGTTCTCGCTCCACCTCCAGCAGGACCGTGACTGGTCCCCGCTGCGGACCTCGGCCGCCTTCCTGCCGTTCGCCGTCGCCCTGCTCGCCTCGGGCCGGTCGGCGGGCGGGCTCATAGCCCGCTTCGGACCGCGGAAGGTCACCGCCGCCGGGCTGGCCACGGCCGCCGCCGGGCTCGTCCTGCTGGCTCTCACCGGGCTCGACCCCCACACCCCGTACGCGTCGGGGCTGCTGCCCGGGCTGATCCTGCTGCCGACCGGTACCGCTGCCTCCTTCGCCGGGGCCGCGGTCCTCACTACCGACGGTGTGCCGCCCGAGCGGACCGGGCTCGCCGGCGGGGTGCTGAACACGGCGATGGAGCTGGGTCCGACGGTGGTCTTCGCCATCGTGCTCACCTTCGGCAACGACTCCTTCTCCCTCGCCGCGACGGGGGCCGCGCTCGCGGCCGCCGCCGCCCTGAACCTCCGCGTCCAGCGGAGCCGTCCCTTCTCCACCGCACAAGGAGCCATCCGATGAACCGCTTCACCGCAAAGACCGCCCTCGTCACCGGCGCGGGCTCCGGCCTCGGCCGTGCCATCGCGCTCGCCTTCGCCGCCGAGGGCGCGTCCGTCGTGGCCGCCGGGCGCACCGAAGCCACCCTGGCCGAGACGGTCCGCCTCATCGAGGCCGCGGGCGGCCGGGCCGCCGCCGTCACCACCGATGTCACCGACTCCGGCCGACTGCGGGATCTGGTGCGCGAGACCGTCACCCGCTTCGGCGGGCTGGACATCGCGGTCAACAACGCCGGGATACTCCGCGGCAAGGGGCCGGTCGGCGAGGTCGGCGAGGAGGACTGGGACGCGGTGCTGCGCACCAATGTGACGGGCGTCTGGCTGGCCATGAAGCACCAGATCGCCCATATGAAGGAGAACGGCGGCGGGGCCATCGTCAACGTCTCGTCCAACCTCGGCGCCCACCTCCGGGTTCCGGGCACCGGCGCGTACAGCACCTCGAAGGCGGCGGTGTCCGCGCTGACCCGGGCGGCCGCGCTCGACCACATCCACCAGGGCGTCCGGATCAACGCGGTCAGCCCCGGCGCCTCCGACGGCCCCATGTCGCTGCTGCCCGGCGAGACCGAGGCCGACCGTGCCGAGCGGATGAAGACGGGGACCCCGCTGGGTCGGCTCGCCGAGGCGGACGAGATCGCGGCGGCGGTGCTCTACCTCGCCTCCCCGGCGGCGGGTTCCGTGGTCGGCACCGACCTGGTCGTGGACAGCGGCTCCTCGGCCTGACGACCCGGTCGCCATAGGGCTGCCGCCACCGAGGCAGGGGGCCGTCACCGCGTGACGACGCGAGCGCCTCGACGGCATCCTCCACGTGCACCGATACGCCGAAGGGCCCCGCGCACGGAGGAGTTTTCCGGCAAGCGCGGGGCCCTTCGGCGGGCGCACAGGTCGTTCCGGGTTCAGGGCGTTTTCAGATCGCCGCAGTGGTGCCGCTCGGAGGACTGCCGCGCGAAGGCCGTGAGCAGATCGGCCCGGAGGGCGGCCGAGTCATGTCGCACGGGCACCTCTCCCGGACGTGTCGTCGTGCCGGTGTCAGCAATGATGCCGCGCAGGACGTACAGCGCCCGCTGGTCGGTGCCGGGGCACTCGGCGGTCGCCCACGTGAGGTGACCGTCCTTCTCCTGCCCCCGCTCCCCCCGCACGCGCGAGGCGGCGACCTCGGTCGCGAAACTCTCGGCGTACGGGCCGTAGTAGGCCGAGATCCAGTACCCGGGCACCTGCGGATCGTCCGACGTGGCGAGCACGCAGTCCTCCACCGGTGCCGATCCGACGGACCGCGTGGTCCAGACGTGGTCCAGGCCCGCTCGGGCGGCGGCGCTGGAGTGCGGGCGCAGCGCGGCGCAGGTACCCGTGGCCTTGGAGATGGGGACCGGACGGTCGCGAGGGTCGTCGGCCAGACCCGTGAGGGAACCTCCCTCCGGATCCGCGCAGCCGAAGGCGTCGGCGGCCTTTTTGGAGGTCGCCGTCACGGCGGCGGCGAAGTCCCGGCGCTTATCGCCGGACCACGCCTTTCCGCCCGAATCGCGGTTCAGGCGGGCGGTGACCAGCAGACTCTTGTCCTTGTCGCCGCGGCACCGCAGCCAGAGCGAGGCACGGGGCATCTCAGGGTCGTTCAGCAGCACCCCTGGCCAGGTGCCGAGCGGGGAGACCGGCGAGCTGTACGACGCCAGCCCGCGGCGGCCGAGGTAAGCCATGGCGCCCTCGCTCCGCGAGCCTCGGTAAACCTGGATACTCAGGCCGCTGCCGCCGCCGGTGACTTCCGCCCTACAGGAAGCCAGCACCCCCGGTCCGTCGGCTGAGGTGTCCCGGGCCCCCACGTCGTCGCTGCCCAAGGCATCGCGGACCTGCTGGCCGGCGAGGCTCCCCTCACAGGCACGGGACAGTTCCCGGTCGTCCCGCCAGCTCTGGAGTGTCCCGGTCGCGTACAGCACACCGCCGACCAGCAGGAGGCAAACCAGGATCCCGCCCAGAGCGATGCCGACCTTCTTGCCGGTACGGCTCATTCTCTTTTCACGCATTCTCGATCGTTTCTCCAGCAAGAGGGAACGGGCCCGCACCACTACCGAGCGGTGCGTCACCCACCGGGACGCCCAAGGTTGATCAATGCCTGCTCCCGTCCGTCACTGTATGTCCCCTGCCCCTCGTGCTGGATCACTCCGATCTCGGGAGAGGGTTTGCCGGATTCGATGCCGGGGTCGCCGCCTTGGGCCTCGACCCACTTCACGACGAGCGCGTCCATCTGTTTGTGGCCGGTGTTGAACGTCTTGGCCGCTTCCTCTCCCCCGACCTTGGTCGCGTCCGCGACGGCCTCCTTGGTCCAGTCGTACATGCCGAAGTCCACCACGCGGCCGACGATGTCCACGCCCGGAACGACGGCCGCAGGGGCCTTCGGAGACACGAAGTCGACCGCCGCGTTCCCGGAGGTGACGTGGTGGTTGACGTCACGCGCCCACTGGATCGCGGCATCCTTCTTGTCCAGGGCGACGTCCGTCATCACGCCGTCATAGTGGCCCCAGACGTTGCCGACACCCATGATGGCGTTGTTCCGCTGGTCGATGGCCTTGGTGTCCCCGTTGATGGGGTTCTGGACCAGCTTGTCGGCCGAGTACTGCCGCTCCGCGTTGAACATGTCCCCGAATGCCGCCGGATCGTTGGCCACGCCGCGCATCACCTTGTCGAGGACCTGCGGGTCCAGAGCGACCCGGACGTTCCCCTGCTCATCCTTGAAGACCCCCGAAGCAATGTGCTTCTCGCTCTCGTAGGCGGGATTCGCCTGGCTCAGGATCTCGTGCGTGTCCGGGGTGTAGTCGGTCAGGATGTGGCCCATCGACGGCCTGAGGTTCGGGGACATGTTGTCGTCGAGATGGCTGACGGCGTACTGCATCACGCGCGCCTCGGCCTCCGAATGGCCGCCCAGCGGATGCTTCGTCCCGGGCACCTCACCGGTGGCCGCCGCCTCCAGCGCCTGGCCGAAACCGATCTTGTTGGTCAGGTCGGCGAGGTCCTTGTTCTCGATTGGCGCCGCGCCACCGCCGTTGAGGAGGTAGCCGGGCCAGTCCCGGTCCTTGAGCAGGTACTGGAGACGGTCGCTGCCCTTCGGGTCGAGGTAGGTGGTGGAGGCGTCCGGGTCCTTGCTCATCAGGCCCAGCACGCCGTCCAGCGGGTCGTACTCGACGCCCTTCTGCCCGGGCTTGCCGTTCCACTGGTCCCACAGCCCGCGGTCCTTGTTGTCCTTCTCGGTCTCCATGATGTCGTCGCCGAGGGTCTGCAAGAAGGAGCCGTCGTACTTCCCGCCCTTCTTCATCAGGGTCACGAACTCCTGATAGCCGTAGACGGGCTCGGTGTTGCTGGCGAAGTTCTCCGTGCCGACCTTCTTGAGACCGGCGAGGAACTCCTTGTTGAATTTGCCGTCGTCGCTGTTGAGCCAGTCCTGGTAGCGCTTGGAGGTCACCGGGAGCTTCTCGATGTCCTTGGGGACGTTGGTGGCGGCGGCGATGGTCGTGCTGACGCTCTTCTCCAGCCAGTCACCGTCCTTGCCCATCCCACGCAGCTCATGGCCGAGCTTGACGGTGCCCTCGGGGCCCAGACCCTGGACGAACGTCCGGCTGAAGGCCTTGTCGCCCTCGTTGCCGTCGAGGAGCGTACGCAGCTCCTTCTTCTCCTTGTCGCCGAGGTCGTCGCCGTCGGCGACCTTCTTCGCCAGTTCCTCGGCGCGCTGGCCCTCGTACTTCTCCGGGTCGCCCGAGGCGTTGGAGTTGAAGCCTCCGTTGACGCCCTTGCCATCGACGTCCTTGGTGACGCGCTCCAGGGCGGTGCGGTAGCCGAAGTCGGCCTCGTCGATCTCCTTGATCTGATCCATGAGGAGGTCGGTCCGCTGCTGCTCGCGCGCGGCGATGCCCGCTGGGTCGTTCTTGTACCCGCGCAGTTCCTCCGGCGTCATGTCCTGGAAACGCTTGGCGTCGTAGTCGGTGGTGACCTGGCCCGTCACGGAGTCGACCTTGTAGCCGTCCTCACGAGCCTGCTTGACCAGGTCCTTCAGCGCGGACTTGAGCCGGGTCAGCACGGTGTGGGCCTCGGAGAGCTGCTCGGCGACGGCGTGTGCCTCCTTCATGGCACCCCACAGCTCGTGCGCCGTGATACCGCCACTCCTGGCTGCGGCGTTTGTAGCCCTGGCCGACCCACTTCCCGTTGCCGAGGGCTCCGCGCACGTGGGTGTCGTAGTCCGTCTTGAGCGTCTTGAACTTGTCCCCCATCGCCTTCCACTCCTCGGAGGCGCTCTGGAGCATGGACAAGTCCGTGGTCATCACGTCCTGATAGGTCAGGGCCATGGATCACTCCGAGGTGGGCGAGGGATTGGGCAGCAGCAGCGGGCCATTGGGGTCGGTGGAGGGATCGGGCGGCTTGGGAGGAGCGATCACGGACGGTGTGTCCTTGGTGACACCGCTTCCCGGTTGCCCCGCCGGAATGAGGTCGTTGAACTGCGAGCGCTGGAACTGATCGTTGCCGATGTAGAGGTTGTTCGCGGTACGCAGCGCCCCCATCTCCCCGTTGAGGCGTGCCAGTAGGTTGTTCACCTGCTGGCCCCAGTGCCTCATCGCCGCGTTGAGGCCGGCCTTGATCTCCCACTTGTCGAGCTCGCCCGGACCGCCCCACACGACGGCGTCCACTCGGCCGGCCGGTGCCAGCCCGGTGACGGACTGCGTGGCGCCTCCCGCGTGCTGACCCGCCTTGACCGCATCGGGAAGCAAGTCCCGTTCCAGGTACGAGGCGGCCTTCTTCTTGTCGGCGGCGGAGGAGGCCATATGGTCGCCCCCCGTCGAGGGGGCGCCTCCGCTGTCGAAACTGTTCACTTGCATCTGTGTCCGCGCGGCTGCTGCGGATTTGTGTTGAGCCCACTCTTCTTCGAACGAGATGGCGCACCGCCCCCTGGGACAAATCAAGTCATCTACTGCACACGCATGTTCATCCTTGTCAGGGACGATACAACGAGTCGAGATGATTCGATGACACCGTTTTCGTGTGCCGCTCGAAGAGTCATCCCTGCATGTCGTGCCGCATGTCTGTACGCGTTGACGAGGCCACCGAGGATCCGGGTGCGCTCGGCGTTCTGGGTATGGAGGCATGCGCTGCGGCGGGTGGTTCGTGAGCGTCGGGTGGTGGCTGATTCCGGGCCTGGCGGGGGCGACCGGCCGCAGAACGACCTTCGAGGCATCAGTCCGGACGCCGCGGTGATCGCGGGCTCCGGCCGGCTGCGGGATCTGGTGCGCGCGCGCACAGACCCCGCTGGGGCGGCTCGCCGAGGGGGACGAGATCGCGGCGGCGGGTTCCGTGGTCGGCACCGACCTGGTCGTGGACAGTGGCTCCTCGGCCTGACCGCGCCTGCCACGTAGGGCTTGCCCCCGCCAGGGTCCGGGGCCTGCCCCCACCCGGGCCCGGGGGCCCACTCCATGGTCCGGGCCCCCTCGGCCCGGCAGGCTGGGGCGACATGAACAGACGTATCAGAACAGCCCGTTTACGTCTCGTCGCGGCCGCCACGGCGGTCGCCGCCCTCCTCGTCGGCGCCGCCGCCGTCCCGGCGGCCACGGCCGATCACCGCACCGCGTCCGCCGCGGCCACCACGCTGACCTCGAAGGAGCTGCACCGGCGGGTGGCCCGGATCCTCCGGGACGCCGGATACACCGGCATCACCGTGGAGGTTCGGGACGGCCGTCGCGAGGTCCGCGCCCGCGCGGGCGTGGCCGAGCGGAACACCGGCCGCCCCATGCCGTACGGGGCGAACTACCGGGCCGCGAGCGTCACCAAGACCTTCGTGGCCACGGTCGTGCTCCAGCTGGTCGCCGAGGGAGAGCTGTCGCTGAGCGATCCGGTGGAAAAGTGGCTGCCGGGCGTGGTCAGCGGCAACGGCAACGACGGCAACCGCATCACCATCCGGAACCTGCTCCAGCACACCAGCGGCGTCTACCGCTACGACCCCACACAGGAGACCGGGGACACCGCCGACGCCTTCGAGCAGAACCGCTACCGGCACCTCGACCCCGAGGACATGGTCGCCGGAGCGATGAAGCACCAGCCCGACTTCCCGCCCGCGGCCGAGGGCGACCCGAACCCGCGGTGGAACTACTCCAACCCCGGCTATCTCCTCGCCGGGATGATCATCAAGAAGGTCACCGGGCGGTCGTGGGACGAGGAGGTCCACGACCGGATCGTCCGCCCGCTGGGCCTGACCGGCACGTACGCATCCGGCGACGACCCGTATCTGAGGGGCCCGCACGCACACACCTACCGCCTCTTCCCCGGCTCCGCCGAGTGGACCGACACCACCGTCCGCAACGTCAACTGGGCAGGCTCCGCAGGCTCCCTGGTCAGCACCGACCGCGATCTGGGCCGGTTCTACAGCGCGTTGCTGGGCGGGCGGCTGCTGCTCCCGGAGCAGCTCGCCGAGATGCGCCGGACCGTCCGCGTCAACGCGGACTACGAGATGGCCTTCCCCAGGATGCGCTACGGCCTCGGGCTGGCCCGGCAGCCGCTGAACTGCGGCGGATACCGCTGGGGCCACGGCGGCGACCTCGCGGGCGGCACGGTCAGGACCGCCACCGACGCGGGTGGGCGGCGCTCGGTCGTCGTCATGACCACGGGCGCGACGTCCGACGACGACCAACTCCTCGCCGCCGAGCGGGCCGTTCAAGCACTGCTCGACGACGTGATGTGCGCACGCAAACTCTGACGCACGGTCCTTGTTTCCACCGGGCGCAAAGCGGGACACTTCTGCGACAGTCTCCATGAGACGTGGGATGTCGTGATGTCTTGATGTCCAGATGGCGTCCAGATGGCTCTGAAGGGCAGGTCGTGACCATGGCGTCAGATCCCCGTACACGCCCCCGGACCAGACGATGGCGGCGGCGCGCCTCGGTGCTTCTCGCCGCCGCGGCGCTGGCCCTGGCTCCTCTTCCGGTACGGGCCGCGGACACGGACGACACCGTGTCTGCGGCCCGTACCGCTTCCGGCTCCGCCACCGACTTCGAGCAGCAGATCCTCTTCAAGTCCGCCCAGGACGAGGGGTATTCCTGCTTCCGGATTCCCGCGATCGTCACGTCCAAGGACGGCACCCTGCTGGCCTTCGCCGAGGGCCGCAGGGACAACTGCGGCGACGCCGGGGACATCGACTTGGTGCTCAAGCGCTCCACCGACGGGGGCCGCACCTGGGGGCCGTTACAGGTGGTCAACGAGGGCGGCGGCGACACCCACGGCAATCCGGCGCCCGTGGTCGACACGCGCACCGGCCGCATCCTGCTGGCCAGCACGTACAACACCGGCCGGGACGACTCGCAGAGCTGTGACGTGCCGTGTGACCGCACTCCGCACCTCCAGTACAGCGACGACGACGGCGCCACCTGGTCCACGCCGCGCGACCTCAGCGCCGAGCTGCTGCCGCCGGGGTGGAACTCCTGGTACGCCACCGGCCCGGTGCACGGCATTCAGCTCAAGCACGGGCGGCACAAGGGGCGGCTGCTCTTCACCGTCAACACCGAGAGCCACGACGGCACCCGCATCACCGCCAACCACGCGGCGCTCGCCTACAGCGACGACGGCGGCAGGCGCTGGAAGGTCGGCGCGGTGGACTCCTATCCGATAGCGCAGGACGGTACGTTCCGTCAGAAGCCCTCGGAGATGACGCTGGTGGAGCGGGCCGACGGCTCGGTCTACGTCAACGGGCGCGAACAGGACGGCACCGACCTCGGCCACCGCGACTACGCCATCAGCCGCGACGGCGGCGAGAGCTTCGCCGCGCCGTTCCGCACCCTCCCCGACCTGTCCACGCCGATGGTGCAGGGCTCGGTCCTCCGGCTGCGCGAGACGGGCCGCGACGGTCCCGGGCGGCTGCTGTTCTCGGCGCCCGCCGACCCCGACCGGCGCCGGACCATGATGATCCGTTCCTCCTGGGACGAGGCACGCAGCTGGGAGGGGACCGACCGCGGCAAGGTGGTCACCACCGACTGGTCCGGCTACTCCGACATGGCCCTCGTCTCGCCCGGCACGGTCGGGCTGATGTACGAGGGCGGCGCGGTGGACGCCCGCGACGAGATCCGCTTCGCCCGCTTCACCGAGGACTGGCTCGGCCCGCGCGCCGCCCCCTCCCCCGTCACGGACGACCGCGCGCCCGGCGCCCGCCCCGCGACCGTCCTCGGCGGCGCCACCGGGACCGGGGGCCGCTTCGGCGGGGCGCTCGCCTTCGACGGTACGGACGACGCCGTACGCCTCCCGTACCGCGGCGCGCTGCCGCTCGGCACCCGTGACTTCACCATCAGCCTGTGGTTCCGCTACAACGCCGCCTCCGGGCAGCACCCCTTCCTCTGGATGGGCGGCATCGGCGGCAAGCAGGCCCAGGTGTGGGTGCGCGGCGAACCGTCGTCGAGCCGCGTCCGCGCCCTGATGACCACCGTCGACGGCCCGGCCACCTACACCTCGGCCTCGGTCGCCACCACCACCGCCCACAACGACGGCGCATGGCACCACCTGGCCCTCACCCGCACCGGCGGTCGCCTCACGCTCACGGTGGACGGCACCGCCCCGGTCTCCGCGCCCGACGCGCCCGGCACCATCAGCCGCTCCTCCCCCTTCGCGCTCCACCTCGGCGAGGCGGTCGACGGCCGCTCCCGGATGACGGGCGCCCTGGACGAGGTACGCGTCTACGCCCGGGCGCTGACCGACACCGAACTCCGCCGGGTCCGCGAGTTCAACGCACCCGTCGACGGGAAGTCCGCCACCGCCCATCTCCCCCTGGACCGCGTCCGGTAGCGGAGGCGGCCGGAAGAGATCGCTCAGCGGCTCACGGCCGAGGGCTGAGCGATCTCTTCCCGTACCGCTTCCGGGGCGGGCCCGGAGGCGGGCTCGGGGGCCCGGTCGGCGAAGCGGCGGGCCAGGACGGCGCACACCATCAGCTGCATCTGGTGGAAGAGCATCAGCGGGAGGACGGCCAGGCTCGCCTGCGCGCCGAACAGGACGCTGGCCATGGGGAGGCCCGCGGCCAGGCTCTTCTTGGAGCCCGCGAAGGTGATCGTGATGCGGTCCTCCCGCCGGAAGCCCAGCTTCCGCGAGCCGTACGTGGTCAGCGTGAGCATCAGCGCGAGCAGCACCGCCTCCACCGCGAGCAGCACCGCCAGCCGGGCGGGGGTGATCTGGTGCCAGATGCCCCGGACCATGCCCTCGCTGAAGGCCGCGTAGACGACGAGCAGGACCGAGCCCCGGTCGACCAGGCGCAGCACCGCGCGGTGGCGGGAGATGAAGCCGCCGATCCAGCGGCGGAGGAGCTGACCGGCCAGGAAGGGGGCCAGCAGCTGGAGGGCGATCTCGACCATGGAGTCGGCGGAGAACCCGCCGCCGCCGCTGCCGAGGAGCAGAGCGGCCAGGACCGGCGTGACGACGATCCCGATCAGGCTGGAGAACGAGCCCGCGCAGATCGCGGCGGCTACGTTGCCCCGGGCGAGCGAGGTGAAGGCGATCGAGGACTGGACCGTGGAGGGCACCAGGCACAGGAAGAGGAGGCCGGTGTAGAGGGGCTGGGTCAGGACGTACGGAACCAGCCCGCGGGCGGCCAGGCCCAGCGCCGGGAAGAGGACGAAGGTGCAGGTCAGCACGGTCAGGTGGAGGCGCCAGTGGCGTACCCCGTCCAGCGCCTCGCGGGTGGAGAGCCGGGCGCCGTAGAGAAAGAAGAGGAAGGCGACCGCGACCGTGGTGGCCCCGTCCGTCACGGTGGCGGCCCGGCCGCTGACCGGGAGCAGCGCGGCGAGGGCGACGGTGCCGACCAGGCCGAGGATGAAGCCGTCCACCGGCAGCCACGAGGGGAGGCTGATCTTGCGACGGAGCGGACGGAGGTGACGGAGCGGGCTGAGCAGGTGGTGCGGGCGGTGCATGAACTCTCTTTCTCGGTGCCGTGGGCCCGGGTGCCGTACGGGGCCCTCTCCAGACTGCCCGGGGCCGGGCCCATCGGGAATCCCGCATACCGCTCTGACTGCTATCGCGTTCCGTGATGGGCCCTGCTTACAGTGGAAGACGTGTTCGATCCCGCCCAGCTCCGTACGTTTCTGGCCGTCGCCCAGACCCTGAGCTTCACCCAGGCCGCGCACCGCCTCGGGGTACGGCAATCCACCGTGAGCCAGCACGTGCGCAGGCTGGAGGAGGCGGCCGGACGGCAGCTGTTCAGCCGGGATACCCATGGGGTGGAGCTGACCGAGGACGGCGAGGCGATGCTCGGGTTCGCGCGGTCGATCCTGGAGGCGAACGAGCGGGCGTCGAGCTGGTTCCGGGGCACCCGGCTGCGCGGGCGGCTGCGGTTCGGGGCGTCGGAGGACTTCGTGGTGACCCGGCTGCCGGAGATCCTGAAGGGGTTCCGCCGCGATCACCCCGAAGTGGATCTGGAGCTGACGGTCGAGCTGTCGGGCACCCTGCACCAGCGGCTGGAGGCGGGGAAGCTGGATCTGGTGCTGGCCAAGCGGTCCGAGGAGCGGCCGCAGGGGCAGCTGGTGTGGCGGGACCGGCTGGTGTGGATCGGCGCGGAGGGGCTGCGGCTGGACCCCGGCCGCCCGCTGCCCCTGATCGTCTTCCCGCCGCCCGGGCTGACCCGGGCCCGCGCGCTGGACGTGCTGGAGCGGCACGGCAGGACGTGGCGGATCGTGTGCACGAGCGGCAGCCTCAACGGGCTGGTCGCGGCGGCGCGCGCCGGGCTCGGGGTGATGGCGCACACCGATGGCCTGATCCCGCCGGGCCTGGTGCCGGTTCCGGAGCGGGCCGGACTGCCGGAGCTGGGGCCGGTGGACTTCGTCCTGCTGTACGGGGAGCGGCAGCGGGACACCGCGACCCGCGCCGCGGCGGAGCGGCTCGCGGAAGCGATCATGGCCGGGCCGGTGCCCTATCCGGCCGGGCCTGTGCCGTGATCGGAGAGATTCCGTGGAGGAAGTCCTTACATATCGGCCACACATGCGGCGCATAGGGGCAGACTGAGCACAAACCGGGCCCCACGGTGACCGTTTGACACTCTTTCACCTCACTGGTCAGCACACATTCCGACCATTCCCCGACGAAACACCTCTCCCGTCCGGAGGGCCGGATCGGGTACGGTCGCGGCGCTGTGCGGAGCGGCTTCAAGGAGCAGGTATTGCGCGAGTTCACCGTCCCCCCGATGGCATCGGCGCCCCAGGCCGGAGGACTGGCGGATGCCGTCTTCGAGCATGCGGAGTCCGATCCTCAGCGCGTGGCCCTGGGGCGCAAGACGCCCGACGGCCACTGGGAGGACGTGACCTCGGCCCAGTTCCGGGACGAGGTGGTGGCGCTCGCCAAGGGGCTGCTGGCCCAGGGCGTCCGGTTCGGCGACCGGGTCGGCATCATGTGCCCCACCCGCTACGAGTGGACGCTGTTCGACTTCGCGCTGTGGACCGTGGGCGCGCAGAGCGTGCCGCTGTACCCGACCTCCTCCGCCGAGCAGGTCTTCTGGATGCTGCACGACGCGTCCGTCTCCGCCTGCATGGTCGAGCACGAGGACCACGCCATGACGGTCGGCTCGGTGGTCGGCCGGCTGCCGCACCTCCAGCGGCTGTGGCAGCTGGACGCCGGGGCGCTGGAGCAGCTGCTCAGCGACGGCGAGTCCATCGACGACGACCTGGTCGACCGGCACCGGCTGGCGATGACCCCGGAGCAGACCGCGACCATCATCTACACCTCGGGCACCACCGGCCGCCCCAAGGGCTGTGTGATCAGCCATGCCAATCTGATGGCCGAGTCCGACAACGTCGTCGAGCGGTACGAGGACGCCTTCCACTCCAAGCGCGGCGACGAGGCCTCCACCCTGCTCTTCCTCCCCCTAGCGCACGTCTTCGGCCGGATGGTGGAGGTGGCCGCGATCCGCGGCCGGGTCAAGCTCGGCCATCAGCCGAAGCTGGCGGCGTCCGCGCTCCTGCCCGACCTGAAGTCCTTCAAGCCGACCTTCATCCTCGCCGTGCCGTACATCTTCGAGAAGGTGTTCGCGGCGGCGCGCCGCCGGGCGGAGGCGGACGGCAAGTCGGGGCCGTTCGAGAAGGCGGTCGAGATCGCGGTGCGGTACGCGGAGGCGGTGGAGGAGAAGGCGTTCGGCATCGGCAGCGGCCCCAGCGCCTCGCTGCGCATGCAGCACCAGTTCTTCGACAAGCTCGTGTACGGCAAGGTGCGCGGCGCGATGGGCGGCCGGGTCCGGCACGGGATGTCGGGCGGCTCGGCCATGGAGCGGCGGCTCGGGCTGTTCTTCCGGGGCGCGGGCGTCACCGTGTACGAGGGGTACGGGCTCACCGAGTCGACCGCGGCCGCCACCGCCAACCCGCCCGAGCGGACCCGCTTCGGCACGGTCGGCGTGCCGATCCCCGGCACCACCGTGTACATCGCCGACGACGGCGAGATCTGGCTGCGCGGCGGGCAGATCTTCCACGGCTACCTCGGCGATCCGAAGGCGACCGACGCCATACTGCGCGACGGCTGGCTGGCCACCGGCGACCTCGGCACGCTGGACGACGACGGCTATCTGACGATCACCGGGCGGAAGAAGGAGATCCTGGTGACCTCCGGCGGCAAGACCGTCTCACCGGTCGGGCTGGAGGAGCGGGTGCGGGGGCATCCGCTGGTGGCCCAGTGCATCGTGGTCGGCAACGACCGCCCGTACGTCGCGGCGCTGGTCACCCTGGACCCGGAGGCCGTCTCGCACTGGCTGACGATGCGCGGCAAACCGACGATGGCGGCGAACGAGCTGGTCCGGGACCCGGATCTGGAGACCGAGATCCGGCGGGCGGTGGTCGCGGCGAACACCACCGTCTCGCAGGCCGAGTCGATTCGTACGTTCCGCATACTTGCCGCGCAGTTCTCGGAGGAGCATGGTCTCCTGACACCGTCCCTGAAGCTGAAGCGGAAGGCGATCGAACAGGCGTACGCGGTCGAGGTCGAGGCGCTGTATAACGGCTAGCACGGACGCCTGGTCGGCTTGTCGGCTTAAGGGGACGCCCCGCACTCCCTGGGTACCACCGAGCCGCGAAGGGGGCACGAAATGATCGATGTCATTCTCCCCGCACTTCCCGAGCGCGAACTGACCCTGGTCTCCGAGGAAACTCCCCAGTCCCCGGCCTTGACCGGCCATGTCACCCTGGGCGGACCGGTGTCCGTCCCGGTGACGGCCGAGCTGGTCGCCGGGGACCCGGAACTGTCGGCCTTCCTGGCCGCCGAGGCGCACACCGCCGTCTACCATCTGCTGCACTGTGCGGTCAGCTGCGCGCGGGACGCGCCGGAACCCGCTCTGCGAACGGTCAACCTCGATCTGACCCTGTCGACCGCCACCGAGACGGCCGCCTTCGAACCCGTCGCCTGGTCCATGGCCCCGCATCAGCTCGCCGAGGCCGCGGACGCCCCGCTGTCGGTCCGCCTCGGGCCCCGGCTGGGGCTGCGGGACGGCCACCACGCCGTGGCGGCGGGCGAGCGGGTCTGCCTGGAGGCGCGGCGGGAGCTGCGCCCCGACCCGGGCTGGGAGATCCGCCGCACCGGCGCGGTCCCCATCGGCGGTACCTACCGGCTGGCCATGGTGGTGCGCGCACCACGGGGTACGGTGAGCCTGGCGGCGGTCGCGGTGGGCGCGACGGTGCGCGAGGGACACACCCCGCACCGTTTCCGCGCGGAGATCGCGCACCCGGTACGGCTCGTGGACCGGGAATGCGTGGCGCCCGGTGATCGTTGACCACAGAGTACGTGTTCGCATTCCGACGTAAGGATCGACTGCTCGTGAGCAAGGTCCCCTTCATCACCCTCAACAACGGCGTTCGGATTCCGCAGCTCGGCTTTGGCGTCTGGCAGATTCCGGACGACGAGGCACAGGTCGCGGTGCGTAACGCACTGGACGCCGGGTACCGGCACATCGACACGGCCGCGATATACGGCAACGAGGAGGGCACGGGGAAGGCGCTCGCCGCGTCGGGCATCGCCCGCGACGAGCTGTTCGTCACCACCAAGCTCTGGAACGCGGAGCAGGGGTACGACTCCACGCTGCGCGCCTTCGACACCTCGCTGACCAAGCTCGGCCTGGACCACGTGGACCTCTACCTCATCCACTGGCCGCTTCCCGAGGTCGACAAGTACGTGGACACCTGGAAGGCGTTCGAGAAGATCTACGCCGACGGCCGCGCCAAGGCCATCGGGCTCTCCAACTTCCACCCCGCGCACACCCAGCGGCTGCTGTCCGAGGCCTCGGTCACCCCGGTGATCGACCAGGTCGAGCTGCACCCGCAGCTCCAGCAGTCGGAGCTGCGCGCCTTCAACTCCCGCCATGACATCGTCACCGAGGCCTGGTCCCCGCTGGGCCAGGGCAAGGGGCTGCTGGAGGAGCCGAAGCTCGTCGAGATCGCCGCGAAGCACGGGAAGAGCCCGGCGCAGGTCGTGCTGCGCTGGCACCTCGACCTGGGGAACGTCGTCATCCCGAAGTCCGTGACCCCGTCCCGGATCAAGGAGAACATCGACGTCTTCGACTTCGAGCTGGACTCCGACGACCTCTCCGCGATCGGCGCCCTGGACTCGGGAAACCGGCTGGGCCCGAACCCGGACACCTTCAACCTGGCGGACTGACAGACCCGACGGGCCGACAAACCCGGCGGGCTGACAAACCGACAAGCGGTCGCCATACCGCCCCGTCGCGCACCGCGCGGCGGGGCGGCGTCATGTCCGCACCTCCGCCGAGCGGTCCCCTGTCACCACAATTACGCTTAGCGCTCAGTAAGGCACGCAGCGTGACACGCGACAGGAGAACGCACTATGCGCCGCAGACGTCGTCATGGTCTTGAGCTCGCCACGGGCTGCACCGTCGCCATAGCCGCACTGTTCCTCGCCGGTGCGGGCATACCCGCCACCGCGAGCCCGTCCCCGCCGCCCGGCTCCCACCGGGAGGTCCCGCCCGAGGTGCTCGCCGCCATGCAGCGCGACCTGGGTCTGACGGCCGACGAGGCGCGGACCCGGATAGCGAACGAATACAAGGCCGGACAGGCCGAACCCGGCCTGCGCAAGAACCTCGGCAGCAGCTACGCGGGCAGCTGGGTGACCGGGAACACCGCCGAACTCACCGTCGGCACCACCGACCAGGCGCAGAGCGGCGCCATCACGGCCGCCGGTGCCAAGGCCACCGTCGTCGGCCACAGCCTGGAGCAGCTGAACGCCGCGAAGGACAGGCTGGACCGGGTGGCCGAGGAGCAGCCCCCGTCGGCGACCACCGCCTCCCTCTGGTACGTGGACGTGAAGAGCAACAGCGTGGTCGTCCAGTCGGCCCAGCCAGACGCGGCCCAGCGGTTCATCGACGCCAGCGGCGTCGACGGCGCCATGGTGCGCATCGTGGAGTCGGCCGAGCGCCCGGCTCCCCTTTATGACCTGCGGGGCGGCGAGGCCTATTACATCAATGCCTCCGCCCGCTGCTCGATCGGCTTCTCCGTCACCCAGGCCGCCCAGGCCGGTTTCGTCACCGCCGGGCACTGCGGCGACGCGGGCGACACCACCACCGGCTTCAACCGCGTGGCGCAGGGCACCTTCCAGGGCTCGGTCTTCCCCGGCAACGACTACGCCTGGGTGGCCACCAACCCCGACTGGACGCCCACCCCGCTGGTGATCGGCCCCGACTCCACCACCGTCACGGTCTCCGGCTCCCAGGAGGCGCCGGTCGGCTCGTCCGTCTGCCGCTCGGGCTCGACCACCGGCTGGCACTGCGGCACCATCCAGCAGCACAACACCAGCGTGGTCTACCCGCAGGGCACCATCCGCGGCGTGACCCGCACCAGCGTGTGCGCCGAGCCCGGCGACTCGGGCGGCTCGTTCGTCTCCGGCACCGAGGCACAGGGCGTCCTCTCCGGCGGCTCCGGCAACTGCACCGTCGGCGGTACGACGTACTACCAGCCGGTGAACCCGATCCTCAGCGCGTACGGGCTCACCCTCACCACCGGCTGACGGCGCCGACGCGTTCTCTCACTCCCCCCGGGCCGCCACGTGGAAGGTCTGCGCGGTCAGCACGAAGGCGTCCGGCCGCCGCGCGATCCCGGCCTCGTCGTCCGGGTCGAGCAGCCGGTCCAGGGCGGCGAGGTCGCCGTCGTCGAGACGGTCGGCGGCGGCCTCGCGCCACCGGACGAGTTCGGCGCGCAGATACTCGCGGGCCGTCGCGTCGAGCGGGGCGGGCACGTCGAGCAGGAAGCTGCGGCTGGCGGCGCCGGTGAGACCGGCCGCCGTGAGCAGCCCGGGCCAGTCCTCGACGGTCTCCACCGCGCCCGGCGTCCCGGCCCGCATCTCGGCGAACGCCACCTCCTGGGCGGCGTCGAGCCGGGACAGCAGACCGGGGCGGCCGAGCCCCGCGTCCCGGGACAGAAAGCGGGTCGGCAGCCCGCCCTCGCCGATCGCGAGCAGCCCGCCGGGGCGCAGGGCGGCGGCGAGCCGGCGCAGCGCGTCGCGCTGATCACCCAGATGGTGCACGGTCCTGCTCGACCAGATCAGATCCGCGGTGCCGAGCGTGGCCGGGTCGAGTCCTTCCGGCATCTCGACGGGCAGCGTGGTGACGCGGTCGGCGAGCCCGAGCCGGGCGGCGCGCTCCCGGGCCCGCTCCAGCAGGGCGGGCGCCCCGTCCAGGGCCACGACCTCGGCGTCCGGGAAGGCCCGGGCGAGGAGGCAGGTCACCACGCCGGGGCCGCTGCCGACGTCGAGGACGCGGCGTACGGAGTGGCCGCCCGCGGCGAAGCGCTCGCGCAGCCAGGCGGTGGCCTGGTCGTAGACGGGGGTGTGCACCTCGGCGCCGCGTTCGAGGAACGGGGCGAAGGCGTCCCAGTCGGGCTGGTCCGTGGACTGGTGCCCATGGCCGTGCCCGTGACCGTGCACGTGCTCTTGAACGTGTGCCGAATGGCGTGCCTCATGATGTGCGGTCATGTCCCGAGATTGCCCGCACCGGGGCCGTAGCGCCAAATCTCCTTGCCGGACCGGCAAATTCGCAGATCCGTGCGACCGCGACTCACGTGTTCGGCTCATGTTGACCAATCCGCACCCGCTCGGGCGACGAATGAGATACGACACCTTCGTGGTGTCGTAACGCTCATCCGGAAGGACGGCTAGTGAGAGAGCCCGTGTTCATCGGTGGACCGGCCCCCAGGGGTCCGGACCTCGAGGAGTTGCTCGGAATGGTGGCCAGGGGGGACCAGAACGCCTTCGCAGCGCTCTACGACGCCGTGAGCGGCTCCGTCCTCGGCCTGACGCGCAGTCTGCTGCGCGACCCCGCCCAGGCGGAGGAGGTCACCCAGGAGGTGCTGGTCGAGGTGTGGCGGACCGCGGCCCGGTTCGAGCCCGCCCGCGGCAGCGCCATGGCGTGGATCATGACGCTCGCGCACCGGCGCGCCGTCGACCGCGTACGGTCCGCGCAGTCCGCGTCGGACCGCGAGGAGCGAGCCGCCCTGCTGAACCGCACCCCGGCCTTCGACGAGGTGACGGAGCAGGTGGAGGCCAGGCTGGAGCGCGAGCAGGTACGCCGCTGCATGCAGACCCTCACCGAACTGCAGCGTCAGTCCGTGACGCTCGCTTACTACCGTGGCCGTACCTACCGCGAGGTGGCGGAGCTGCTGCAGCTCCCGCTCGGCACGGTGAAAACCAGACTGCGGGACGGACTCATCCGGCTTCGCGACTGCATGGGGGTCGGGGCATGACCAGAGCGGACCGAGCGGATCTGCACACACTGACCGGCGCCTACGCGGTGTACTCCCTCTCCGGGCGGGAACTGCTGGCCTTCGAACGGCATCTGGCCGACTGCGAGGCCTGCGCCCAGGAAGTACGGGAGCTACGGGCCACCGCGGCCAAACTCGGCATGGCCACCTCACTGACACCGTCACCGGTACTCAAGGACGATGTGATGCGGCGCATCGCCACGGTCCGTCAGGACCCGCCGCGGGTGGCGCGGAACGAACCGGAGTTCTCCGCCGGCGTCACCCCGCACCGGCGTCCCGCGCGCGGCCGGTGGCAGAATGTCGCCCTGGCCGCCTGTCTCGCCGGGGCGGTGGCGCTCGGCGGGGTCGCCGCGTGGCAGAGCGGACAGGCGTCCGACGCGCGCGATACGGCCCGCGCTTCCGAACAGCGCGTGGCGCAGGTGGAGGCGGTGACCGAGGTGCTGGCCGCCCCGGACGCCCACAGCCGCAACGCCAAGCTGACGAACGGGGCCACCGGCACGGTCGTGGTCTCGCACGCGCTGGACAAGGCCGCGTTCCTCGCCTCCGGCCTGCCGAAGCCGCCCGAGGGGCGGGTGTACCAGCTGTGGTTCAGCGACGGCGGCACGATGCGGTCGGCCGGGCTCATGAACTCCGCGGACACCGGGACCGGCGACGGCACGGCCGCCCTGCTGAGCGGCGCGGTCGGGAAGGCGTCCGGCGTGGGTGTGACGGTCGAGCCCGCCGGGGGTTCGCGGGCGCCGACCACCGATCCGATCGGGCTGATGTCGCTCCCGGCGGGGTGAGGGCGCCGGGTGTAGGGGAGAGGGGTGACCACAACCAGCACCTCGATCGCCGTCTTCACCTCCGATCTGCGGCTGCGCGACAACCCCGTGCTCCACGCCGCGGTCCGCTCGGCCGACCAGGTCGTTCCGCTGTTCGTCGTGGACCGCCGGGTGGCCGCGGCGGGGTTCGCCGTGCCCAACCGGGTGGCGTTCCTGCGGGACTGTCTGGCCGACCTGGACGCGGGGCTGCGGGAGCGCGGGGGACGACTCGTCGTCCGTACGGGTGACGCGGTGGAGGAGATCCGCCGGGTGGCCGAGGAGGTCGGCGCCGGGGAGGTGCACATCGCGGGCGGCGTGAGCGGGTTCGCGGGGCGGCGGGAGGAGCGGCTGCGGGAGGCGCTGGGCGGGGTGGGCGGGGTGGGCGGGGTCGCGCTGCGGGTGCACGGAACCGTGCTCACGGCCGTCGAGCCCGGCACCGTAACCCCCTCCGGCGGTTCCCGGGCTTCGGGCAAGGACCACTTCGCCGTCTTCACCCCGTACTTCCGCGCCTGGCAGGGCGCCGCACAGCGCAGGCCGCTCGCCGCGCCGCGCCGCCTGCGGGTGCCGTCCGGGGTGCGGTCCGAACAGGCCGCCGCCATGTCCCTTTCTGCCTCCGGCAGCCTCTCCCCCGGACTGCCCGAGGGCGGCGAACGGGCCGGGCGCCGCCGCCTCCACTCGTGGCTGCGGTCCGGTCTTGCCGCGTACGCCGACCGCCAGGACGACCTGGCGGGCGACGCCACCTCACGGCTCTCCCCCTACCTCCACTTCGGCTGCCTCTCCCCCGTGGAGCTGGTGCGCCGGGCGCGGGAGTCCGGCGGGCCGGGCGCCGACGCCTTCGTACGGCAGCTCGCCTGGCGCGACTTCCACCACCAGGTCCTCGCCGCCCGCCCCGACGCCTCCCACGCCGACTACCGCCCACGGGGCGACCGCTGGCGCTCCGACGAGTCCGCCGTCGCGGCCATCGCCGCCTGGAAGGCGGGCCGGACCGGCTACCCGCTGGTCGACGCCGGTATGCGGCAGCTGGCGGCGGAGGGGTGGATGCACAACCGGGCCCGGCTGCTGGTGGCGAGCTTCCTGACGAAGACGCTGTACGTCGACTGGCGGGTGGGGGCGCGGCACTTCCTGGATCTGCTGGTGGACGGGGACGTGGCGAACAATCAGCTGAACTGGCAGTGGGTGGCCGGAACCGGCACCGACACCCGCCCCAACCGCATCCTGAACCCCCTTGCGCAAGCCCGCCGCTTCGACCCTGACGGTGCCTACGTAAGACGATGGCTCCCCGAGCTGGCCGACCTCCCCGCCCGCCACATCCACACCCCCTGGACGCTCCCCGAGCCCGAGCGCGCCGCCCTCCCCTACCCCGCCCCGATCGTCGACCTCTCCGAAGCCGCAGCCCGCTTCCACGCTTCCCGCCACGCCGACTGACCGGGCTCGTCTCCCCCACCCCGCCCCTCCCCGTAACCGGGGGCGGAGCCCCCGGTTACGGG